>CAJTSL010000004.1:58837-111013 GCA_910578845.1 uncultured Lachnospiraceae bacterium
ATGAAATTGTGACATTTTTTTAATTTCTTTTTCAAAAATTTTACAAACTTAATAATTCTTGAAATCAGCCATTTAAACGGTTTTAGCACAATTAGTAGCATATGAAATATGAACCACATTATCTTGTATATAACCGTTGACATAATATGTATAAATATTCTGCTTATTATTAACTTATAACACAACATTCCAATCATGGCTCCTAATACGGTAAACCATCGCAGTACACCGTTATTCTCCCGGTAAAGCATATAGAAAACACCAATCCCACAGGCAATCCAGAAAAAGAAATCTTCAAATGATACCCAAAAGGCTCTATGCTTTACCAATTTCCGAAGAATCAGAAGCCAATCATAGACAAATGTAATCACTACGCCCATGAAAATAGAATGCAGAAAAAAAGTGACTTCCTGTATGATATCCTGACTCATATATCCGGCAATTCTCCCTTTACTTAAACAATCTTGCCAATAAAGATTCTCCCTTAGCACTATATCCGCCAGTTTCTGAATAAGTAAGGCTATCTATTCTGCCATCTATATCTACTTCTCCTTTGTCTAGAGATAACCTGCTAACATGAAGTTCCGTTCCCTTTATCATCAACATTCCCTGCTCCGTTTCCAATAGGATCTCATTCACATCAAAAGAGAGCACATCATTGACGCCACTGATAGTACATGTCCTTCTATTGGTAAGCATTAACTTATGGGACTTTTTATTAATATTGTTTAAATCCTCCATACATACCTCCCTGAAAATCTCTTCCAGTTAAATGTATGCGAAAAGTGACCATATTATGTCAGATAACGGAACAATTCTTTTGCTTCTTCTTTACGTACTGTCTCCTGAACATCCAATACTTCTACCTTTACTTCTTTATTGCCAAATTGGATGGTAATCGTATCTCCTACTTTCACATTCGTAGATGCCTTTGCCGGTTTATCATTGATAAGCACTCTGCCTGCATCACATGCTTCATTCGCTACGGTACGCCTTTTAATAAGGCGGGATACCTTTAAATATTTATCTAACCTCAAAACTTTTCCCTCCTGGTTTATGCCTTAATCTTCTTAACAAAGAAAAAACCTGTACTATGCCAGGCATATACAGGTTCCTTTCTCATTCGTCTAAAATGCTTATTAGTTAATAGAATCTTTTAAAGCCTTACCTGCTTTAAACTTAGGTGCTTTAGATGCTGCAATTTTCATAACTGCGCCTGTCTGAGGATTTCTACCTTCTCTTGCCGCTCTCTCAGCAACTTCAAAAGTGCCAAAACCAACCAACTGTACTTTTCCACCTTTTTTCAATTCATCAGCAACAACGTCTGTAAATGCCTTTAATGCTTTCTCTGAATCTTTTTTGGATAATCCTGACTGATCAGCCATAGCTGCTACTAACTCTGTCTTGTTCATTTTAAACTCCTCCTCTTTCAATGAGTTTGCATTTTCTTTAGAAGTCTCTCTTATGAAACATCTATGTCTAGTTATAATCGTTTTTCCATCCCTTGTCAAGTGGAAATGCCATATTGGGCGTATTTTGCGCGTTTTTTATCACTTTGTCTATATTTTATATGTTATGTAAAGCGGTTTCGCATAAATACGATATACGTTATTATAACTATATTGCTTAGATTTTATACTATTTTTCAAATATACCCGAATGCACTGCTGTCTGATTTATTACTTTAATTTCGTCGCTGTCAGGATACCTGCCATATTCGTCGAAGTCGTTGTATTTGTCACACCTGTCGAAGAACCCGGCACTACCGTCTTCCCTGGATTTGTCGAGGTATCCGGTGTCGTCGTCGTACCCGAACTTGTTGGAGCATCCGGATTTTGCGTACTGTCGGAGCTTACTGACGGCTTAGGATTCTCCGTACTTTCCAAACTGGTAGAAATATCCGGGTTTTCTGTACCTCCTGAGCTCGTAGGCGGTTCCGGGTTTTCTGTACCTCCTGAGCTCGTAGGCGGCTGCAGGTTCTCCGTACCTCCTGAGCTCGTAGGCGGCTGCGGGTTCTCCGTGCCTCCTGAGCTCGTAGGCGGTTTTGGATTCTCCGTGCCTCCTGAACTGGTAGACGGTTCCGGCTTCTCTGTGCCTTCTGAGCCGGCAGGTGGTTTTGGATTCTCTGTACTGCCCGAGCTGATCGAAGGTTTTGAATCGCTTGGCGGATCTGTATTACCCTCTTCTTTGATCAGTTCGTCAAATGAGAAATCCGTATCCCGTCCATCATTATATAAGTATATTTTATAACTCATAGTCTGATATCCCACTTTACTGAGAGTAATCGTATGCTGTCCGGTCACTTTTGTAAAACTAATCGGGGAAGTCCCTACATAATTACCATCCACTTGTACTGTGACGCCCTGAGGCGCATTCACAAAAATTTTATTATTGGTTACTATATTAGGAATATCATTGCCACTAACAGTTTCCTGTTTCTCCAAAGTATACCTTCTCTCAGCATATCCCGATCTGACGATAAAGCTTTCTTCTTTCGTTTGATACCCATCAGCTTTGATAGAAATATAATGTGTACCGTAAGGAAGCTCTATTTCATTGTTCACATTAATGACCCGATCGTCCACTCTCACTGTCGCTCCGGCTGGGCTTACAGAGAATAAAACAATTCCGGTCTTGTTCTGGGATGTGCTATTACTTGAAGTCTTCTTGTTATTCCCGTTGGCTACTTCGTCATATTCCGGCTCTAAATCCGAGAATGAATAAGTAATATCCTGTCCGTCATTATAAAGATAAATCGTATAACTCTTAGACACATAACCGGATTTGCTCAGTGTTATTGTATGGTCTCCAGTCACTTTTGTGAAATTAACCGGAGAAACCCCTACATAATTGCCATCCAGATATACTTCCACATTATGTGGTGCATCAATATATACTCTGTTGTCCGTTACTGCATTTGCTATATCGTCTATACTGTTATTATCACTGACGCTGTTCTCTTCTGTTTCTCCTTCTTCCATGATAAAACTGATACTGGCATATTCAGAACCGACCTGAATGTATTTCGTCATAGTCTGGTACCCTTCCGCTTCCAGTCGGATTTGATGGATGCCATAATCTAATTCTACTTCTTCACTAATATCAATAATTTCTCCATCCACTATCACTGTTGCATCAGACGGATCTACAGAGATCAGAATCTTTCCCTTCTTCTCCTGTATGATTTCAAGATCGCTCACATCCAATACAACTTCTTTATTTCTTTCGATCGTAACTTCTTTGACACAACGCGCATTATCACTAGATAACAATACTTGGTAGCTTCCCTCCGGTACCGCTAAAAGCATATCATCTGTAATCTGCTGCACAACTGCATTTCCTACTTCAATCCAGCCACCGACTAGCGCCTGCTCATTGGAAAGACGCAAATATCCGTGGCCTCTTTGGACATTTATGCTATATATCGTATGGTCTATGCCGCTGACCGTCAATACATCCTTATTGATAACTTCCATTACTTCGGTTCTCTTACCCTCTGACAAAACCACCACTTCATCAGGGAGTGAATATGTATTAGAACCGATTGTGGCAGTTTTATTGATGCCACCTAAGTCATAATTCCCCACGTTATCATATACCCAAGAACTCGGCGATAACTGTACGCTCGCAAGCCTTTTTTTGCTTTTTAGGAAAGTAACGTCTACAATATCGCCTTCTCGAATCTGTGACATTGACATAGGGCCTTCATATTTGTCTTTTACGTAGGTTGTCCCGTCATACGATAACGTATATTGCTTCCCGGTTTTGATATTCATAAAAGTAATATTGCTGGCATTATAATCTATAGATACGATTACTGCGGTATCTGCGGAGTCATAGCTTCCGACTTCAGCCACAACGAAGTCCGTACCTATGGTATTGCGGTCGTCTTCCCTGGCAAGACCTATATTGCTTGCCTGAGAAGTACAACCGGTAATTGCCAATCCCAATATCATAAGTGCCGTTACAATGATTGATAATCTCTTGTACATTACATTCATTTTAAAGACCACGCCTTTCTTTTCATTCCCCACCCATATAACATCACTTCTAGAAGATATTTTTAGATTATTTTTTAAAAATAGATTCTAGAAATTCTTGTTTTGCTTTTTCCTGCATCAGCAGCTTCTCAAATTTTTCCATGTTACGCCCGGGAATCCATGCTTTTCCCGAATTATAGTAGAAATTGACAATTTTCCAGAACTTCTCGGGATATGCAAACCGGTAATACAGATGCATATAATCTTCTTCCGATATCGTTCTCTCTTCATCATAAGCATGGAGCAGCGAATCCCCCAATGTCTGGGACCAGTTATTTTTCTCTAACAGCTTTCGCATGAAAAGGTATAAATCCCTGACCGGATTATCCCGCATGCACTTCTCAAAATTAATCAGTGCCATGCCGCCTGCTGTCTGTATAATATTATGATACTGATAATCTCCATGACATACAATAGAAAATTTCGGAAAATCTTCCATTTTTTTATTTTTCTCATCATATATATAATAACGCATTTCTCCCGTTACTTGCAACGCAGTATCAAAAAAATAATCATAATGTTCCAGCAGATAAATCTCAAAAGCAGTCTTTTGGCTTTTATCCCGTAGAAAACGACGGACTTTTTTCAATTCTTTATTATGTTTTTCATACTCTTTCTCAATATGGAAGATCGGTTGGCACGCTAAATCTTCCCACTCCGATAAATCTGAACAGTTATGTAGCTTCGCAAGCGTGCGGACAGCATTCCTGCATTCCTCGATCTCTCTGTTGTTACATTCCTTCCCTTCAAAATAACTTTTCACAACATAAGGAACCCTATCCTGGTCATAGACGATCAATTCTTCCTCTTTCGTCTTTAAGATAGACTCTGCGAGCAAAAATCCTGCTTCCTTAACATGTTTTAATAAGGAATCTTGAAAATAAATCTTATTCATGGGACCATTATATTCTTTTAAAATGAGTAACCCCTTATCCGACTCACATAAAATCGCCCCTCTGCCTTTCCAAGTGCGTTTCACTTCTATTTCATAGTTATCAAACAAACTGACAGCCCTGTCATTCACGAAAATACCTCCCATACTAGATAATTCACAGCGTGAATTTTCCGTTCCTCATCTATCCTATCTTATGAGAAAGTATGGAAAAGTATGATTTTTTTGTCGGTTAATCTTACAAAGATAAAAGAGAAAGCAAATATTCTTTCTGGTTATGACCCGGATTCTCCAAAACATCATCTAATAATGTCTGAAGCGCTGCTCCAATTTCCTTGCCTGGCTCCATGCCCGCTGCAATCAAATCCCTTCCGTTCACTGCTAAATCTTTTAAAGAAAGACATTCCTGCCTCTCTACTATTTCATCATATATTTTTTGCAGCGTTTCCAGTTCATGTAATTTATCGCTCCTTTGGTAATCGCTCTGTGCCATGACATCAGCATATTTTACACGCAACAGCAATGGAAAAAGATCTTCTCCTATTCTATTGACTGCACGGCGTACGCCTTTTGCCGTAGAATCTATTTTTTGATCATGATATCTTACCAATTTCCTGACCCGGTCTATTGTATCGTTATCAAATTTTAATCTTCTTAATATTTGAACAGTAATTTCTTCTCCCAATGCCGCATGTCCATGATTGTGGGTAATGCCCTCTTCATCAATTGTCATTGTCTGCGGTTTCCCAATATCATGAAAAAGCATTGTCAGGCGTAATATCTTATCTGCCTCTACATAAGGTAGCGTATGTAAAATATGCTCTCCCACATGATAACAATGGTGTAGATTATTCTGTTTCGCCTGCATACAGATATCAAACTCAGGCAGTACTTGTGCCGTAATCCCTGTTTCATATGCGATTCTTAGATAATCAGGATGATCTGAGACAAGCAGTTTCACTAATTCAACCTGTATCCGCTCTGCGCTAATCTTCTGTAGCATTGGCGCAAGTTCTTTTATCGCTTCTTTCGTTCCCTCTTCCATGATGTAGCCTAATTGTGCACAAAAACGTACTGCCCGCATCATACGCAGCGCATCTTCCTCAAAACGTTCTTTTGCATTACCAACGCAGCGGATCATGCCTCGCCCGATATCACCTATTCCATCGAAAATATCAATTATGCCTTCTTGTTCATTATATGCCATCGCATTGATAGTAAAATCCCTGCGCCGTAAGTCTTCTTTCAGATCCGCTGTAAATGTGATGTCTTTCGGATGACGGCTATCTTCATATTTCCCATCAATGCGATAGGTTGTGACTTCAAAACCTTCCCGGTCAATCATAATCGTGACGGTCCCATGCTGTATGCCGGTATCAATCGTCCTTCGGAAAAGTTTTTTTATTTCCCCTGGTTTTGCGGAAGTCGTTATATCCCAATCATCAGGTTCTTTACCTAAAATGGAATCCCTGATACAGCCGCCAACCGCATATGCCTGGTGGCCTGCTGCCTGAATTGTCTCTATAATGTAGCGCACCTTCTCTGGTAACTGTATCTGCACATCCATTTTCAAGCTTATCCTTTCTCACAATACAATATACAAGCATGTTGTAACTAACCGATGCTTGGCCCCCGGAATAATGATGTCGGATCTTTGAAATCAGGATTCTCATCTTCTTCATGATTCAAAGAAGCCGTTAATTTCTCCAATTCATGTTCTGACAATCTGCTCCGATGTCTTTCTATATATTCTCTTTTCTCATCATCTGACATATTGGCATAACGATCTATTGCCATGCCGTTTCCTATACTATCGCCTATAAACCCAAATCCATAACCAAAAGTCAATTGATTATAATCCATAATTTTCATTCCTTTCACTTTCTAATTTCAGTTCCATTGCACAAAATTTAGAATATACAAAAAGAATGAATTTATTCGATACAAATCAGTCCATACTATGTCAATTTTACCTGGTTTTGGTTATTATCAATTCTGTTACGACAGTGTACACAATCCTTTCAAACGGATATCCTGACAGGAAGAGCCAACTAAGATCTCATAATCTCCTGCATCCGCAATGAAATCATGAAGATCAACATCGAAATAAGCAAAGTCCTTTGCTATCAAAGTCAATGTTATTTTTCCTGTCTTACCAGGTTGTAAGTTAATTTTCTGATATGCCTTTAATTCTTTGACCGGGCGACCGACCTTTGGTGAAATTGGCGCAATATATACCTGTGCTACTTCCGCACCGGCTCTTTTTCCAGTATTTTTCACGTTAAAAGAAATCTTAACAATCTTATTTCCTTCTTTCTCCTGTTTCATTACCAGATTACTATATACAAAATTAGTATAAGACAAACCATGTCCAAAACAAAATGCGGGCGCGATCCTTTCTCTATCAAAATAACGATAGCCATAGTATAAGCCTTCCGATAAAGTTATTTTCCCAGGGATACCGGATTGTCCGTTTCTGGCAGTTGCACAATCTTCATATTTTGCAGGAAAAGTCTCTGCCAATTTACCGGAAGGATTGACTTCCCCAAAAATAATTTTTGCTAAAGCATTGCCTGTCTCCATGCCGGCATAATAACTCCATAAGATTGTCTCTGCTTTCCCTCTCCAAGGCATTTCTACCGGAGACCCGCCAATGAAAGTTATGATCATGTCTTTCCTTACTCTCAAAAGTTCTTCAATTAACAGATCCTGTTCATAAGGAAGCTCCATGTTTTGTCTGTCAATGCCTTCGCTATCAAAATTATGATTCAGGCCACCGACAAAAATAACTTCATCGGCTTCTTTAGCCGCTGCTGCCGCTTCTGCTAATAATTTCCTATTCTTCTCATGCACAAGCTCTCTTTCTTTTTCTTGTTCCTCTTTGAGTTTCATTTCTTCTTTTTTCGTTGCTTCGATGTCATCTGGCGTCTCTTCTTTTCTAACCGCCATACCAATATCTGTGCCTTCTAATTCATCCAGGCTCTTCTCTTGCCAGTTATGCTCAAATGTTTTTGGATCTTCTGGTACATAGTACCCGGGAGCATAAATAATGTCTACATTGCCTCCCAAATATGTCTTAATGCCCATTAAAGGAGAAATCTCATACAAAGCCTTAATCTCTGCGCTGCCACCGCCATCCGAATGGATTTTTACAGCGTTTCGCCCGATTACGGCTATTTTCTTTACTTTTTTCTTATCCAGTGGCAATTTGTTGTTATCATTTTTCAATAATATCATGGATTCTTCGGCTGTTTTCAATACTATTTCCCGATGGGCAGGGGCATTATATGTTCCAGTCTTTCTCATATTTTTATATTTGCCAATCATTTTCAACCGAAACATCATCCTGAGAATATTGCGCACCTTACCATCCACAACAGATATCGGCACTTCGCCCTTTTCAATTGCTTCTTTTAATGGGTTTGCAAATTTATAATCATCAAAATCAGGGAATACAGACATCTCAACATCTATTGTGACCGCTGCCGCTTCTTTCGTTTTATGAATAGCGCCCCAGTCACTGATGACAGTGCCATCATATCCCCATTCCTTTCTCAGAATCGAATCTAACAATCTCTTGTTCTCACAACAATGTGTCCCGTTAATCTTATTATATGCTCCCATCAAAGAGTATGAGCCGCCTTCCTGTACGGCTGCCCGGAATGCTGGCAAGTAAATCTCATATAACGTCCGCTCATCAACAATCGTATCTACCATTAAACGATCCGTTTCCTGTACATTACATGCAAAATGTTTCACACATGCCGCCACATCATTTTCTTGCACACCTTTAATAAATGGCACTGCAAGCGTCGCCGTTAATTTGGGGTCTTCGCTCATATATTCAAAATTTCTTCCGCACAAAGGATCTCTTTTTATATTAATCCCAGGCGCCAAAATAACATCCTTTCCCCGTCCCCTTGCTTCTTCACCAAGGACTTTTCCTGATTGGTAAGCAAGTTCTTCGTTCCAGGAAGATGCTAATGCGCTATTGCTTGGAAGATATGTTACAAGATCATCATGGTTTCCAATCGGGATCCACCGTTCATTGTGGAATTCACAACGTACTCCCATCGGACCATCAGAACACTTTAATGACGGAATATCCAATCTCTCCACTGCTCCTGTTCTAAATAGGCCTGCTGCATGGATCATAGATATTTTTTCCTCTAATGTCAGCTTTTTTAATATTTTTTCGATCTGGCTGGCTAATTTCTTGTCGGTTCCCACATTGTTTTTTTTATTTTTTATGATCATAATCTGGATATTCCTTCCTAAATCTTACTTTTCTAGTGATATTTTGCTCACTTTATTAGTATATCTATAAATCTTTTCAAATACAATCATATTTTTTTCATTGAAATATTGACAAATATCTATAAAGTATTGTATTATCTTAATTGTCGTATGAATATCGGGGTGTGGCTCAGTTTGGTAGAGCGCTACGTTCGGGACGTAGAGGCCGCGTGTTCGAATCACGTCACCCCGATGCATTAGAAAAGCCTTGAAGGTTGTTGTTACTTATCTTCAAGGCTTTTCTTCTATGTATGGGGGGAAATAAAGTAGTGAGCTATTATCCATGGGACAGTTAAAAGAGAGCACTTGTGACACTCCCTTTCAACTGCCAGGAAAGAAAAGAATGTTTCTGCCACTGTATCTTATAAATCTTCTCTGATATCCGCAAAATATGATGTAGAAATTTATTTGTAACGGATATTTTCTCTCCCGATATAAATAATCCCCTTTTACACATCTATTTTATTGTATGAATCGTCACCGAAGCGTTACTTTTAAAGAAAATTTAGTTCTGTTTTCTTTAAAATTGACACTTATATAAATTTTTCTATGATACTTTCTAAATCATTCTGCGATGTTGCCCCAACTATGACCTCTTTTTTTTCACCTTTGCTAAAAATGATCATGGTAGGGATCGACATAACATTATATCTGACAGCAAGCTGATTCTCCTCGTCTATATTACATTTGCCTACTTTCATTTTCCCTTCGTATTTTTCCGCAAGCTTCTCCACTATAGGCGCCATCATTTTACATGGCCCGCACCAATCCGCATAGAAATCAACGAATACCGGCATGTCACTGCCAATTACCTCCATCTCAAAATTTTGTGCTGTAAATTTGTACTCCATATCGTTTCTCCTTTCTCTTTTATTAGTTTTATTAGATGATTGCGAAACTCCTATTTTCCAAAACCTAATTATGCAAAATAGACAAGATCACGAGCAGGGGACTTTGGCGCCGTCGGCACTTAGACGCTGTATTTTAGCGTCTTATGTGACGCTACGAGTGCCAATGTAGCGAAAGCGACCCTGTGACGATTTGTTTATTTTGCATAATGTGCAGTTGCCAAAACTTAGTTTCGCAATCGTCCATTATTCATTTTAACTCATCGTTATAATATATTTACAAATAGGATTTCCTTTCATAGAAAATCTTTCTTCATATTCCGTCATCACATTTCCTTCCATCATTGCTTTATCATGATGAAGATCGTAAGTCATTTGTTCAATTTTCCATCCGGCAGGCTCTAATTGTTGCAAAGCAAACGAAAACAGATCTTGATTGTCTGTTTTAAATTCTAATCTTCCATCTTTCGATAGTATTTGTCGATATCTATCCAAAAATTCATGGGAAGGAAGCCTTCTTTTCGCATGCCTGTCTTTTGGCCATGGATCAGAGAAATTTAGATAGATTCTATCTATTTCTTCTTTCCCGAAGATCTCCGTAATTTCTTCTGCATCCGTACGGATAAAATATAAATTAGGCAGTTCTTCACTTTCCATTTTCTGGATGCCACGGATTAAGACACTGGAATATTTTTCGATGCCAATATAATTAATTTCCGGGTGGATTTTGGCCATATCCATAAGAAAACGTCCTTTTCCCATGCCGATTTCAATATGGATCGGATGTTGATTTCCGAAAAGATCTTTCCAATTCCCTTTTCTTATTTTTGGATCTTGCACTACAAACCTGCTCATTGCAATTGCCTCTCTTGAGCCGGCAACATTGCGTAATCTCATAAATTCCCTCCATTTTTTATCTAAATTTCAACCGCCATTTCATGTTACATTATCTTTAAAAAAATTGTCATAAAATTTTCTATTAAAATCATTTTGTTTTGAAAGAAAATAGTGTATGATAGTAAAGTATATTTTTCGAGCTAACCGTATTGTTTTTCTAATAGAAAGGTTTGAATGTTCTATGTTTTTCACCTATAGAAAAAGAGTTCCAACACTTTTTTTACTTACTGTTTTTCTGATTTTCTTTCTATTTCACAATTACAGTTTAACTGCTTATGCGACTCTAGAAGAATTAGCAGCGGAAGCAGAAGAAAGAAAACAACTTCCGATACAGTCCAATCAAATAGACAACTGGCCGATAGGGCCAAAAATCAGTGCACAATCCGCAATTCTAATGGATGCTAACACTGGGGTTATTCTTTATGCCAAGAATATCCATGAGAAACTATACCCTGCAAGCACAACAAAAATCTTAACCACTCTTATCGCCTTAGAAAATGGGGATTTAGATGATATGGTTTCCTTTAGCCATGAAGCCGTCTTTACCGTTCCGGGAGATGGCTCCAACATGGGAATGGATGAAGGAGAGGCTATTACTTTAGAAGAATGTCTCTATGGTATTATGGTAGGTTCTGCAAATGAAGTCGCTAATGCTGCTGCGGAATATACTAGTGGCTCTATTGATGATTTTATTGCACTGATGAATACAAGGGCAAAGGAACTTGGATGCACCAATTCCCATTTTACAAATACAAATGGTCTCCACGATCCAGATCATTATACAACTTCCTATGATCTTGCCATGATCTCCAAAGCTTTTTTCCAAAATGAGATGCTATGTAAGATCAGCAATACTTCACGCTATCATTTTGAGCCTTCTGCAACACAGCCAGATGACTTTTATAAATTGAATAAACATAAATTAATTAACGGTGAAATCCCTTATGATGGCATACTCGGCGGAAAAACCGGATACACTGATCAATCAAGACAAACACTTGTGACTTGTGCAGAACAAAACGGTATGAAGCTTATCTGTGTTGTCCTCAAAGAAGAATCACCTGACCAATTTACGGATACAGCAGAATTATTTGACTACGGTTTTCAGAATTTCCAAGTTTTAAATGTATCCGAAAATGAAGAGAAATTCAATATTGATAATATCAACTTCTTTCAAGCGGATAATGATATTTTCGGAAGTTCTAAGCCTATTTTATCCATTGATAAAGATAGTTATGTCATTGTCCCTAATATGGCAGGCTTCTCAAATTTAGATTCTACAATTGATTACAGTATTGTAGGTGACGATCATGTTGCCGAAATCAATTATACGTATAATGGCACTTACGTGGGCAGCGCTTATGTAAATCTCGCTGAATATACGGAATCAACTTTTGAATTTAATACAGATCCTTCTCAATCTGCCAATATTGATGGAGAGCGAATCAATTCTACGACTAACGAAGAAGACACTATATTTATCAATATCAAAAAAGTGCTTTCCGGGATTCTTATTTTCGGAGCGGCCATTATCTTTATATTCATCGTCCATGCTGTCATTGTCAATAAAAATAATGCAAGACGCAGGCAGAACCGTGTAGAAAGGAAGAAACGCCGGAAAGAGCGTGCCCGTTCTAATTTGGATGACTTTGATTTTTAGTCATTCTTTTTTCCTTTCGTTGCTTTCTAGCCCTTTCTTGTTTTGCATAAATATTTTTTATGTCCTCTTCGGAAATGAACTTAGAAGTTTTTACTACATATACTTGTTCATTTTCTGCTTTACGAATGCGTATCTTAGATTTCATGTAACCATGTTTATCACAATAAGATACGCTATAATAATGTTTTCCATTTGGTGTAAACCAACGTATTTTCTTTCGCAAATTTTTCTGGCATATATGGCATTTGGTGCTGATGATATTTTTATCATTCATAGCCTCTATTTTATCATCAAACCCTCTTGAAATATATTTTGCATAGGATTCTTCTGGTATCTGATCAAAAAAAACATTGATTTCTTTTTCTTTGTCCTCTGGAATATGAAAAACATCAAAAGAATAATTGTGCAAAACTTTTTCATCTAATTTACTAAATATCTTAGCTGTATAGTATGCATCGCTAAATGCCCTATGAAAAGGGATATCTTTTTCGATTTGCAAAAAATCAATGGCATATTCCAAGGATCTTCTGGATTTTCTATCTTCATAAGCAATACTAAAAAGCTTTTGGATATCCAAAAATTTAAAAGGCCTGTCCGCAATAGGCTCCATTTGATAATAACGGATATTTCTCTGCAATTCTGTCAAATCTAATGGTCCCCATGTACAGAATAGAAAATCTTCTTCCCACCAATCCCGAAATGTTTTCATGACTTCCGGAAAAAATTTACCTTTCTCAAGCTGTTCCATCTGTAAATGAATAAGATTTTTTGTGAAATGATGCATCTCATGATAAATCTGCGGTTTTATCAATTCGCTAAATTCGCCAATTTTTTCACGCTTATCATCCAGCTTAATCGCGCCGATTTCGATAATCTCAAAAGGAAGTATTTTACATATTTCTTCTTTTCCTGTACTGCTTTGATTCCATTCCAAATCAAATATTATATAATTCATAAAAATCTTCCATTCTTGTCCATTATATATATGATTCCTATTTGGAAATATACCTGGTTCTTTTTAAAAAATTAAGGGTGTAATTCCAAAAGGAATTTACACCCTTAATGACGTTCCCGAGAGGATTTGAACCTCCGACCCCTCGCTTAGGAGGCGAGTGCTCTATCCAGCTGAGCTACGAGAACATATTGAAAATCTGCTTTTAGATTTTCTTTCTGCTATGCAACCGGATAATTGATATATCCTTGCATCCAGATGATACCTTTAAACCTACGGCCTATTTGAGGTTCCCCATATAGATCAATAGTATTAATAGCTAAATCAAATTGTAAATCATTGCAACTTATCTTCATCAGATAAATCTGTTCTCCTGTCATCTTATTCTTCGTAACAGTATATTCCAAAATCTCTCCAAGAACAGAATATTGGTCGCACTCTACTCCATAGGGCATAAAGTAGGTATCTACAAGACTAAATACATCTTCTTTCAATATCTTCTTAGAAATAGATGTATAGGTATCCATATCTTCTAAAGTAAGGCTCTCTATAGCATCTTCATCTCCCTGCCTTGCTGCAGCGATCAACTGATTCCGATTATGAGATGCCTTTTTCACTCTCTGCACTTCTCTTTCATTCTTTGTAATCGGAAGGATAATATTCCCTTTAATAGAAAGAGCAGATAAAGTAAGCGTTGTCCCTTTGATTGGAAGCAAATTCATGTATTGTGCTTTCACATAAGGGATCATATTCTGCAAATAAAAAATTAAGCTGACCCCTACTTTGATATCATCACATATACCGGCATAAGATTCTTTTTCCGCATGACGTTCTACAGAAACATCTTCGTAAGAACTAACTCCCTTGCCTCTCAAATAAGGATAAAAATAATCATATGTGAATTTATCTTCCGCATCAAATTCTCCACATACGGAAACACCCAAATTATCAGCAAAATCTTCACAAAACTCAGCAAGTATGGTATCTTCACCATTAGACGTATAGGAACGATGTTTAGCGCTTAAAATAATATTTGTAATCAGTTTCTGCTGTTCCCGTCTATCTATCAGTCTGCTAAAACCGATAGCCCGCATATATTTATGCAAAGATTTCACCTCCTATATCTCTTATTATATTCCATTTTTCAAGAAATGCAAACTAAATTTTTAATTCTGTTTTTCCGCCCATATAAGGACGAAGCGCTTCCGGTATACGGACAGATCCATCTTCACATAAATTATTCTCTAAAAATGCAATTAACATTCTTGGCGGCGCTACAACCGTGTTATTCAAAGTATGGGCAAAATATTTTCCTTCTTTACTGTTCACACGTATTTTTAACCTTCTCGCCTGTGCATCTCCAAGATTAGAGCAGCTTCCAACTTCAAAATATTTTTTCTGTCTAGGAGACCATGCTTCTACGTCATATGATTTCACTTTCAGATCAGCAAGATCACCGGAACAACATTCGATCGTACGGACAGGTATATCAAGGCTACGGAATAAGTCTACCGTATTTTGCCATAGTTTGTCAAACCATATTGGTGATTCTTCCGGTTTACATACAACAATCATTTCCTGTTTTTCAAATTGATGGATACGATATACGCCACGTTCTTCAATGCCGTGCGCTCCTTTTTCCTTTCTAAAACAAGGAGAATAGCTTGTCAGCGTTTGTGGCAAATTCTCTTCCGGAATAATAGTATCAATAAATTTACCAATCATGGAATGTTCTGAAGTACCAATTAAGTATAAATCTTCTCCTTCAATTTTATACATCATAGCATCCATTTCAGCAAAACTCATGACGCCGTCAACAACTGCGCTCCGAATCATAAAAGGAGGGACACAATAAGTAAATCCTCTGTCTATCATAAAATCTCTTGCATAAGAAATAACAGCCGAATGCAATCTCGCAATATCTCCCATCAAGTAATAGAAACCATTTCCGGCAACTCTTCCGGCAGCATCCATATCAATCCCATTAAATTTTTCCATGATCTCTGTATGATAAGGAATCTCGAAATCCGGTACAATCGGCTCTCCATATTTCTGGATTTCAACATTTTCGGAATCATCTTTACCAATAGGAACAGATGGGTCTATGATATTAGGGATTAACATCATATTTTTCTTAATTTTTTCCCGGAGTTCGTTTTCTTCTTCTGTTAACTGTGAAAGCCGCTCCGCATTGGCAGATACTTCTGCTTTTTTTGCTTCTGCTTCTTCTTTCTTTCCTTGTGACATTAAAGAGCCAATTTCTTTTGAAATTTTATTTTTGTTTGCACGGATCTCATCAGCTTCCTGCTGTGCCTTTCTTACTTTGGCATCTAATTCTATGACTTCATCTACCAAGACTAACTTAGTATCCTGAAATTTCTTTTTCATATTTTCTTTGACAATATCAGGATTTTCTCTTAATAATTTTATATCTATCATATCCTAACAAATCCTCCACTTTTCTTTTAGCCAATTACTTCTTTAATATAAATATTGTTAACAACTAACAAGTCCTTTATAACATTTACCGGATTACCCTCTTTATCCTTTACAACACGGATAACTGGCCTGCCTGGAAATTGTTTATTCTGGCGCATTACAATACCAATTTCCCCTTCATTTGTTTTCACATAAGTGCCGGCAGGATAAACCGCGGTAAATTCCAGAAACACCTCTACTATTCTACCATCAAATTTAATATTTTTAAAGTTTTTTAAATATTCTACTGCTTCATATACTTTAACTCTTTCACATCCGATGCCACATATCATCTCATCAAATGCATCACACACTTGAATGATACGGCATTCCAATGGTATGTCCGTTGCTTTCAACGGATAACCGGATCCGTCAATTCTTTCATGATGATATAATATCATATTTTTACTAATATTGGAAATCCAATTTTCACTTTGCAAAGCAGAATATCCGTAAACAGGATGCTTTTTATATTCTGAGCATTCTAGTTCCGGCATTTCTTCAAGATTACAGTTCGTATAATCTGTTGTCAGATATCGTAAACCTAAATCATGTAATAGACAGCCAACGCCAATATCATGTACTAATTCTTGTGAAAGCTCCATACGCAGCGCAACGACTGTTGCCAAACTGCATATACTAATAGAATGTTCATAAATATCAGAACTTCTTTCCCTAATGTCATATATTTTATCGACAACTTCTTCCTCTTCCAGAATATTCGTAATAATATGATCTGCTGTCTGACTTAATTCAATTAATTCTTCATTATGACAGTAAGTATGTTTTTCTAAAATATCTTTTACCTTGGACTTAAAATTTCTCTCCAAATTTTCTTTTAGAATAGCAACCGATTCGGCATCTTTTTCATCCCAGATATAAACTTCCTTAATATTTAATTCTCTTAACTTTTCAATATATTCTTTTCTTAACAGAGTCCCTTCGGATAGCAATACATTATAATCACTAGACATTACATTATTTGCTAAGCGTTCTTGACCTGTTAAATCTTCAATCTTACATATTTTCTTTATCATACGTTTCTACCAACCATTCATATGATTTCATTGTTGCCCATTGCCATTTCTAATGCTTTTCTTTCTTCATCACCCAAAGAAATATTACAGTCTCCTTCTTTGATTTCTTTTGTATAAGAATAACATCCTTCTGCACTATGTACAGAATTTAAGATAAAGCCGTTGTTGTTCTCATCTAAAAGGGCAAGACAAAAACTCAGTTGACCTCCCATTTGACTAAAAGCATCATATTTAATAATTCCAATTTTTTGGAATGTACTTTCAAGTCTTCTATATAAAGTATGAATATCTTTTTTATTTTTTTCAAGAGAAACTTTGATAAATTTATTATCTTCATATAAACCAACAATATCTGTTTCTAAATTTTTCGCATTTTTCCCTAACATAAATTTTTTATATTTATTTGTTAATTTTCTTAACTTTACTGCCTGTATAATAATTAGGATTAATAAAATAAGGATGATAGCCAATATACCAATGAAAATATAGGTAATATCCAGCCAGCCTAATCCAATATTCTTTAGTAAATCATAATTCATTCTTATGCTCCTTTGTATGTCTGGCATCTATAAGATAATTTAAAAAACTTCTACTTTCTATTTAGTAATTCTATAATTTTGTCTAGATCATCATGGGAATAAAATTCAATTTCAATTTTACCTGAACCATTTCCTTTTGAAGCAATGGCTACTTTTGTTCCAAGTGTCTGTTTTAGCTTTTCTTCAATATCCTGATAAATCACATCTAAAGCTTTGTCTTCTATGATTTCTTTTTTTACTTTTTCAGGTTTGTTCAAATTCTTCACTAATTTTTCAATATCACGGACACTCATCTTTTCATCGAAGACTCTCTGCGCAATTGCATATTGTTCTTCCGGGTCTTCAATCGTAATCAAAGCTCTGGCATGTCCAGTTGAAATCATATCATCTATAATCATCTGTTGTACTTCATCACATAATTTCAACAAACGCATAGAATTTGTGACTGCTGTTCTGCTCTTAGATACTCTTTCCGCGACTTCATCTTGTTTTAAGTTAAACTCTGTCAAAAGTCTCTTATAAGCGAGTGCTTCTTCTATCGGATTTAAATCTTCTCTTTGGATATTTTCAATTAAAGATATTTCAACAATTTCCTGTTCCGTATAATCACGAATTATAACTGGGACTTCTTTTAGTCCTGCAAGTTTGGCAGCACGCCAACGCCGTTCACCAGCAATAATCTCATAATAAGTTTTTCTATCTTGTACGAGAATAGGTTGTAAAAGACCAAACTGCTTAATAGAATCTGCTAACTCTTGTAATGCATCCTCATCGAAATTTTTTCTCGGCTGTTCGCGGTTTGGTTCTATTTTTGTAATTTTAATAATTGTTTCTGCATCGTTTTCTGTTGCTGCTTTATCAACAGTATTTTTTACTTTTGTGTCTGTCTGTACACTTGGAATCAATATATCCAACCCTTTTCCTAAACCCCTAGCCGCCATAATTCCTATACCCTTTCTATTATATTCTCATTGAATATTTTCAATTTCCACGTTTAAGAAAATTTTTTATTTTTAATCACTTCATCAGCTAATAACATATATGCTTCCGCCCCTGCTGACTTTGGATCATATAAATTAATTGGCGTACCATAACTTGGTGCTTCAGCCAACCGGATATTTCTTGGTATTACTGTATTATAAACATTTTGGTTTAAATGGCTTTTAACATTTTCTACTACTTGCATAGAAAGATTTGTTCTGGAATCATACATTGTGAATACAACACCTTCCATATCTAAGTCAGGATTTAATCTTTCTTTTACAAGATTCACAGTATGGATTAATTGGCTTAAACCTTCCAAAGCATAATATTCACATTGGATTGGGACAAGAACTGTATCTGCTGTTGTCATTGCATTGATTGTTAATTGGCTGAGAGATGGCGGGCAATCAATAATTATAAAATCGTATCTATCCTTTATCCAGTCTACTTCATTTTTTAATATGTATTCCTTCTTATCTATACCGATTAATTCAATTTCTGCAGCCGCAAGATTTACATTTGAAGGAATCATAGATACTCCTTGAATCACATCTTTTAAAATGCACTCTTCGATAGAACATTCATTTAATATTAATTCATAAATGGTATTATCTAATTCATTTTTTTCAATTCCAAAACCACTGGTGGTATTTCCCTGTGGATCAATATCAATGACTAATACCTTTTTTCCTTTTGCTGCTAACGATGCGGATAAATTGATAGATGTTGTTGTTTTACCAACTCCACCTTTTTGATTTGCAACTGCAATTGTTCTTCCCATATTTTTTCTCCGATTTCTTATCAGATAATTACAAATAAACTATCCATATTTCTTATGTCTGTAAACGATTATAACATGATTTTAACTGATAATCCATAAAAAAATAACGAAAATCAACTAAAAAAATGTTTCACGATCTAACTTTATGGCTTATAATAATGTTTCACGATTCATTTCACAATATCTAGTATTTTTTTGTTTCACGTGAAACATTATATTGTGAATGGAATTTTTTACTAGTAAATGTTTCACGTGAAACATTATTTCTATGAAACAATCAAATACCCCGCTGCAAGCAATGGAGTATCAAACTTGCAGTACTACAGAACAGCGGGGTATTTGACCCTTGCGGCAGTCGCCAAATGTCTGCAAGCAGCCACTTGGCTCGTTGCACGCGGGAATAAATTTTCTAGACCTTTATGATATCGTTTTTAATAGCAAACACTGCCGCTTGAGTTCGATCTGAAACTCTAATTTTTTTAAATATATTAGATATATGATTTTTAACAGTTCTTTCACTAATATCTAAATTCAGTGCTATTTCTTTATTTGACATTCCATTTACTACTTGTATCAATACTTCCTTTTCACGCTTAGTCAAAGATTCAAGCTTATCTTTTTCAACATCACGATTTGCTAATCTAGAATTAAGAGCCGGAATTAAACTTGGTTGTATATACTGTTTATTATTCATAATCATAGAAATTGCTTTTTTCAATTCACTTGATTCAGCATCTTTCATAATATATCCGTCTACCCCTGAATCCAAAGCAGTCATTAAATACTCTACTTCATTATGAACGGTTAGCATTAAAACCTTTACATTCATCTTTTCTTCTTTTATTTTTTTCAAAACTTCAATACCATTTTTCACTGGCATATTAATATCCAAAAGAAGAATATCAGGATTACAAACTTCTAATTTTTCTAAACATTCAATACCATTTCCTGCTTCAGAAATGACATGAATCGTTCCATCAAATTCTAATAACTGCTTGATTCCTTCGCGGATCAATATATGATCATCAGCAATCATTACTTTAATATTTTCTGCCATGATTTCAGACTTCTCCTTTATCTATTTTTTATTAACCGTTTCACTATAATTTTTTCATTAACACTGGAAAGGTATTTCAATTTCAACGATAGTTCCTTTTCTAGAAGAATCTACTGACATTTTTCCATTCAACAAAAATATATTTTCTTTCATTATAGATAATCCAAAGTGATAATCTGTATCATCACCATCACTCTCTTTAAATCCAATACCATTATCCGAAATCTTTAAGATATATTTCTCATTATCTGTTGATAAAGAAACAAATATTTCTGTGCCATGAGAATGCTTCACTGCATTATAACAACACTCTTGGGTCAATCTCAATATACTGACTGCAATAACACTATTTTCACATGAAACATCTTCGATATGAGATCTTATAGAAAACTTGTAATTTTTGTTTATCGTATCTATCATTCTTTCCATTGTAACTTTTAAACCAAGATCATCTAAAGTAATCGGATGCAAATTATAAACTATCGTACGCATATCATCAATCACATGACGTAACTCCTTTTCAGCAGTGGCCAATTCCAACTTTGCCTGCACAGGATCCCTATCTATATAGAGAGAACTCAATTCGATCTTATGTATTAAATGGGAAAGATTTTGTAAAGAAATATCGTGTAAATCCTTTGCTATTCTACGACGTTCTCTTTCAATAGCATCTAAGAGTGAAAAATAATTTTTATTCATAACGCACGTTCACCTTTCCAGATTATCATAACCTATTATAATTGATCATTAACAAAAACATGATTGACAGGTATCTTTTCTACTATCATCGTATTACTCTAATATATACTAATTTTTTCCATAAGGAAAGGTTTTTATTTGTAATTCAATGAAATTATGTATATAATATAAATAAATACTACTACTTTTAAATCGGAGGTATCCTATGAAAAAGAAAATAATAGCAGCCAGTATCTTATCCGCTTCCTCCATCATTTCCATTTATATAATCAATAGAGTACAACATTTTCTCTATACATCTGAAAATATATTAACTTGCTCTGAAAACAATTATTATAAATGGCGTTTTGGTAAAATAAAATATGACAAAAAAGGAAAAGGCACACCACTTCTTTTTATTCATGATTTAACAGTGGGAAGTTCTGGTTATGAATTCCACCGTCTAATCAATAATTTAACCAATGAACATGAAATTTTTACTTTAGATTTATTAGGGTATGGCCTTTCCGATAAACCATCCATTACTTATACGAATACTCTTTATGAACAATTAATAACAGATTTTATTAAAAATATAATTGGTAAGAAGACTTCAATTGTCGCAACGGGCAATGCAGTCCCTTTTGTTATTATGGCATGCCATAACAACCCAGACTTCTTTGAAAAATTAATTTTTATCAATCCGCAAAGTTTATATAGCCAAAACCAGATTCCATCAAAACAAACTAAAATTTTGAAATTATTATTCGAAACACCTATCATGGGAACTTTTATATATAATGTTCTCAATACAAAACATACATTTGAGAAGACTTTTATAGAAGAATATTTTTATGATAAATCTAAAATCAAAGAAAAATATATATTAAACTATATGGAAGCCTCCCAAACATATGGTTTTTTGGCTAAATATTCTTTTGCCAGTTTTGTTGGAAAATTTATGAATACAAATATCATCCATGCTTTAAAGGAAGTAAACAACAGTATATTAATGATTGGCGGCGCGAAGAAAAAAGATATCGAAACAACATTAGAGAATTATGCTTATTATAACAGTTCCATTGAACTAGAATATATTCCCGAAACAAAACACTTACCACAATTAGAAGCGCCAGATAAAATATTAGATAAAATCAAATGGTTTACATAAGAGGTTTTTTAGAAGGGACTCCTGCCTTTCGCGGATAATTGGCAGGAGTCTTTTTATATTTATGTATCACAAGAAGATTCCTGTTAATCTCCGTATAAGGAATCACAAATTCAACTTGCTTATCCAATTTAGCGCCCAATAAAGACATTGCTTTTTTGGCATTTAAAATTTCATCTGTTATTTTTTCTGCTTTATAAGAAATAAAATATCCTCCTACTTTAACATAAGGAATACAATATTCACATAAAGTCGATAGATTAGCAACAGCCCTGGAAACACATATATCATATTTTTCCCGCAACTGCCCCTTCGCTGCAAAATCTTCTGCTCTTCCATGTATGGCATCAATACGTTCTAGAGAAAGTTCATCTATAACAGTCTGTAAGAAATGAACTCTCTTATTCAAAGAATCCAATAATGTAACCTGTAAATCAGGAAAAGCAATTTTTAAAGGTATTCCAGGAAAACCTGCCCCAGTTCCAACATCAATCATCGTTTTGACTGATGCGATATCATATGCTTTTATTAAAGACAAACTATCTATGAAATGTTTCTTACAAACTTCATCAAAATCTGTAATTGTTGTTAAGTTCATGACCTGATTCCATTCTGTTAAAAGCTCATAATATTTCACAAACTGGCTCAATTGTTTCTCATCCAATAGAATATGCAATGCCTCTAAATCTTTTTTTAACGAATCTAACTTATAATTTTCCATAATGATAACCATACCTTTTTAAGATTTTTTCCACTGTTCTAAATAAACAAGCAATACAGAAATATCTGCTGGAGATACCCCTGCTATTCTAGAAGCCTGTCCGACCGAAACAGGTCTATAAGATTTCAATTTTTGTCTTGCCTCTAAACGAAGGCTCTTAACATCATCATAATCTAAATCGGAAGGGATTAGTTTTTTCTCTGTCTTCTTAAATTGTTCTACTTGTCTCATCTGTCTCTCAATATAACCTTCATATTTGATCTCAATCTCAACCTGTTCTATGACATCTTCTGGTAGAGAGACCCGGTCAGTATCTATCTCAGATAATATTTCATAAGATAGTTCCGGACGGCAAATTAACTCCGCAAGAGTCGCAGCAGTCTTTAATAACGAACTATTATGTGCAGACAAAAAATCCTGATGCTTTTTGGACGCACCGATTGTAGTATTCTTTAAACGCATTACTTCATTTTTTATTAGATTCTTCTTATGTAATATATTCTCATATAATTCCCTAGAAACAAGTCCTATCTGATATCCTATTTCCCTAAGCCTTAAGTCCGCATTATCCTGACGTAATAAAAGGCGATATTCTGCCCTGGAAGTCATCATCCGATATGGCTCAAAATTTTCTTTTGTCACAAGATCATCAACCAAGACACCTATATAAGCCTGCGACCGATCCAAAATAACAGGTTCTTTCCCAAGTATAGTAAGTGACGCATTGATTCCTGCAATCAATCCTTGTGCCGCTGCTTCTTCATATCCACTGCTTCCATTAAATTGTCCTCCGCTAAAAAGGCCTTTGATACTTTTAAATTCCAAAGTGGGATATAATTGTCTTGCATCAATACAATCATATTCAATTGCATATGCATTTCTTACTATTTTACAATGTTCCAACCCAGGAACAGTCCGGTACATAGCAAGCTGTACATCTTCCGGCAGAGAAGAGGACATGCCTCCCACGTACATCTCATTCGTATGTAAACCTTCCGGTTCAATAAAAACCTGATGTCTATCCTTATCTGAAAACTTTACGACTTTATCTTCAATAGAAGGACAATACCTTGGGCCTGTACCTTCTATGATTCCCGCATAAATAGGGGAACGATCTAAATTCTGTCTTATAATATCATGTGTTTTCTCATTCGTATAAGTAAGCCAACAAGAAACCTGATCGATCTGCACATCTTCGGGATCCGTTGAAAAAGAAAATGGTATGACTCTTTCATCCCCAAATTGTTCTTCCATTTTCGTAAAATCAATCGTACGTTTATCCATTCTAGCCGGCGTTCCTGTTTTAAAACGCTGTATCGCAATACCCAATTTTTTCAAAGACTCCGATAAATGATTTGCTGCCTGTAAGCCGCTCGGCCCGGTATAAGTAATAGATTCTCCACATAAACACCTGGCTTTTAAATAAGTACCGGTACAAAGAATGACCGCCTTACATTCATAAATTGTCCCAGTAAAAGTCTTAACCCCTATTATTTTCTTACAACCAGATCCATTTTCCTTCTCCAAGGTATCATCTACTAACAATTCACAGACTTCAGCCTGCTTAATAGATAAATGTTCTTGGTTTTCCAATACTTTACGCATTGCTCTTGAATATTCCGATTTATCTGCCTGCGCACGGAGGGAATGGACGGCAGGGCCTTTTGATTTATTTAACATCTTAGACTGGATAAATGTCCGGTCAATATTTTTGCCCATTTCTCCGCCAAGCGCGTCTATTTCTCTTACAAGATGTCCTTTAGAAGTCCCCCCAACATTCGGGTTACAAGGCATCATGGCAATGCTATCAATACTAACCGTAAAAATAATAGTCTCCATGCCAAGCCTCGCACAAGCCAAAGCTGCTTCACATCCTGCATGTCCGGCACCTACAACACATACGTCCACTTTTTCTCTCATTCCCTCTATCAAGTTAATCCTCCATTCTTGCTCAACTTGCAAATTTTAGAGCCAAGACGCTATCAGCGCCGGCACAAATTTGCGTGTGAAAAATCTTCCATATATGGATTTTTCACACTAAGCATCGTCCTCCGTCATTTACCCATACAAAACTTTAAAAATATCTCGTTTACCAGATCTTCCCCAACTTCTTTTCCGATCACTCTGCCAAGCGCTGCACAGGCACTCAACAAATCTATCGTATAAAAATCTTCCGGCATATGATTCCTTATGCTTTCCTGGACTTGCAATATACTTTCATAAGACTCTCTGATCGCTTCCTTATGTCTCATATTAGTAATATATACTTCATCATTATAAGTCAGCTCTCCGTAAAAGAACATTTCTTTAATTGTATCAATAAAAACATCAATGCCCTCTTTCTCTTTTATAGAAGTTCTTATCACTCTTCCATTTTGAGAAAAAGAAACACTTCCTGTATCAGGATTACTACTGATAGCAGAACACCAAAAATGCTCTATGTCCTCTTCCGTAACATAATTCTCTAAATCAGATTTATTTAACAAAATCATTATTTTCTTATCTTTTATCATTTTCATGATATTAATATCATCATCATCCAATGGAATGGATGAATCTACTATATATATAATGAAATCTGCATCTACAATTGCTTGCTTTGCTTTTTCAACTCCTATTTTCTCCACAATATCTTCTGTGTTACGAATCCCTGCCGTATCTGTTATATGCAGAGAAAACCCACCAAGTGTAATTGTCTCTTCTAAGATATCTCTTGTTGTCCCGGCGATCTCCGTAACAATCGCTTTTTCTTCTCCAAGCATCACATTTAACAAAGAAGATTTCCCAGCATTGGGCTTACCTACAATCACAGTCTGAATGCCTTCTTTTAACATTTTCCCATCATCTGCTGATGCTAACAATTTCTCCAACCTTTTTAATATTTCTTCATTCTTATCATACAACTTCTGCGGATAACCGTCTAACGATATATGTTCAGGATCATCTAACGCAGATTCTATAAAAGCAATTTCATATAATATTTCTTCCCTTAATTTGTTCACGATTTCATAGACAGAACCTTTTAATTGCTTAATAGATGTTTTTAACGCAAATTCATTTTTTGCATTAATAATATCCATGACTGCTTCTGCTTTTGATAGATCTATCCTTCCATTCAAAAAAGCCCTTTTCGTAAATTCTCCCGGCAGCGCTGCCCTTGCTCCTGCATGCAAGACAATTTCCATTATTTTCTGCATCATGAATATACCGCCATGACAATTGATCTCAACTGTATCTTCAGTCGTATAGCTATTAGGCGATTTCATAACCGAGACCATCACTTCATCTACTACTGTCCCATCTTCCTCTATGATAAATCCATAGTGGATTGTATGGCTAGGATAAGAATCCAAACATTTTTTATTCTTTTTATTCACAAAAACTGAATGTGCAATAGAAATTGCATCATCCCCGCTAATCCTGATTATACCAATGCCGGAATCTGTCATAGCCGTTGAAATTGCAGCGATCGTATCTATCTTCATATGGATGTCAAAACCTTTCTAATTCTGATAAAAATATACCTTATAAAAATTGGAATGTAAATAAGATAATTTACATTCCAACTTTCATCCGTTCTTTATATATCATATAAAAAATAATAATTAAGACTTTCCGTACTTTCTCAATACTACTACAACATGCCTAAACGGTTCGTCTCCTTCACTATGTGTAGTAACATATTTGTCATTCTGCAATGCTGAATGAATAATCCTTCTCTCATATGGGTTCATTGGCTCTAACGATACAGAACGTTTTGTCCTTTTTACTTTATAAGAAATGTTCTTGGCAAGATTTTCCAAGGTTTCCTTTCTTCTCTGCCTATAATTTTCTGTATCAACTTTTACATGAATATAGTTTTCCACATCTTTATTGACAACAAGTGATACCAGATATTGTAAAGAATCCAGGGTTTGTCCTCTTTTACCGATTAAAACCCCCATCTCATCGCCACTTAGATCAATGTTCATAGAGTTATTCACTTCATCATAATTTATATCAACAACAACAGTAAGATTCATAGCTTGGAAAACACTATTCAGAAAATCTTTTGCATTATCCTTAACAGATGATTTTACTTTTGCTTTAATGATAGCAGGTTTAGAACCAATGCCAAGAAAACCGGAAGAGCCTTCTTCCACTACTTCATATTCTAATTTATCGCTTGTCACAAGAAATTTCTGGCAAGCTTCCGTAATCGCATCACTTACTGTTTTAGCTGAAAACTCTACATAATCCATAATGAACCTCCTTAATTATTTGTTTACTTATTTCTTATTGTTTTTCTCATTGTATTGTTTTACCATATTTGCTTTTGCCGCAATACTTCCAGGTTTTGCATTCTGGCTATAATATTCCGTGGACTTTCTGACTGCTTCGTCTTTCTCTTCCTGTGTAAGCTGTTTGCTCTTAGAAGAAGGTTTAGAAGCATTCACATTTCTGGTATTCATGTTCGCATAAGCATTCAGCCTGTCCGCCCTAACGCCTGCTTTTTCCAGCTTTTTCTTAGCCTTGCTTTCGTTCTTCTTCATCAGCTCGTCTAAATCTATCTTATCAATATGTTTATTAATCACAACCTGTTGGATAGACCTTACAACTGCACCCGCTATCCAGTAAAGGCCAAGACCGGCAGGCAATGTATAACAGAAGAAAGCCGACATAATAGGCATCATGATATTCATTGTCTTCATAGACTGCATCATAGCGCTTTGCTGGTCATTCGCATTATTCGTCTGCTGCTGTGGCATTAATTTCACATTAATCCACTGTGTAACAGCAGAAAGAACCGGTATCGCCAATGCAGCAATCGCCATGCCAACTGCGCCAACTGTGAAAGTATCCTTCATGAGCGTAATTGCTTCTTTCATCATGAAAGAAGGTGAATTGGCAATATTAAGCCCCAAAAAGTTATTATAACGGTCTAATAATACAAGTGTATTATCTACATCTACTGACAGAGCGGGAAACTTATCTTTAATACTAATCCATTCCATGCTGGAAGCCTTATTCAATACATCAATAAATGTATTCTGTACATAAGTCGTCACGCCACCCGTAAAAGATTCGTTCGTAAACTGCTTGCCATACATGCCGGCATTAGCAAATCCCTGGATGAATTCCGTGCTTCCTGCCTGTCCGATCAGCTTATCTACCAATGGGAAAAAAGCATCCTTAATCATTTGTACATAAGCAGGCATGTTATAAATGACACGATACAATGCCCACATAATAGGTAACTGAATGATAAGCTGCACACAGCTTCCCGAAGGAGAAACACCGTATTTTGCATAAACAGCCTGTGTTTCCGCATTCATAGCCATCATGGACTCATTATCTTTTTTATTCTTATACTTTGCTTGAATCGCCTGGATCTCAGGATTCATCTTAGCAGACAATTTGGAGTATTTCTGCTGCTTTATCGTCAAAGGCGTTAAAAGCAGATAAATTACAATTGTAAATAATATAATAGCCAGTCCTACATTAGGAATTCCGATCTTATCCAAGAAGAAAAATATCGCTTCCATGATATTTCCCAATAATCCGGCAATCGGCCCGATAATTTTCCCGGAATCCTGCGTCAATAAAATACCCGGCACTCTCACATCCTCCTTTTAGCTCTTTTTGCATACAAAAAATTGTACTAAGGAACAGGGTCATAACCACCCTTTGAAAAAGGATTACATCTGATAATTCTCCATAAAGCAAGAAATCCCCCTTTTATGGCTCCGTATTTCTCAACTGCTTCTAAACCATATGCAGAACAAGACGGAATATAAGGGCATTTCGTGCTCTTCATGGGAGAAATATACCTTCTATAGAATTTAATAAGATAAATAAATAATTTTTTCATATCAATTTCTAATTAAATACATCCCTACATCAATATTATTTTAATAAAAAAATATCTTCAATATATGGTGCATTCTTGCAAGATGTAATAATGCGCTTTCAATCTCTTCATAGCCAACGAAAGCAGCGCTTTTTCTAGCAACGACTACTATATCTAAACCACTATTAAATATATTTTCATGTAGTCTGTAACTTTCTCTCACCAATCTGGTAAACCTATGCCTTACTACACTATTTCCTATTTTCTTACTGGCTGATATTCCCAATCTGTTTATCTGTTTGTTGTTTTCCCATACATACATGATCAAATATTTATTCGCATAGCTTTTGCCATGCTGATAAACATACCGGAAATCACTATTTTTCTTTAATGATTCTGAAAATTTCATACAGTAAACTACCTTACTTTTTTAATAAGGAAAAAAAGGCCACATGAATGCGGCCTTATGCTGATAATCTTTTTCTACCTTTTGCTCTTCTTGCAGCTAAAACCTTTCTTCCGCCTTTTGTGCTCATTCTAGCTCTAAATCCATGAACTTTAGCTCTATGTCTCTTTTTCGGCTGATATGTCATTTTCATTTCGATGCACCTCCTTTACAAATAATAATCTGTTAGGAAAACAACACTTCTATTGTATATAATTAAATCCAATACGTCAAGTAAATCCCGTATTTTAGCAGAAAAAAAGATATCCACTTTACATAAGTATATCCACATTATGTGGATAAGTTGTGTATAACTTAGTATTTTTATGCTAAAAACTTTTTTTTATCCCCATAATAAGCATTTTAAACTATGTTGATTATGATTTTCATAGTTATACACATCACATAAGGATCATAAAAATATATGTTAACTTGTTTATAATTTTGTGGATAACTTATGAATTGAATTTTTATCTTTTTTATATTAATATATAGGGGATTTTCGATATTAATTTGGAAGTACGAGGTTTTAGATTTATGGATTCAATTAAAGAAAACTGGGATTTAATTAAAGAAACATTGAGAAAAGAATATGAATTATCGGATATTTCTTATTCGACGTGGATTGCTCCCCTTAACTTTTATAAGGCAGAGAATAATATAGTCACTATATTGATTCCTTCTGACCAATCTCATGCTTTAAACTATATTTCAAGCAAATATAAAAGTTATTTCCAGGTAACCATATCAGAAATGATGAATCATACATATGACATTTCTTTTATTCTGGAAAAAGATACGGATGAAGAATCCCAGAATAGTATTTCCAGCGCCAACCATATTTATAATATTAATTATGAAAAGGCAAACCTGAATCCTAAATACACGTTTCATACATTTGTAGTAGGAAGCAATAACAAATTTGCCCATTCCGCTTCTCTTGCAGTTGCAGAATCTCCGGGAGATACCTATAATCCTCTCTATATTTATGGGGGAGCCGGGCTTGGCAAGACACATCTGATGCATTCAATCGGACATTTTATATTAGAACAGAACCTGGATACAAAAGTCCTATACGTGACATCAGAAAAATTCACGAACGAAGTAATTGAAGCAATCCGAAGCGGTAATGCCGGCACGATGAGTAAATTAAGAGAAAAATACCGAACAGTGGACGTGCTCCTAATTGACGATATCCAATTTATCATTGGAAAAGAGAGCACACAGGAAGAGTTTTTCCACACTTTTAACACACTACATGCCGCAGGCAAACAAATTATCCTCTCCTCCGATAAACCACCGAAAGAAATGGAAATATTGGATGAAAGATTCCGTTCCAGATTTGAATGGGGATTAATTGCCGACATACAGCCGCCGGATTATGAAACAAGAATGGCAATCTTAAAGAAAAATGCAGAAATCTACAACAAAGAAATAGACAATGAAATATTACAATATATTGCTACTAATATAAAATCAAATATCAGGGAACTAGAAGGCGCTTTTAATAAAATCATCGCCTTTTCCAAATTAAATAATGTTGATATTAATTTAGAACATGCAGAAGAAGCATTAAAAGACATTATTTACCCGGACGAGCTAAGAGAAGTGACTCCTTCTCTGATCGTAGATGTCGTCGCAGAATATTTCGGCATCACACCGGATGATATCATGTCCAAGAAAAGAAACTCAGACCTTGTCCAAGCAAGACAGATTGTGATGTACCTTTGTAGGGATTTAACAGCTACATCTTTAAATACAATCGCTAAACTGCTTGGTAAAAAAGACCACACTACAATTATCCACGGTGTCAACAAAATCTCTGATGAAATTGTGAATAACGAGGAGCTTAACATTAAAATAGAAAGCATTAAGAAAAAGTTAATGCCATCATAAAAGCATAAGGATGTTGATAAGTTCTTATTTATTCTGAGGTTATACAAACTTTTTCACACCTTATCCGTTTTCTTTTTTATTGAATAATAGTATAATAAATAAGGTTATACACATTTCAACATCTATTATGATGATAGATTATGAAATAAATAATAAATAAATATGATTTCTTAGTCTGCAACGTTGGCTGATATTTAGAAAGGAAGTTATACACAGATGAAAATTGTATGTAAAAAATCTAATCTTTTAAATGGTGTTCAAATTGTATCCAAAGCAGTTCCTAGTAAAACAACAATGTCAATTTTAGAATGTATCCTGATAGATGTAAGAAACGGTGAAATCAAACTTGCTGCAAACGATATGGAACTTGGGATTGAGACCAGGATTGCAGGAGAAGTCATTGAAAGAGGAATGATTGCTCTTGATGCGAAAATCTTCCTTGAAATTGTTAGAAAACTTCCTGACAGCGATATCAAGATCGAGACAGACGCCAATTTGAAGACAACGATTACTTGTGAAAAGGCTAAATTTAATATCATTGGCAAATCAGGTGAGGATTTCTCTTATTTGCCGCTTATTGAAAGAAATGATTCCATTGTAATTTCACAATTTACGTTAAAAGAAATCATTAGGCAGACCATTTTCTCAATTGCCGATAATGACAATAATAAACTGATGACAGGAGAATTGTTTGAAATTGTAGATGATACCTTGAAAGTCGTATCTTTGGACGGACATCGGATCTCCATCAGGAAAATACGTTTAAAGAATACATACGATTCCAGGAAATTAGTAGTCCCGGGTAAAACACTCAGTGAGATCAGTAAAATCCTTTCCGGGGATATGGATAAAGATGTTAGTATCTATTTTACGGACAACCATATTTTATTTGAGTTTGATGAGACGATCGTATTATCAAGACTAATCGAAGGCGAATATTTCAAAATTGATCAAATGCTTTCTAGCGATTATGAGACAAAAGTAAGGATCAATAAGAAAGAATTTTTAAATTGTATAGACAGAGCTACGCTTTTAGTAAAAGAAGGAGATAAGAAGCCTGTTATTATCAATATCACTGATGAAGCAATGGAATTGAAGATGAATACGATCATTGGCAGCATGGATGAAGAAATTGACATTGAGAAAGACGGCAAGGATCTCATGATCGGTTTTAACCCTAAATTCCTGATCGATGCTTTAAGGGTCATAGATGATGAGGAAGTGGATTTATATATGGTCAATCCAAAAGCGCCATGTTTTATCAGAGATGCGGAAGAGAACTATATTTATTTGATTCTTCCTGTTAACTTTACAACAGTGAACTAGGAAAATTTAATTTGTGGATATGTTTAGGATTGGAAAGAGATGGAAATAATAAAAATCAAGGATGAATACATTAAACTCGGACAGCTCATGAAACTTGCAGGACTTGTGGAATCTGGCGTATTTGCGAAAATGGAGATACAGGATGGTCTTGTAAAAGTGAATGGAGAAGTGGAATACCAACGTGGCAAGAAGATTCATGCGGGCGATGTGATTGAGTTTAATGGACAACAGGTTAAGGTAGAGAACTGATGATTATCAAGTCATTGGAATTAGCAAATTTCAGAAATTATGATTCTCTAGAGATCAATTTCAGTAATGGGACGAATATTTTATACGGGAATAACGCGCAGGGCAAAACAAATATTTTAGAGGCAATTTATCTATCTTCTACGACAAAATCCCATAAAGGGAGCAAAGACAGGGATATTATCAATTTTGACCAGGAAGAAGCGCATATTAGGACATTACTGGAAAAAGACGGCTTAGAGAACAAGATAGACATGCATCTTAGAAAGAATAAATCCAAGGGCATTGCCATTAATGGACAGAAGATTAAAAAAGCCGCAGAACTTTTGGGTTTATTGAATGTTGTATTTTTTTCTCCAGAGGATTTAAGCATTATTAAAAACGGGCCTGCGGAGAGAAGAAGATTTGTAGATATGGAACTTTGCCAGCTTGATAGTTTCTATCTCTATAATCTAAATCATTATAACAAAATTGTAAATCAAAGGAATAAGCTGCTAAAAGATATGTATTTTCATCCTGAACTCAAAGATACTTTGAATATATGGGATTCCCAGCTTGTATCTTTTGGAAGTAAGATTATTGAGAGACGGGAATTGTTTATCAAACAATTAAACGAGATAATTTATGAAATACATAGGAAACTATCCGGTGAAAAAGAAGAGCTGTCTATTTGTTATGAACCTGATACTTTGATAGAAGATTACGGGCGTTTATTAAGCAGGAGCCAGGAGAAAGATATAAAATTAAAGCAGACTACAGTTGGCCCTCATAGAGATGATTTTTCTTTTATCGAAAAAAATATAGATATTCGTAAATTCGGTTCTCAAGGCCAGCAAAGGACTGCTGCTCTTTCTTTAAAATTATCAGAGATAGAATTAGTAAAGAAAATGACGAAAGATAATCCTGTATTACTTTTAGATGATGTATTGTCAGAACTTGACAGCGACAGACAGAATTATCTTTTAAATAATATAGGTGATATACAAACGATTATTACCTGTACAGGCTTAGATGAGTTTGTGAATAATAGATTTGAAATAGATAAAGTATTTCAAATTGAAAACGGAAGACTGATTGGTAATTAAGTCTGTTTTACGATTGTAGGAGGATTATAATGGCAAATGATTACGGCGCGGATCAAATTCAAATATTAGAAGGCCTAGAAGCAGTTAGAAAACGACCGGGCATGTATATAGGCAGTACATCAAGCAGAGGTCTCCATCATTTGGTTTATGAGATTGTGGATAATTCCGTAGATGAAGCTTTGGCAGGTTTTTGTAGTGTCATTGATGTGACAATCAACCAGGATAATTCCGTTACTGTTATTGATAATGGCAGAGGGATTCCTACCGGGATTAATCATAAAGCGGGAATCCCTGCCGTAGAGGTGGTATTCACGATTCTTCATGCCGGAGGCAAATTCGGTGGCGGAGGATATAAAGTATCGGGAGGGCTTCATGGCGTAGGCGCTTCTGTTGTCAATGCACTTTCCGATTGGCTTGAAGTAGAAATATTTATGGAAGGAAAAATCTATAAGCAACGTTATGAAAGAGGACATGTATGTTATCCTCTGAAAATAATAGGAGATTGTGATATCGATAAAACAGGGACAAAGATCCACTTTAAGCCCGATGCAACTATTTTTGAAGACATTGTCTTTGATTATAAGACATTAAAGACAAGGCTTAGGGAAACCGCCTTTTTGACAAAAGGACTAAAGATCATCCTTAACGATGAAAGAGAAGGCATAGAACAGAGAAAAGAATTTCATTATGAGGGTGGCATTAAAGAGTTTGTTTCTTATTTGAATAAAAGTAAAGACGCTTTGTATGAGCAGATCATGTATTTCGAAGGAACGAAGAATAATGTTTATGTAGAAGTAGCTATGCAGCATAACGATTCTTATAATGAAAGTGTTTATACATTTGTCAATAATATCAATACTCCTGAAGGAGGCACACATTTAATTGGATTTAAAAATGCCTTGACAAAGACATTCAATGATTATGCGAGAAGCAATAAATTATTAAAAGAAAATGAAGAGAATCTTTCAGGCGACGATATCCGTGAAGGATTAACGGCAATCATTAGCGTGAAGATAGAAGATCCCCAATTTGAAGGACAGACAAAACAAAAACTGGGAAATTCCGAAGCAAGAGGAGCAGTTGACAGTATAGTGAGCGAGCAGCTTACTTATTTTCTGGAACAGAATCCTACTATTGCCAAAATTATCTGTGAGAAGTCTATCCTGGCGCAGCGTGCAAGGGAAGCGGCAAGAAAAGCAAGAGACCTGACACGTCGTAAGACAGCTTTAGAAGGTTCTTCCCTGCCAGGTAAGTTAGCGGATTGTTCAGATAAAAATCCGGAAAATTGTGAGATTTATATCGTCGAAGGTGATTCTGCAGGTGGTTCTGCGAAGACAGCCAGAAGCCGTGCGACACAGGCAATCCTCCCTCTGCGTGGTAAAATATTAAATGTGGAGAAGGCAAGGCTTGACAGAATATATGCAAATGAAGAAATTAAATCCATGATTACTGCATTTGGAACAGGTATTCATGAAGATTTTGATATTACGAAGCTTCGTTATAATAAAATCATTATTATGACAGATGCCGATGTAGACGGAGCGCATATTGCAACTCTAATGCTGACTTTCATTTACCGTTTTATGCCTGAACTGATCAGGCAGGGACATGTTTATCTGGCAAAACCGCCTTTATATAAGCTAGAGAAGAACAGACAAGTCTGGTATGCGTATAGTGATGAAGAGTTGGATAAAATCCTCTCTGAAGTAGGACGTGACCAGAATAATAAAATCCAACGTTATAAAGGTTTGGGAGAAATGGATGCTGACCAGCTTTGGGATACGACAATGGATCCGGAAAAACGTATTTTACTTCGTGTCAATATCAATGAAGAAGAGGAGTCTGAGGTTGATCTCACTTTTAATACGTTGATGGGAGACAAAGTAGAACCACGCCGTATTTTCATAGAGGAAAATGCGAAGTTTGTTAAGAATCTTGATATTTAAATTATAACAGATGAAATGATAGATTCTAAAAGGCAGCATCATGACTGGGGGCTTACTTCCGGTGAAAGGAATAAAATAGGATGGATGAACGTATTTTTGACAAAATTGAAGAAGTAGACCTTAAGAAGAAAATGGAAGATTCTTACATTGATTATGCCATGAGCGTTATTGCAGCCCGGGCGCTGCCTGATGTAAGAGACGGATTGAAACCGGTTCAAAGAAGAGTATTATATTCTATGATCGAACTGAATAATGGGCCGGATAAGCCACATAGAAAAAGCGCTCGTATCGTCGGTGATACGATGGGTAAATATCATCCTCACGGTGATAGTTCTATTTATGGCGCTCTCGTGAATATGGCCCAGGAATGGTCTACCCGTTATCCGCTTGTGGATGGACATGGGAATTTCGGGTCCGTAGACGGTGACGGCGCTGCGGCGATGCGTTATACGGAAGCCCGTCTGAGTAAGATTTCCATGGAACTTCTTGCCGATATTAATAAAAATACGGTTGATTTTGCCCCAAACTTTGATGATACAGAAAAAGAACCTACCGTGCTGCCGAGCCGTTATCCGAATCTTCTGGTAAACGGTACTTCCGGTATTGCAGTTGGCATGGCAACGAATATACCGCCCCATAACTTAAGGGAAGTCATCAATGCTGTTGTCAGGATTATTGATAATCAGGTACAGGAAAACAGAAAAACGGAAATGGAAGAAATTCTGGAATTGGTAAAAGCGCCTGATTTTCCTACCGGTGGCATTATCCTTGGCACAAGGGGCGCGGAAGAAGCATATCGTACGGGACGTGGTAAAGTCAGAGTACGTGCTGTGACGAATATTGAGACAATGGAAAACGGGAAAAACCGTATTATCGTAACGGAACTCCCTTATATGGTTAATAAGGCAAATTTGATCTTAAAAATTGCTGATATGGTGAAATTAAAGAAAATTGATGGCATTACAGACCTTCGTGACGAGACGAACAGAGAAGGAATGCGTATTGTCATCGAACTTAGAAAAGATGTCAATGCTAACGTTATCTTGAACCAGCTTTATAAACATACGCAGTTGCAGGATTCCTTTGGCATCATTATGTTGGCTTTAGTCAATCAGGAACCAAAGGTCATGAACATCTTAGATATGCTCGGGTACTATCTAGAACATCAGAAAGATGTCGTTACCAGAAGGACGCAATATGATCTGAATAAGGCGGAAGAAAGAGACCATATTTTACAAGGATTATTGATTGCGCTTGACCATATAGATGAAGTCATCCAAATCATCAGAAGCAGCCAGACAACCCAGATTGCAAAAGAGAGATTAATAGAACGTTTTCAGCTTACGGATGTCCAATCACAGGCAATCGTCGATATGCGTTTGCGTGCTTTGACAGGTTTGGAAAGAGAGAAATTAGAAAATGAACATAAAGAACTATTGGCAAAAATTGCGGAATTGAAAGCAATTCTTGGTGATGAAAAATTATTGCTTGGCGTAATCAAAGAAGAAATCCTAATTATTGCGGAGAAATTTGGCGACGACAGAAGAAGTAAAATAGGATATGATGTTTATGATATCAATATGGAGGATCTGATACCGAAAGATAATACGATTATCGCTATGACAAGTTTAGGCTATGTGAAGCGCATGACTGTGGATAATTTCAAAGCGCAGCATCGTGGCGGTAAAGGAATCAAAGGAATGCAGACGATAGAAGAAGATTACATAGAAGATCTTCTGATGACGACTACACACCATTATCTGATGTTCTTTACAAATTATGGAAGAGTATACCGTTTGAAAGCTTATGAGATTCCGGAAGCAGGACGTACCGCGAGGGGAACTGCGATTATCAATCTATTGCAGTTGACACCAGGGGAAAAAATATCAGCAATGATACCAATTAAAGATTACGAAGAACATAAAAATCTTTTCATGGTAACGAAAAAAGGTATCGTTAAGAAAACTTCTATTTTGGAATACAGCAACGTCAGGAAAAAAGGCCTTGCCGCTATCAATTTACGGGAAGATGATGAATTAATCGAAGTAAAATCTACCGATAAAAATACAGAGATTTTCCTGGTTACGAAACAGGGCATGTGCATCAGGTTCAGGGAAACTGATGTGCGGGCAACTGGAAGGGCTTCCATGGGAGTTATCGGTATGAGCCTATCCGATGGAGATGAAATTATCGGAATGCAGTTAGACCATCAAGGGGATTCCCTTTTGATTGTATCTGAGAACGGTCTTGGTAAGAGGACTTATCTGGATGAATTCAGTGTGCAACATCGTGGCGGCAAAGGCGTAAAATGTTATAAGATCACGGAAAAGACAGGAAATGTCATTGGCGTAAAAGCGGTAAACGATGATCATGAGATCATGATGATTACAACGGAAGGCGTTATTATCCAGTTACGCATGGAAGATATTTCTAAGCTTGGCAGGATTACTTCCGGTGTTAAAATGATGAACCTGGAAGAAGACGTTAAAGTCGCTAAAATCGCTAAAGTTAGAGAAAAAGTAAGCGATGGCAACCAGGAATTCGAAAATATAGATGATGCAATGGAAGAAATCCCGGAAGAAGAGAGATATGGTAATTTACCGGAAAGTGACGATGATGCAGTAACATTGCCGGAAGAGGAAGAAGAGGAGTAAAGGTAGCGAAAAAGAGATGCTTTTCTATGGCATCTCTTTTAGTAGATTATATTGATTTATCATTAAATAAAGAGAAAGAGTGATTGTATGAAAGAGCAGATACAGGCACAGATTACGATGTATGACAAAGTAAAACAAAACAAGAAGACGAAAAAAGATATAAAATTGACGACAATTGTTGTATTGTTGCTGATCATATCGTCTGTTGTCATTATTTCTGTAAGCTGGGTCTTTGGATATCATTATCGCTTTTATAAGTTTATGGAAAGACTTGCTTATTGTACTACTTTTGCGAATAAGAAAGATAGCCTGGTAGTTGAAATGGATGGGAAATCTTTTAAAATAACAGACGAATTTATAATTATATCAATTTTAGCGGTAGCGGGAAAGAGACTAAGAATCAACCTAATGGCGAGCCGATTGTGTTAGATTTTGGAAATGGTACAACTATAAAATTTTGGGAAGTCCCAGCAGATAAATATGCCAAGACTAGCGGGGTTTTTATTCAATATCAGGATAAGAATGGAACTGAATATTCTTATATCAATTATAAAATGACGATAGATACTATTGTTACCCGGTATTTACTTTATGATACGATAGAAATAGAATAAGGAGATTTGTTATGAAAATAGCAGTGATCGGAGATATTCATAGCAACCATAGCGCATTAGAGACTTGTATCAGACATGCGCTAGGGCAAAATGTCAATGAATTTCTTTTCCTGGGTGATTATATTAGTGATTGTCCTTATCCACAGAAGACTATGAAAATTATCTATGAAATGAAAGAGAAATATAAATGCCTCTTTATACGTGGGAATAGAGAAGATTATATGTTAAAACATAGAGAGAACCCAGAGGAAAGATGGACATATTCTTCTGCAAGCGGAAATCTGCTATATACTTATGAGAACCTTTCTGAGAATGATTTTAGATTCTTTCAAAATCTTGATATTCAGGGTATTTATAAGAAAGAAGGATATCCTTCCTTCCGTTATTGTCATGGTTCATTGACTTCGTCTACAGAATTATTGGTGCCGGACAATGAAAACATGGAATCTATTATGGAAAATCTGGATGTAGATTTATTGATCAGCGGACATACCCACACGCAAGAAAGTAGAATGTATGGTAATAAGAAATTGATTCATCCGGGATCTGTCGGGATACCGTGGTATCATAACGGTAAAACACAATATATGATATTACATGGAAATAGTAGCGGATGGGAAGAAGAATTTTTCCAATTAGAATATGATGTGGATACAATAAAAGAAGATTTTATCACATCAGGATTAAATCAAAAGGCTCCTTATTGGGTAAAATTAAATATCCATACATTAGAAACAGGAAATGATCTTACATTTCCATGTTTAAATCTTGCTATGAAAATGTGTAAAGAAGCACAAGGAAGCGTTACATGGCCGGATATCCCGGAAAAATACTGGAAAATGGCAGCAGAGACTTTTGGGATAGATTGATAAAATCAGTCCGATGTCTGATTTTATCAATCGCCAATTTGTGCCGACGCTGATAGCGTCTTGGCTCAAAGTTCGCAAGCTGAGAGAAAGTCATGGGGATTAGATTGAAAAATTATGCTGATGTATTAATCTTTCAATCGGCAATTTGAGCCGGAGCATCACAAATTAGGATGGAGGATATCAATGAAATCTTTAGAAGAATTACGAAATAATCTTCGTGCAATCAACCGTAAAAGTTATCCTGCTTATAAGTCGTTGGCAGGAAGCTATTCTTTTGGAAAATACATATTGAATATTGAGCATGTACAAGGAGATCCCTTCGCGGCGCCGTCAAGGCTAAGCGTAAAAGTCAGCCATAAAGTTGCAGGATTTCCTTCTGCCTATTATAGTACAAAATGGAATAAGACTGCATTAGAAGATTATTTGTTAAGACGTTTTCATAAACAGTCTGATAAATTCTGTTTCCAAGCAAAGGGATCAGGAAAAAGCGGGATAATAACTGTGAGCCGTTGCGGGCAGGAAGTATTAGAAAGAACAGCATGCGAAATTACTACGGAAGAAGTCATCGTGCGATTCGAGGTGGGATTTCCGGCGAATGGACGTACTATCAATGCAACAGAATTAGAAAAGATTTTATTTGACTTCATTCCTGTCTGTGTCGAACAAAGCTTATATTATAGTAAAACACCAAAAGCAGAATTAGAGAAGACGATCTTCCTTGCGGAAGACCAGCAATTTATCAGAGAAGAAATGAAGAAACAAGATATTGTGGCATTTATTGCAGATGGATCTGTTTTGCCCAGGGAAAGTGGAGTATCTGATAGACCGTTAAAAGATGGTATCCCTTTTCAGTCGCCTGAAACAATGGCAGTCACTTTAAAACTTCCTCATAAGGGCGAACTTAGGGGAATGGGAATTAAGAAGGGCATAACATTAATCGTAGGCGGCGGTTATCATGGAAAATCAACTCTGCTAAAAGCGTTAGAAAGGGGCGTTTACCAACATATTGCCGGAGATGGCAGGGAATATGTCATTACCGATGAAACAGCTCTTAAATTACGGGCAGAGGATGGAAGGAAAATTACCAATACGGATATTTCTCTTTTCATTAATCATCTGCCAAATGGAAAAGATACACGGAAATTTTCTACTTTGGATGCCAGCGGAAGCACTTCCCAGGCAGCAAATATTATAGAAGGCATAGAAGCAGGCAGCAGGCTTTTGTTGATCGATGAAGATACTTCTGCGACAAACTTTATGGTACGCGATGAATTAATGCAGCGTGTCGTAGCACGGGAGAAAGAACCGATTACGCCTTTCTTGGAACGGGCAAAGGATTTATTTGAACAAGAAGGCATCTCTACGATTCTGGTAGTAGGAAGCTGTGGATCTTACTTTTATATTGCTGATAAAGTATTACAAATGGATTCTTATCGCGCCATTGATATTACACAAGAAACGAAAAAGATTTTAGAGAAATATCCGTCCCCTGTTGTATCTGCGCCAGAATTCCAATTGCCGGTGAACAAAAGAGAAATTGATTTATCCGGTACTACGCAGAAAAGAAAAACATATCATGGTAACAGTTATGTAGAAGAGAGATTAAAGATTAAAAGAATGGGAAAGACAGCATTTGCACTCGGAAAAGAAAATATTGATTTACGTTATGTAGAACAGCTTGTAGATGAAGAACAGACACAGACGCTTGCTTATCTTCTCCGATATGCGAAAGAACATTTTAAGAATGGCGATCAGAATGTTAGTGATGTTGTAAAAACATTAGAAAATATATTGGAGACGAAAGGTATTGCTGGGATCTGTGATAAAGGAAATGTGCCATCAGGTCTGGCAATGCCAAGGATACAGGAAATTTTTGCATGTTTTAATAGATATTAGAAATATTACAACTTAGTAGTGTAATAAAAAAATGTAAATAGCCGATACATTTACTATATATACTTCTTGGGGGAGACTTTCAATGTAAACTGTAACCGTTCATAAATCTCAGGGGAGGTACAATATTGATTTCAGTAAAACATAATATGCTTGCAAAGAATGCAAACAGACAATTCGGGATCAACGATTGTAAAAATGCGAAAACAGTTGAAAAGCTCTCATCTGGTTATCGGATTAACCGTTCGGCAGATGATGCGGCAGGACTGGCTATTTCTGAGAAGATGCGCAGACAGATTAGAGGGTTGACACAAGCATCTAATAATGCGCAGGATGGTATTTCTATGGTACAATCTGCGGAAGGCGCTCTTGATGAAATCCATGCAATGCTACAGCGTAGCAATGAACTGGCTGTTAAAGCGGCAAACGGTACGTGGACGGAAGAAGACCGTCTTATGATAGACACAGAACTCCAACAAATTAAAAATGAAATCAATACGACTACGAAACATACAGTTTTCAATGAGATCCAATTATTTCCCGATAATGGCTTCTTACCTGGGGAGTCATCTAGAATAGAAACATATAATTTTGAACTTCATCTGAATTTAAATGATGGTTCCTATATATTAGAAAATTTAGATGAGACCGCAGGAGAAACCAGTGATTCTAACACAGTAGGAGATGTCAGCCGTGCGGGCGTAAATCCGACTTCTGGTGGTGGGAAACTTGCTGATTTGATTGTAAATGATCTGATTCCTAATGCGGCAAAACAGATATTTGATGCTTTTCCGTCTATTAAGAATAACATCGGCAGTGAAACGATGGATATCAAGATAACGGTCAAAAAAATAGATGGTTTAAATAATACATTGGCTCGGGCAGGTTTTAAATATAGCACTGCAAATGATGGAAGCAGAGGCCATAGTTTAGAGATCCAAGTGGATTCCGCAGATTTTGTCGCAGCGGATGCGGAAGGGAGCGGCAACAGGGTGGAAGAATTGCAATCTACAATTGCCCATGAATTTATGCATTCTGTCATGCAGTTTGCTATGACGGATGGTATGGCTACGAGTGGAAGAAAGGGAAGCGCTTATTATTTTCCTACTTGGTTCAAAGAAGGGACGGCACAGCTTGCAGGCGGCGGGTTTCCAACCAATTGGAATAATAACCTGATCGCCTATGCGAAACAGTTAACTGATGCCAATGATACAAGCCAGGATGCCAATATAAAGAAATATCTGCAATCTTATACGGTTGCCGGCAGGCCATATGGCCATGGATATCTGGCAGTTGCTTATGCCGGATATCTCGCTAATGGTGGCGGAGCAGTGACAGGTAAGAACATAGCGGCAGGCATGGATAAAATTTTCGCAGATCTTATGGGTGGCAAGACATTTGCGGCAGCAATCCAGAATAATACAGGGAAGACAGTTACACAATTGACAAACGCAGTTAATAAGGGTGAGGCGGATTTAGTAGAATTTGTAAGAAAACTGTCATATGCTTCAAAAGGAGGAGCTGGTTCTGTCATAACTCCTACGCTAGATGTCGGTGGCGGAATGATCATTGGTAATATAACAGTAAATCCAAATCCAGGCCAACCTGGAAATCCGGTAATACCGCCCGGGGGGACAGGACGTCCAAATGGCAGCAGAAGCATTGGCATCCAGGTAGGGTCAGAATCAGGCCAACATATTACAATAGATTTATACCGAATGGATACAATTGCGCTTGGTTTAGAAGATACTGATGTCAAAACTGTGGAAACAGCAAGTGATGCGATTAATGAGATTAAGGATGCAATTGGTTATGTCAGCCATGTAAGAAGCAATTACGGCGCTGTACAGAATCGTTTGGAGCATACGATAGCTAATTTAGATAATATTATTGAAAATATTACTGATTCGGAATCTCTTATCCGGGATACTGATATTGCAAAAGAAATGGTTACATATTCTAATAGCCAGATATTGCTTCAGGCAGGACAGTCTGTTTTATCTCAGGCAAACCAATGGCCGAACATGATATTGTCTCTTTTACAATAATATTTTAGCTTTGTCTGATCAAGTTCGTGGGATAATAGAAAGGAAGTTAGCATGGGCGCAATTGTGAACATAACTTGTACATCATGTGGCGCAAAATGGGAACGTAATATAGGATGCGGCATGTGGCATGCAGATTTACAACAAGTAGCGGAACTATATCCGGAAAATATTTCCCGGAAGATTAAAAAAACTGCTGCAAAAATAGAATTTCCGATTTTTGATTTTGAATACCAATTATCTTCTTGTGATTTGTGTCATAATATAGAAAGCGTCCCGGTATTATATATTAGAGACGATCAAAGTAAATATATTGGCGCCTGCGAACAATGTGGCGGAGAAATAGAACTGATAGATACAATAGAGAATACTCATTGTCCAATATGTGGAAAAGTTTCTTTGCAATTAGAAGAAACTGGTCAATGGGATTAAAGAAATTCATTATTTGATATACTACATTAAAACGATCATAGATATAATCCCACTTATAATGCCACTAATTTAGTGAATGAATTCATATGGCTATCATAGTGGGATTTATCTTTATATTTTATTTTATTTTCTCAAAGTCTTCAATTCCATGTTTGCACCATGGACAGATAAAATCAGGTGGCAGTTCTTCTCCTTCATATACATAACCGCATACCGTACATCTCCATCCTTTTACAGACTCATTAGGTTTGGAAGAAGGCTTCGGCTTTACATATTCATGATAATAGGAATATGTCATTGCCCATTTGTCAGAAATAACGTCAGCATCTGTTACAGAAGCAAGAAATAGCATATGAGTCCCTAAGTCATAAGAATGGACTACTTTACAATCGAAATAAGCAGATGTATGCTCTGTCAGATAAGGGAGTTCCTGTTTTGTCAAGGCAAAGGGGACATCAACAAATTTATCTGTTTCTCTACCGCTTTGAAAACCGAAGTGTTGAAAAAGAGAAAACGGTGCAGTTTCAGAAAGAACGGAAATAGATACAATTCCTGATTTTTGTATCAGCTCACAAGTAAGATTTTCTTTATTAATTGCAATTACAATTTGTTTGGGCTGGTCTGTGACTTGTGTTACAGTATTGATGATACATCCGTTCATTTTATTGTCTGATTTGGTTGCAGCGACATAAAGGCCATAAGATAATTGGAAAAAAGCTTTTGCATTCATGATATGAATTTCCTTTCTGTTTTTGATCTTTCATTTTTGTTTTTCAATTTTACCGATTTCATTTTTATATAAGAAAAGAGTATGATGCAATTATATTACAGATATATCAGTTAAGATATAGTATTTAACAATAAACTTCTTTTTATTCTATAAGGATTCCATAGAAAAATCAGAAAACTAATACAACTAAGATAATAAAGACAACGAAAAGAAAGGATGGCTATGAGATGAATTTTGTCAGTGCTGAAGAAAAGAGAAATTATATGTTGGAAACGCCAGTGAAAAAATTGGTTTGTACATTGGCAGGGCCGACTATTTTAAGTATGCTCATTACTTCTTTTTATAATATGGTAGATACTTTTTTCGTAGGAAAATTAAGTACACAGGCGACTGCTGCGGTTGGGATCGTATTTTCCCTGATGGCGATTATTCAAGCAGTAGGCTTTTTCTTCGGTCATGGGTCAGGTAATTACATATCCAGGAAACTAGGAGCAGGGGAAACAGAAGAAGCGGAAAAGATGGCGGCTGTTGGATTTTTCTCAGCATTTTTAGCCGGTATAGTGTTAATGATTGTTTGTTTGCTTTTCATAGAGCCACTTGCTTATATGCTTGGATCAACGGAAACGATATTGCCTTATACAGTGACTTATTTGTGGATTGTATTATTGGGCGCGCCGGCAATGACTTCTTCTTTGGTATTAAATAACCAAATGCGTTTCCAAGGAAGCGCATTTTATGCGATGATTGGAATTGTCTCAGGTGCAGTGCTTAATATGGTCTTAGATCCCTTATTTATCCTTCATTTCAATCTCGGGATTGCCGGAGCGGCAATGGCGACTACCATAAGCCAATATGTCAGTTTCATTCTTCTTCTTTTTATGATAAAAAAAGGAGGAAATATACAAATTCAGTTCCGCAATTTTATACCAAGCATGCATTTTTACAAGGAAATGATAAGAGGAGGAATGCCTTCTCTATGTAGACAAGGATTAGCAAGTTTGGCGACCATCTGTTTAAATCATATGGCAGGCATGTATAGTGACGCTGTAATAGCAGGTATGTCGATTGTATCAAGAATAACAATGTTCGCAAATTCCGCCTTGATAGGATTTGGCCAAGGATTCCAACCAGTATGCGGTTTTAATTACGGCGCCGGTAAATATAAGAGAGTATTAGAAGCATTCTGGTTCTGTGTCAAATATGCTTTTCTGTTTTTAGTTGTAGTTGGAGTGGCAGGATTTATATTTGCACCAGGGCTTGTATCCTTATTCCGGAAAGGCGATATGGATGTCATTGAAGTAGGAAGCGCTGCTTTACGCTATCAAGTGATTGTCTTTCCGTTGAATGCATGGATTGTTATGTGCAACATGATGTTACAATCTATTGGAAAGGGATTAAAAGCTTCCATTGTGGCTTCTGCAAGGCAGGGTCTTTGCTTCTTGCCTCTTATTCTGGTTTTGCCATATTTCTTTGGCTTATTTGGCGTGGAAATCTGTCAGGCCGTTTCAGATGTCTTGACACTTGCCATTTCTGTGCCGATTGGATTTAGCGTAATCCGTGAAATGCAGGAGTAAGGTGGGGATATTTATAACCCCGCCTTACATTCTGCTATAAAGATTGAGAAATTAAAATTCCTGAAATTCATTGCAGAAGATGATTTGTAAATTGTTTTGTAGTAATAATAAATAGGATTCCTGAAATCGTTCTCATCGTTTAGGACAGCTTTTATTTCTTTTTGCAGTTGTTTATATTTTTCCTGAGAGTAATCTTTACTTTCGTATCCATATTTGTTTTCCAACAGCACAAATTTTTTCATAGTATCCAATTCAACAGGGATATAAGGATTTTTATCCGTATCTAATAAAACCGGCGCAGCATCGGCTGAAAGATAGGAGAGATATCTCAGGTTATCAAAATCGCCAGTGCTTTCGGCTTGGGCACGATATAAATTATAGCGGGCAATCAAATAATCCGGGTGGACAAAGGAAAGAACAATATAAAATACGGTAGTGATCGCTATGCTATAGAAAAAAAGTGGAAACCTGCTATTGTATATATAAATTGTGATCCCTATCATCAACAGGAAAATAACCATCAGCGCCCATAGAACGAAAACACGAAGGAAAGTCAGATTATATACAGAGATATACATAAACATTCTAATAGCGCTTGAAAGGATCATGATATAAGTACATCCGCTAATGATCGTAAGTAAAATTTTTAAGATGATATTATCTTTAAAAAAGCTGATGCAGAATAACACAATAACCAGGTTAATGATACATACAGTAAGCAATTGGAAAAATCCTTCTCTTGCATAGACAGAATACGTATATCCTGCCGGCAGCTTCATTTTGCCGATGAAAAGATATAAGATCTGGATGACACTAAATAAGAGATAAACTGTGCAAAGCATTCCGGTGACCGTGATAGCGACAATAGGTTCTAATATTTTCTTTTCAGTCACTTCTTCTTTGATATTTTTCTTAGATAGTGCGGACAAAAGGGCATAAGAAGCAAAAAAAGTACATGTGATCATAAGACCGATTCTAATAAGCGTAGTAAATGCAAGATCAAAGGAAAATAAATTGTGTATAACATTATGGAAAACAATATCTGCGCTACTAAGTAATGTGATCATAATAAAAAGAATTGGTATGGAAATAGCAATACCGAGTAAAATGAAAACAAGTTGGCTCTCTTTTGTAGTTTTTTCCTCTTTTTTGGCAGCACAAAAAGAAGTTAAGTCGGAAAAGGGAGTAAAGAGGCTGACAAAAGCATCCCATCCGGTCCGGACAAAAGCGCCGGCGTATTTAAGAAAACTCCATCCTGTATCCTGATACACCGTATGCAAGACTAAAATAGAAGCAAGGATAAATATACCAAGTTTGTTTAAACGCAAAAGCTGTATGGAATCCGTACAACAATTGGATAAGCCTAGTAGAAAGATACTAATGATATAAAAGAGACTGTCTTTTTTGTATGGAACCTTTAACTTTTTCATAGATAAGAAGAAATAGCAAAAGGTTCCTACGACGAAAAAAGGGTAAGTAATCCCCGATGCGTTTTTATAAAGGCAAAAAGTATAAAATAAAGCATAAAGAATTGTAGCGGGAGCGAAAAAAGAAAACTGGCTTTTCATCTGCTTACGCAGAAAGCTGTCTTTTGTAGTTACCTTCTCTTTTGGCTGAAAATAATCATTGATCGGGTAAGCATTATTAGGGATCTGTGAAGCATTACTTATTGTTGTCTGTTCGTTCATTTGGATAATCTCCTTTCAATTTTATTCTTCCTTAAGCGATTGCGAAACTCCTATTTTTCAAAACTAGTTGTGCAAAATAGACAAGATCACGAGCGGGGTACTTTGGCACCGTCGGCACTTTGGCGCTGTATTGTAGCGCCTTATGTGCCGCTACGAGTGCCAATGTAGCGAAAGCGGCCCTGCGACGATTTGTCTATTTTGTACAGCGCCTGCTTCTCAAAACCTAGTTTCGCAAACACCTATTATTCTTCCTCTTCTACATATTGAATAATATCACCGGGCTGGCAGTCTAGCGCTTTGCAGATTGCCTCTAATGTTGAAAACCGGATTGCTTTAGCCTTATTGTTTTTCAGAATGGAAAGATTAGCGAGGGTAAGGTCTACTTCATTTGCTAATTCCGTCAGGCTCATCTTACGCATTGCCATTATAACGTCTAGATTGATTATAATTGCCATTTTATCTTGTTACTCCTTTTTGTTATGTTATAAGCGGTCTATATCGTCAGGTCATTTTCTAATTTGTAAGTAACTGCCTTATCGAATACTTGTGCCAATACCTTGCTGAATAACCCGGCGATGACGAATACCAGAATGACAATCATGACTGCCGGCGTTATATAAATAAAAAGGCGGCATGCTGTAATGACGGCTATAAAGAAGCTATAAATGCTCATTTTCTCAAGGCTTTCTACATTCTCTCTGATAAAACAGTCATCATTTAATACAGATTGGAACATTTTACGTAGTTGTTTGATAATAAAGACGGCGAAGATACCTGATAAGAAAAAAACAATAAGCAGAGAATAAAAATTATTGCTAAAATAGGAGTTATATTTCCCATAGAAGCGAATACTAAAAGGTAGTGTAAACGTAACAAGGATGCCGCAATAATACATAAGATCTAAGAGATATTTGGTGAACACTGTAAGTTTATCTTTCATGAAGAAAAACCTCCCTTTTCTTTGCTATTTTCCATACTATAGCATAGTAAATATTGGATGTCAATAAATATTTATTGATAATCAATAAATATTTATTTAATAACAATAATGAATTATAAATATTATTCTCGGGAAAATAGTTGGCTAGTAGAATGGTTAGGATAATGATAAAATAAATAAGGTAAAAATTGACATACTATAGAAAAAGCGGGGAAAGGGTGCGTAAGATGGAACAGGAAATTTGTAGAAAAGTGATGGATATGCTGGATCATAATGAATATGTACAAATCTTAGGAATCAAAATAGAAGAAATATCTCTGGGACATTGCAAAGGAAAAATGGAAATATCCGATCAGATCAAAAATCCGTATGGTGCATTGCATGGGGGCAGTCTATATTCATTTGCTGATATTATTGCGGGAGCCGCTGCATGTACTTACGGTAACAATGTAGTGACAGTATCAGGTAATATGAATTTTCTGCTTCCTGCTATCGGATTGGATTTTGTTTATTGCCAGGCGGATGTTGTCAGACAAGGTAGAAATTTAGCAGTTTATGATGTAAAAATAACAGATGAAACAGGGAAAATTCTGGATAATGCTAATTTTACGTTTTATATTGCCAAAAAATAGAAATTTTTGTAATTTATTTGTACACAAGTCTAAAAAGGATTATAATATAAGAATAAGAAATATGTGGGGGGAAAGGTTATGACAAAAGAACAATATAAAAGGGTGAATAATGCCATATTTCCGGTTGTTACGATTATCCTGGCATATATTGGCATATCAATGGTTTTATGGGCAATATCTAATATTGCCACGTGGAAGACATGGTTACAATTACTATCATCTATCACTGCATTGCTTATTATTATAATCGCTTATATTACTAGTAGGACTAAAAAGATATGTGGTATGGTCATGATGATCAGTGCCGCATTTGTATACATAATTATTAGCTTAGTAGGCACAGCAGTGAATACATGGGCATATGCTTTACCGATTTTATTTGCAGCAATTGCTTATCTGAATATCAGGCTTATCGTTGGTGGTAATATCGTGACTTTAGCAGTAACGTTGGCTCGTCTTATCCTATCTATTACAAGTGGCAATAGAGATAATCTGAATGATCTGGTGATTGCCCTAATTACTTTATCTCTTGCAGCATTTGCCTCTATTCGGGCCGTTTCCATTTTAATCCGATTTAATATAGAAAATGTAGATAGTATTAGTACAGCAGCGAAAAAACAGGAAGAAAGCAATAAGAAAATGGCGCTTGTCGCAGAAAATATCATGACTCATTTTGAAGGAGCCATGGAAATGTTGGAAAACCTGAATTCTAGCATTGAAACGAGTAATTTCGCAATGAATAACATTGTAGAAAGTACAGAGAGCACAGCAGAAGCGATCCAGAATCAGGCAGCTATGTGCGCGGATATCCAGGAGAATATGGATAAGGCAGAAGAAGGAACGAAACGAATGTTAGAAGTCTCACAAAGTACGGATGCTATGGTAGAAGAAGGTTCTTCTGTAGTGAAGGAATTAAAGGAGCAGGCTGCGAATGTCGAATCGGCGAGCAATGTCACTGTGCAGGTGATCGAAAAGTTAACGGCGAAAGTAGAAGAAGTCCAAAATTTCGTAGGGGTTATTTTAACGATTTCCAATCAAACGAATCTACTTGCTTTGAATGCATCTATTGAAGCTGCGCGTGCCGGGGAGGCAGGAAAAGGATTTGCAGTTGTTGCTGAAGAAATACGGCAGTTATCGGCACAGACAAAAGAAGCTTCCAATCACATCACAAGTATTATCGGGGAGCTGAATGAAGATACTAAATATGCCAATGAGAGCATTGGGAATTCTGTAGCTTCTGTTATGAAACAAAATGAGCTGATTGAGAATACAAGAGAAAAATTTGAAAAAGTGGATGAGGAAGTGACGGAACTTGTAGAAAATATTAAGAATACAGAACAGATTATAGGAAGCATCCTCATATCAACCGGTACGATATCAGATAATATTTCCCAGCTTTCTGCGACAAGTGAAGAAGTAGCGGCTTCTTCAACGGAAAGTTTAAGGACTTTTGCCAACACGTTGAAAGATATGGAGAAAACAAAAACTATTTTGGAAAATATATATTTGCTTGCCCAGGATTTGAAACAATCCATTTAAAAAGTGAAAAGTTTAGTCTGTGAAGAAAATGGGGCTGTCGCACTAAGTAATTAGTGCGCAGCTCCTTTTCTATGCAAAAAAATAACTGCCAGACCTCGAAAGAATCCGGCAGTTAGTGTAAAATTAATGTATGACCAAACACATTAACTTACAGAAAAATTATAGCCTAAATCAAAGCGGATATCAATTAAAACTTCCGCTAAATATTGAAACGATCATTCCGGAGGATGATTCTGTGCGGTTACTGAGTCAGTTTGTGGAGGCGATGGATTTGACTGACTTATATTCTACTTATGAAAGAATAAATTCAGTATCCCCGAGAACTCTTCTGAAGATTGTACTTTACTCTTACATGAATGGGGATTATTCTTCCCGCTCCATGGAGCTTAACTGTAAAAGAGATATCAATTTCATGTTTCTTTTAGAAGGTGCGCCTGCTCCTGACCATGCAACATTTGCACGATTTAGAAGCATTCATTTTGCGCCATGCGCCAAACGTATTCTTGCTGAAATGTCCAACGCGCTTTTTGACCTGGGAGAAATTTCAGGCGAAACCATTTTTATTGACGGCACAAAAATCGAAGCAGCCGCAAACAAATACACGTTTGTCTGGAAGAAGGCCGTAACCAAAAATCAGACAAAACTTCTGATAAAACTTGCTGATTTTGTGGCGGAGTGCGAACAGCTCTACGATTTAAAGATTGTTTACGGGGATGCGGTAAAGATGAAACATGTAAAGAAGCTGCGTAAGAGACTTTATGCTC
>CAJTSL010000005.1:0-392 GCA_910578845.1 uncultured Lachnospiraceae bacterium
TCGTGAGACAGTTCGGTCCCTATCCGGCGCAGGCGCAGGAGGTATGAGAGGAGCTGTCCTTAGTACGAGAGGACCGGGATGGACGGGCCGCTGGTGGACCTGTTGGGGACCAGCCCCACGGCAGGGTAGCCAAGCCCGGCAGGGATAAGCGCTGAAGGCATCTAAGCGCGAAGCCCGCCCCAAGATGAGACATCCCCCAAAAGGATAAGACCCCTGGGAGAACACCAGGTAGATAGGGCAGGGGTGGAAGTGCAGCAATGCATGGAGCTGACTGTCACTAATCGGTCGAAGGCTTATCCTGATTGGTATGGGTAAGGAGCAGGAGCACTGAGACGAGTGTCCTGCTAAAGAGAAATGTTGGGAGTATATGGACTGGTGGAATAATGAAGAGA
>CAJTSL010000005.1:402-106187 GCA_910578845.1 uncultured Lachnospiraceae bacterium
GCCCCCCTCAAGATGATACCTCCCAACTAGCAAGGCCCCTTGGAGACGACAAGGTAGATAGGCATGGGGCGCAAGCGCAGCGATGCGCGCAGCTGACATGTACTAATAGGCCGCGGGCTTAACCATCATGTCCGGTTGTTGGTTTTTGGTGTTTGGCTTTGAGGGCATGTCCCTTGGCTATGCGAAAGCGCATAGGAGCATTCCTCGATAGCTCAATGGTAGAGCACACGGCTGTTAACCGTGGGGTTGTTGGTTCGAGCCCAACTCGGGGAGTTTGAAGAGAATAAAGCTGTGAGAGTACGGCTCCGTGGTCAAGCGGTTAAGACATCGCCCTTTCACGGCGGTAACACGGGTTCGATTCCCGTCGGAGTCATTTATGAAATATGGCGACATAGCCAAGGGGTAAGGCACGGGTCTGCAACACCCTTATCATCGGTTCAAATCCGATTGTCGCCTTTTACAAGAGGATGAAGAGCTTCAGAAGATATTTCTGGAGCTTTTTTTGTATGTAAAAATAGGAAGGGATTAAAGCATAGGAGAAAAAGAATTAAAGATAGGATTAAAGATAAAGTTAAAGATAGTAGAAAACTATTATGAATCTATTGGATAAAATGGAAAATATCCGAAATTTACCTGAACATAAGCCATATGAAATATGTTATGATATGAATAGAGAAAAAGGGATGCTTATTAGAGGGGAAAATACAAAGGAAACTTATGGGTAAAAGGAAGAAGTGCATTATCTTATTATGCGCCATTGTCGCATTGTTATTTATTCTGTATTTTATTCTGGTCAATTTTCTTGTAAGTGCAGCGCTTGTGCCTTCTTTTATGAAAAAACTAGAAGCTTTTGAACGGATAACGGATGAAAGTTATGCGGCACAAGTGCAGTCGTCAGATATCAAAGTGAATCGCCAGATCAATTTAAATGAGACAAGAGATTGGCTTATTTACGCCGTTTCCAGTAAGCTTTCGGTAACGACAGAAGATGGTTACAAGTTGGTAGCGGAAGAGTTCCCTGCGGAGGAAGACGGACATAAATGGGTCTTGCTTTTACATGGTTATACGGGTTGGAAAGAAGAGATGTATCCCTTTGCTTATTGGTACCATGAGGAAGGATATCATGTGATTGTGCCTGATTTGCGCTGCCAGGGAGAAAGTGAAGGAGATTACATAGGGATGGGGTGGACCGACCACTATGATTGCTACCTGTGGATTGATTATATATTACAGCAGGATGAGCAAGCGAAAATAGTCCTTCACGGACAGTCGATGGGGGCTGCCACTGCTTTGATGATGACAGGGGAAGAAGATTTCTCTGCCCATATATATGCAGTAATTTCTGATTGCGCTTATACAGATGCTTATTCGATGTTTGGGGAGAAGATCGTGGAGTGGTTTTCCTTGCCGCCATTTCCTATAATTGATTCGGCATGCCTGATGTTACGTTTGCGTGGCGGATATGATTTGAAGGATGCTTCTGCGATTGAAGCAGTGCAAAAGAGTAATACGCCGACGCTTTTCATACATGGAGATGAGGATGCCATGATACCGGTCCAGATGGCAAAAGATTTATATGAAGCGGCGACATGCCCGAAAGAAATCCTGATTGTGGAAGGAGCAGGGCATGCACAGGCACAGGATAAAGCACCAGATACATATTATGAAACGATTAAAGCTTTTTTAGAGAAATATGTTCCATAAGAATTGGAAAAAAGCAAACGGCATGACTTTGATGGACATGCCGTTTGCTTCTTTTGGTAGTAATAAGATTCTTGTTGATAGGGATGTATTGGCTTTCCGATAAGATGCTTAATCGGTTTTGCATTTCTAATTAATAATCTGGTCATCAACTATGAAAGAATCCCCATCTTCGACAATACAAACCATAGTTTTACCAGTATTCAATTCAATTTCATTGCCTGCATCATCATAATATCTTGTTGCACCGTAGTCGGAAGTCTTTACCCAATTGACATGGATCCCTTTGCCATTTGTAAAGAACCAGCCATCTCTGGTAGAATCAATGCATTGGAAGGCAAGATAACCTTTCTGGTCACGTACCTCATAATAAGTATTTTGAACTAGGATATTCTTGAAAGCAAGCTGTTTGCCGTTCGCTTTATCAATGTGTGGACCGTCAGCGGCTCCTGATAAGTGCTGGAATCGGTCATAGAGACCTGTTTCCGGGTTATAAATAAAATAACAGTTCGTTACCGGATAGGTAGGTGACATATCAATTTTATTCGCGGTGATCGCATCGGCATACTGTGCTAAAGTATTGGGTGCATCAAATGGTGCAAACTGATAATGCTGTTCGTCCGCATATCCGTTGCGGTATGTTTTGCTATAACCGAGTTTTTTCATATCCGCTTGAATGCCTTTCGTAGAAACATAGGCATTGTCTGTTGTATTTCCGGTATCGTTAGCACGCCAGAAATTGCTGCTGGATAAACCGTCAATATCGTCTGTATCTGGACGGCTGATGACTTCGTCAATATAAAAAGGACCGCCAAAATGAATATAGATGGCATCCCATTCGAAAGACCAGTATATGTAGTAGTCACGGCAGCTTCTCACGTTGCCAAGCCTGTCATAGCTGTTCCAGTCTTGAAATAGTGCCATTAGCCGGGTAAGGCTTCCTTCGACATTACATTCATATAATATATCTGCATTAGAGATGCCGTATTGCGCTGCCGTTTTCGTGTTGGGTATCATAATGGTAATGGGACGCGTATTGTTTACTTCTTCGGTCACCCATTCATTTGTAATACGGCTACGCACCATTCCTTCTTCCGGGGGGATATCTTTGAGTGGCGCTGCTCCTGCATCCGGTCTTATTGGTGTATCACTTTCTTCCACGGGTTCGGAGTCATTCTCGGTTTCCTGCTCCATGATTGGTTCAAAGACTTCCTCTGGGGTGCTATCTTTGCCGCAACCAAATAGTAAAAGAGCAGAAGACAAAGCGACGAGAAGAATTACTTGCAATCTTTTCATCCGAAATCCTCTCTTTCTTTTCTGGAAAATTAATCCCACTATAATAATAAAATGGCTTCCCGTAAAGCCACATCTGATATTATAGCATAAGAAAATAAACTCGTCACTAGAAAAAAATGCAAAAAGCTACAAAATCTTGGCTATCCTGAGCTAAAATACAGAGTGTTCTCGAAGCCTTCGAGCATAAGATCGTCATCAGAAAGGCACAAATAAGAGCAACATTAAAAGGTTATCAATAAGGTCAGCATCAGAAAGGCGCAAATAAGAGCAACATCAGAAGATTATCAATAAGATCGTCATCAGAAAAGCAGAAATAAGAGCAACATCAGAAGGTTATCAATAAGGTCAGCATCAGAATGATACAAACAGGAACACTATCAAAATGACAGTGATATTGCAATAATCGCTTTTTCGATGTATGATAGAAAAGATAGCTGTATTTGGCATCAGAAGATAGATGGAGGATGGAATCTATGGAGAAGATTATTGTGACAGGTTGTAACGGACAATTGGGACGTGCCGTGAATAAATTATATGCCGGAGATGGCCGTTATGAGCTGGTCAATACAGATGTTGGGGAACTAGATATTACGGATATTGATGACGTGATGTCTTTTGCAAGAAAGGTGAAGCCGTATGCGATTATTAACTGTGCGGCTCATACAGGTGTGGATGCGTGTGAAACCGAATGCGATAAAGCATATAAGATCAATGCGATAGGAGCGAGGAACTTAAGCATTGCCGCAACAGAGACGGATGCGAAACTGATCCATATTTCTACAGATTATGTTTTTGATGGGAAAGGGACAACGCCATATACGGAGTTTGATGCAGTAGGGCCGCAGGGGATGTATGGGAAGACAAAGCTTGCGGGAGAGAATTTTGTCAAGGATTTTGCAAGTAAATATTTTATAATCAGGACGGCATGGCTTTATGGAGATGGCAAAAACTTTGTCAAGACGATGTTGCGTTTGTCTGAGACAAATGATAAAGTGCGTGTCGTAAAAGACCAAGTAGGTTCTCCGACAAGTGCGGAAGAATTAGCGAAGGCAGTTGCTTATTTATTGCCAACGGAGAATTATGGTTTATTTCACGGAACATGTGAAGGGGACTGTAGCTGGGCAGAGTTTACAGAGGAAATCTTTAGGATTGCCGGGAAGAAGACTATAGTGGAGCCGATTACAACGCAAGAATTTGGAGCAGCGGCGCCAAGACCGGCATATTCCATACTGGAAAATTATATGTTTAAATTGACGACAGATTTCATGTTTGCTGATTGGCATGATGCGATTGCGAAATATATGAAAGAATTATAGAATACGTTGTTAAGAGAAGGGAAAAGAAAAGGATTATAATCATATGACATTTTTAGAAGGGCTTGTTCAAAACCCGGTGCTGGTCGCGGGCGTGATGGGATGGTTTGTGGCACAGGTGCTAAAAACAATTATCCATCTTCTGATCACGAAAGAGTTTGTGTGGGAGCGCATGGTCGGGAGCGGCGGCATGCCAAGTTCTCATTCCGCGACTGTGTGCGCTTTGGCAACGGCGACAGGCATACAATATGGAAGCGAAAGCTTTGCTTTTGCTATATCGGTGATTATGGCAATCATTGTCATGCATGATGCAATGGGCGTCAGAAGAGAGACTGGCATACAGGCAAGGGTCTTGAATGAAATGATGACATTGTTTCGGGAAATGGGGACGAAAATGTCCGTTGAAGACAAGCTCAAAGAGTTTGTCGGGCATACGCCGCTGCAAGTGTGGATGGGAGCGCTGCTCGGCATATTCATGGGGTTTTTGACATGCCATTTTATGACCGGCATCTAATATAGGTTATGGCATCCTGGGACAGGCGATTGGCATAATCCTATCTTAGGCGGATCATTACCATTTTTTGCGATATTCAAGAGGTGTCATGCTTTCGGCCTTTTTAAAGACTTTGATGAAATATCCGGCATCCTGGAAACCACAATCAAGCGCAATGTTTTCCACAGAAGCGTCTGAGAAGCGTAACATGGATTTGGCATGGGAGATGCGCTTGGATGTCAGGTCATTGCCGATCGTCGTGCCATATAGTTTCTTATATTCTCTGGAAAGATGGAATTTACTGATAAAGAATCTGGAAGATAAGTCTTCCAGATTTATTTTTTCTGCATAATGTTCTTCCAGATAATCGCGTATTTGGCCCAATTTGGACGGGATGGAAGATTTTTCCTGATTTTCCATTATATTTTCAGTAAAACATAAGGTTATAAGGTCAGTGAGATAGCGGTTAGCATATAACTCCATCATTGATGGCTTGGTAAAATGAATCTGATATAAATGCTGTAAAGTATCCGTAAAAGCAACAGGAGACTGTGGGTGAAAAAGAAAAGAGCAGGAGTGCTTGAGGAAGTTAGAATAAAAGTAAGAAGCTTCTTTGCCGTAAAAATGCACCCACATGAGGCTCCATGGCTCTGTCTCGCTGCTTTCGTGGGAATATGGATTCGCACAGTCTAACCAGATGCAGTCGCCAGCCGCAATAGGGAATGTATTGCCGCAATAAGAGACTTCCCCACTGCCTTCCAGTACAATGAAGAAAAGATAAGAATTAAGGTTCTGCCTTCGGCTGATATGGGGCTCTAGGCTTTGCAGAGTGCCTACTTCCTGCACATAGAGATAGTGTTCTTTGGCATAGGAGGAGGGAGTCGTAATGATACGCTCAGAAGTTGATTTTGCCATTCTGCGGAGTCCTTTCTTATCATGTAGTCTTTGTTCTTATTTTTTGCTTTTGCCAACTGCATTATGAGGGAGGGGCTAAAAGCAGCGGCAGATAGCAACGGTCAGTCCGAGGATCGTCTGCAAGATTCCTATTTGCAAGAGCAATATTTTACTATTATGTCGCAATATTTTATGTTGATACAAGTATTATACAATAGTATACTCGCATATGGAATAGCAAAATGTTACACAAATTAAATGGAGGATTATTATGCGAAAAGTAGCGCTTATTACAGGTATTACAGGACAGGACGGGTCTTATCTGGCGGAGTTTCTATTAGATAAAGGATATGAGGTGCATGGGCTGGTCCGCAGGCACAGTATCACGAACACGGCGAGAATAGACCATATCATCCAGTCTGATTACTATAAAATTAAATTTTTCTTGCATTTTGCAGATACGACGGATTCCAGTAACCTGATGCGCCTGATGGCGGAGATCCGTCCGACGGAAGTGTATAATCTGGCGGCACAGTCACATGTAGGGATTTCCTTTGACGTGCCGGAATATACGGCGGAGGCTACGGGCGTGAGTACGTTAAAATTGCTTGAGGCGGTTCGTGTCAATGGCGGGAATTGTAGATATTATCAGGCGTCCACGTCGGAATTGTTCGGTGGCATACCAGAGACGGCGCCCCAGAGTGAGAAAACACCTTTTTACCCGAAGAGCCCTTATGGAGCTGCAAAGCTATATTCCTATTGGATTACAGTTAATTATAGAGAGTCATATAATATGTTTACTTGCAATGGCATTTTGTTCAATCATGAATCACCGAGAAGAGGTGAAAACTTTGTTACGAGAAAGATTACTTTGGCGATTGCTAATATCGTAGCAGGCAAACAAGAGAAATTGTCACTCGGCAATATGAATGCAAAACGGGACTGGGGATTTGCAGGTGACTATGTCCAGGGCATGTGGCTGATGCTACAGCAGAATAAGCCGGATGATTATGTCCTGGCAACGAATGAGACACATACGGTCAGAGAATTCGTGGAAGCTGCTTTCTCGGAACTAGGCATTCAGATCCGATGGGAAGGGACAGGCGTCAACGAAAAAGGGTTTGATGCTAAGACAGACAAGCTTCTGGTAGATGTGAACCCTGAATTCTATCGTCCCGCAGAAGTGGAATTTCTCTGGGGAAATTGCGAGAAAGCGGAGAAAGAACTTGGATGGAAGCGTAATGTTGATTTCAAGGGACTGGTCGCAATGATGATGGACGCCGATTTGAAAGAGATCGCCGGAATGAGCTGTCAGGAATATAGAAATAAGCTGCATGATGGGAAAAGTGAAAATGTAGCAGGGGAATGATATGCTGACGGTTATCTTGATCTGGCTCTATATGATCTTTACTACGTTTCTGGCAGGGTATGGCATCTTAAGAGGCCTGACGCGGCTTTGCCCATATCAGGTGCGTAAATGGGACAGTTATTTGATGTGCGGTTTGGCAGCCGTTACCGTATATGCACAGTTCTGTAGCCTTCTGGGGCCGGTAGGGCTCGTGGCAAATGTGATGCTAACGGGCATTTGCCTTATCGTTGCCATCATTAACAGAAAGAGTCTGTCAGAGGAGATACGGGAAAAGCTACGACGTATGCGAAAAGGAGAAGTAATTGCTTTAATTTTGCTGTTCCTGGTATTCGCATACGGGACATCGAGAGGCATCATACATTATGATACGGGCCTTTACCATGCACAGAGCATCCGTTGGATAGAAGAGTATGGGGTGGTAAAAGGATTAGGCAATTTGCATTGTCGGCTTGCCTATAATAGCGCTTCATTTGCGCTATCCGCGCTTTATAGTTTTGCTTTTCTGGGAGGCGCTTCCTATCACGCGACAGCAGGATTCCTAGCATTCCTGGTGGCGGTAGTTTGTGGAGAGCTAACCGGATTTGTGAGAAGGAAACGCTTTATTGTTTCGGATTTTGCCAGAGTAATGGGCATCTATTATTTATTGGTGATCTTTGACGAAATGATATCGCCGGCATCGGATTATTTTATGGTCTTGACGACATTCTACCTTGTCATCCGGTGGATGGATTTATTGGAAGAACAGGAGGAGACCATATTTCCATATGCGATGTTATGTGTGCTGGGCGTCTTCTTGCTTACGGTAAAATTTTCAGCGGCGCTAATGATCTTATTGACATGGAAGCCTGCGATGGCGCTTGTACGCCAGAAACGCTGGAAAGAAACGGTAATGTATCTATGCCTTGGGATTTTTACGGCAGCGCCGTTTTTGATTAGGAATGCATTGCTATCCGGGTGGCTTTTTTATCCGCTTACAGGAATTGATGTTTTGCAAGCCGATTGGAAAATCCCGGAGGGGATTGCGGCTTATGATGCAAAAGAGATACAAGTCTGGGGCAGGGGATATGTTGATGTAATGCAGTATGACAAGCCGATTTGGGAGTGGCTGCCGACATGGTTCCATAAGATAAGCGGTATGGATAAGCTGTTTGTCTTAGCCGCATTGGCATCAGTGCTAGTATATGTATTGCGACTGGTTTATTTGCTGTGGCGCATGTATCGTAAGCGTGTGCATGGTAAGGAAGATGAGGCTGAAAGAAAAGCGCTATCGGAGATTGATTTTGGTTCTATAGAAGCAGACAGGAAGAATAAGAAAGACAAATTGCTGGCGGAGGGCGTATTGGTAGCATGTTTTCTTTTCTGGCTGTTGTCTTCGCCGCTCATCCGCTATGGCTGTGTGTATGCTTATCTGGTATCAGCTGTTGTAGCGGGGGATATTCTCACAGAGTACTTATATGCGGATAGCAAACCGGGCGATATCCGGATACAAAAGCGGTATAAAATGTATATGGAGAAGGCATGTATCTGTCTGATCGGTCTTTTCCTTGTGTATAAGGCTATTGCATTTGGACGTGAAGTGGCGGGAGCCTATGTGAATGATTATTGGATCTGCCAAAAAGACTATGATAATTATGAGACGACAAGTTATGAAATAGATGGATTTACGTTTTATTATCCAGTAATGGGCGACCAGGTAGGGTATGAAAGTTTTCCTTCCTCGCCTGCACCGGCTAAGATCGGATTACGGGGCGGCGACATAAAAGACGGGTTTTATTTTCTAGGACAATGAGTCTAGGAAAACTGAACAAAACTATGGATATGGAAATAGAGTAGAAGTATAAAAGGAGACGGAAATGGATAAGACAGATAAGATTTATGTAGCGGGGCACCGGGGACTGGTAGGGAGTGCGATTGTCAGGAACTTACAAGCCAAAGGATATAACAATATTATTGGCAGGACGCATAAGGAACTGGATCTGACAAATCAGGCGGCAGTCAGGGATTTCTTCGAGACAGAGAAACCTGACGTAGTTGTCCTGGCAGCGGCAAAGGTAGGTGGGATTAATGCCAATAATACGGCGCCAGCGGACTTTGCGTATGAGAATATGCAGATTCAATGTAATGTGATCAAATGCAGCCATGATTATCATGTGAAGAAACTGCTATTCCTTGGCAGCACCTGCATTTATCCGAAGATGGCGCCACAGCCAATCCCGGAGGATGCGCTTTTGACGGGGCCGTTGGAACCGACTAATGAAGCCTATGCCATTGCCAAAATTGCGGGAATGGAAATGTGCAAGTTCTTTAAACGGCAATATGGTGATGACTTTATCAGTTGCATGCCCACGAATCTCTACGGGCCTTATGATAACTATGATCTGCAAGGGTCGCATGTGATGCCGGCAATGATCCGTAAATTCCATGATGCAAAGATAAACCATACGCCGCAGGTAGAGCTTTGGGGAACCGGCACGCCGCTTCGCGAGTTCCTGTATGTGGATGATATGGCGGATGCCTGTGTGTTCCTGTTAGAACATTATAATGGAGAAAGCCATGTGAATATTGGGACCGGGAAAGAAGTGACCATCAAGGAACTTGCCGGATTGGTGAAAAAGACAGTCGGGTATGAGGGTGAGATTGTCTGGAACCATGATATGCCGGATGGGACGCCTCGTAAGCTGACAGATGTCACCAGGCTGCATGAGCTTGGATGGCGTCACAAAGTAGAAATTGAAGAAGGCGTACAGGCGGCGTATGACTGGTTTAAGGAAAATGTTGATGCGGCTCGCTTATAGAGCGTATGAGAAAAATAAGGCGGAAAGAAATTGTATTCGATGGCCGGATGCTTCGGCGTATGGCCTAAGCGCGCCACAGCGCGCAGATGGGGATAAATATGAAAACATATGGCGTTATTTTAGCAGGCGGAGGCGGTACGCGGTTCTGGCCTCTGAGCAGACAGGAGTTGCCTAAACAGCTTCTAAACCTGACAGGAAAAGATTTGATGGTGAATGAGACAATCGACAGGCTGGACGGGAATGTTGACAAAGACGATATTTTTGTTGTCACAAATACGACGCAGGTAGAATTGATGTTAGAGGCTACCGCGGGCCGAGTATGTGCCGATCATGTCCTGGCAGAACCGGCGGCAAGAAATACTGCGGCATGCATTGGGTATGCGGCAATGGAGATTTTGAAAAAATATGGGGATGGCATTATGTGTGTATTGCCATCTGACCATTATATTAAAAAGACGGATGTCTATAAGCAAGTCTTGGCGGACGCCATCCGTATCGCACAGAAAACGGATGCACTTGTGACGATTGGCATCCAGCCGACATTTCCTTCAACAGGATATGGCTATATCTGCCATGCACAGGAGAAGGCGTTAGACGGTTATTACCCTGTGAAGAGGTTTGTGGAGAAACCCAATTTACAAACGGCAAAAGAATATCTGTTGTCAGGGGAATATCTCTGGAACAGCGGCATGTTCATCTGGAAGGCATCGGTTATCATGCATTATTTTGAAGAGCTATTGCCGGATATTTATGAATGTATACAGAAAATAGGGCAGGTATTGGGAACAGAAAAAGAAAAGGATGTGATTGCGGATGTCTATCCACAGATCCCGAAGATTTCCATAGATTATGGCATTATGGAGCGGGCGGATAAGGTCCTGGTGCTAGAAGGTGATTTTGGCTGGAGCGATGTGGGAAGCTGGGACGCCTTGGAAGCGTTGTATGATAAAGACGAGTATGGGAACATTACGTATGGGGAACAGGTGCATATTGACACTCATGATTGTATCATTTATGCTAAAAACAAGCTGGTGACGACAATAGGGCTTGATAGTGTCGTTGTCGTAGAGACGGAAGACGCAGTGCTTGTGTGTGATAAAAACAGGGCGCAAGAAGTGAAGAAAATCGTGGAGGCATTGCAGGATTGCAATAAACGGCAGTATTTGTAGGGATGCAAAGGTTTTTCGGATATAGAGCGTTGGCTTAGAGCGTCGTATAACAAAGCGCTGGCGTTTGGTTTCCAGGCATGCGATACCTTACAGTTTACAGAATTTAGCATTTTATGATATGCTTGTCCAAAACATACTGTAAAGGGGAATGATACAATGGGCAGTAATATGGTAGTAAAGGTAGAAACAGAGCCGATGATCTCCGGCTTGATGTTAGAGCTTGGCATACCGGCACATTTAAAAGGGTATCAATATCTACGGACGGCAATTAGCATGTGTGTAGAGGATATGGAACTGATCGGCAGTGTGACCAAACTATTATATCCGGATTTAGCGAAACGATATATGACAACAGACCAGAAGATAGAAAGAGCGATCCGCAATGCGATAGAGGTTTCATGGGAAAGAGGCAATGGAGAGCTCTTTAAGAAATTGTTCGGTTACAGTAATGGGATCGGACATAGCAGGCCTACGAATAGCGAGTACATAGCATCCGTTGCTGATTATGTGCGCTTAGAACAGGGGATTGTGGTATAAGGAAGACTGAATAAATATAGTTTCAAAATGAAGTTTTAAAAGAGCAGGGTTTCGTGGATTATGAGAGGACGGATAAGGGCAGCAGATATAGGCAGAAGCAAGTCGGCATAATAGTGGAAATCCATGCGGGAAAGCATACAGAATAGACAGGCAGAGGAGAACCGATAGGGGCTCCTCTTTTGCTTTCCTTTTTAATAGGAACATGCTATAATAGACGCAAGCTTGGCAGCTTGTGTCCCACAGATTGCATCGTAATTCTTATCAAAGGTACGGTATTTTGTTATTTACGGGACTTTAGGACAACAAGCAGAGGCTGCATTTATAGTTTGGATGGAAATGGAGGAAATCATGAGTCTGTTAAGCATCATCGTTCCATGCTTCAATGAAGAAGAGAATATAGCAGATTTTTATCATGAAGTATTGAAAAACGATTCTTTTTTCCGGGAAAAGGGATTAGAACTTGAATTTCTTTATATAGACGACGGCTCAAAAGATGGCACGGTAGCAGAGGTTAAGAAGCTACGGGCAGAAGATGAAAGGGTACATCTCTTATCCTTTTCCAGGAACTTTGGAAAAGAGGCGGGGATCTATGCCGGCCTACAGAAGGCAAAAGGAGATTATGCCGTGTTAATGGATGTAGACTTGCAGGATCCGCCATCGCTCTTACCAGAGATGTATTCTTATATAGAGCAGGGATATGATTCAGTAGCGACCAGAAGGGTGACGCGGAAAGGGGAGCCGAAGATACGCTCTTTTTTTGCAAGGATATTCTACCGTTTGATGAACCGGATTTCGAAAACGGAAATCGTAGACGGCGCCAGGGATTATCGGTTAATGACAAGGCAGGTAGTAGACGCGATCCTGTCTATGACGGAGTATAACCGTTTTACAAAAGGGATTTTCGGATGGGTCGGTTATGAAACAAAATGGATTGAGTTTGAGAACGTAGAACGAAATAAAGGCGAGACAAAGTGGTCGTTTTGGAAGCTTTTCTTGTATTCTTTGGAAGGGATTATCGGTTTTTCTACGATGCCGCTTGCCTTTGCTTCCGTTATGGGCGTTTTGTTCTGTGTTGTGGCTTTCCTGCTGATTGTTGTCACAATTGTGCGGAAGCTGCTATTTGGCGATCCCACTTCCGGCTGGCCTTCCTTAGTCTGCATTATTTCTTTAATCAGCGGCGTGCAGTTGTTTTGCCTGGGAATTGTCGGGCAATACTTATCTAAGACTTACATGGAAGTGAAGAGAAGGCCCATTTATCTGGTGAAAGAGGATATTTGATGAAAAAGGACATGGAGATGGGAGAACTAGTCAGTATCATTGTCCCGGTCTATTGTGCTGCGCCTTATATAGCCGAGACGATCAAGATGGTCAGGGGACAGACGTATCATCATTGGGAATTGATCCTGGTGGACGATGCTTCTTCCGATAATAGCGTGCAAATTATCCAGGAGATCATGGATAAGGAAGTAGCAGACAAACGTCTTCACCTTATCCGAAAAGATAGGAACGAGGGCGCTGCCAAGGCACGCAATACAGGGATTGCAGAGGCGCAGGGAAGGTATATTGCATTTCTGGATGCGGATGATATCTGGCATCCGGACAAGCTAGAGAAAGAGATTGCCTTCATGGAAGAAAAGCATGCGGGATTTGCTTTTACCGCATATGAGTTTGGCGACGAGAATGCAAGAGGGACCGGGAAAATCGTGAAAGTACCGGAGCAACTGACTTATCGACAGGCGTTATCGAGAACCGTGATTTTTACGACAACTGTTATGTTTGATACAACGGTAATTCCAAAAGAGCTGATATGGATGCCGACAGTAGAGAGCGAAGATACGGCTACCTGGTGGAAGATCTTGCGGGCAGGCTATACGGCATATGGCTATCAGGAATCGCTCGCAATATACAGAAGACCGGCGAAGAGCTTATCATCCAATAAATTTGTAGCAATGAAAAGAATCTGGCATTTATATCGCAGGGAAGAGAAGCTTTCCCTTCTATCTAGTGCAATCTGTTTTTGCCTATGGGCAGTACGTGCGACGTTAAGGCGCATATAGGAATCAAGAGAATCACAAATGAGGTGTTTTGGTGAAACGAATAGAATCTTTGAAGAGACTTGTCATATTACAGCTTTCTTTTATTGGTCTTATTTTGCAGACTGGTGTGTATGCCTATTATTGGATGATGGCGTATTATCCATTCCTCCATACGCATCGCCGCTTGAATTTCTATTTTAAAGGGCATGTATTGATGTTTTTGGTTTATTTTGTCCTGCTTTTTTTCTTTACCAGTACTTATGGCGGTTTGAAAATCGGTTATCTAAAGCCTGTTGATGTTTATTTTTCCCAGTTTTTTTCCTTATTGGGGGTTAATCTGTTCTCTTATGTGCAGATCTCGCTGATGGCAAACTGGCTTGTGAACGCCAGGCCGATTATTGAGACGATGCTGATACAGATTGTCTTATCGGCAGTATGGGTGTATGTCTGCAATATGTTCTACCATAGGGTGTTTCCCCCACGGGAGATCCTGCTCGTGCATGGAGAACGCCCTATTGATGCGATTGTTGAGAAATTCAATTCCAGAGAAGACAAGTATCGGATTAATAAATGTATAAATATTGCGGACGGCATGGAGAAAGTGAAGGAGGAAATCCTTCAGAGATATGGCGCGGTCGTATTATGGGATATTCCGATACAAGACCGGAATGAGCTTTTAAAATATTCTTACAGTCATTCTATTCGTGTGTATATGATGCCCAAAATTTCGGATGTATTGGTAAAAGGCTCTGATCAGCTTCATCTGTTCGATACGCCGATTCTGTTGACAAGGGAGTACGCCTTGAAAATTGAGCAGCGGTTGGTGAAAAGACTGATTGACTTAATATGCGCAGTGATCCTGCTCGTGATCGCGTCCCCGTTTATGTTGGTTACGGCGGTTATCATCAAACTCTACGACGGCGGCCCGGTACTTTATAAACAGATCCGCTGTACAAGGGATGCCAAAGAGTTTTCTATCTTAAAGTTCCGTAGCATGCGGGTAGACGCGGAGAAAGACGGCGTAGCAAGGCTTGCCTCTAAGAATGATTCCAGGATCACACCGATAGGGAAATTTATCCGCGCGGTCCGTATTGACGAACTGCCACAATTATTCAATATCATAAAAGGCGAAATGTCTTTCATTGGCCCGCGCCCGGAGAGGCCTGAGATTATCGCGCAGTACGTTGAAGAGATGCCGGAGTTTGTGTTCCGGATGAAAGTAAAGGCGGGCCTTGCCGGATATGCACAAGTATATGGGAAGTATAATACGACGCCATATGATAAACTGAAATTAGATTTGACTTATATCGAGAATTATTCAGTATGGCTGGATTTGAAGCTGATGCTGTTGACATTGAAAATTTTATTTAAGCCGGAAAGCACAGAAGGCGTGGAAAGCGGCCAGACAACAGCGCATAAATGATTTGGGTACATGCTGTAGCGAAGACACGGGGTATTCATATGAAAAACGGAAATGAGGGCATAGATTGTAAGAAATATTTACTCCTTTTCCTGGGAAAGCTTTGGCTTGTCGTATTGGCGGCGGTTGCAGGAGCGGTTCTTGGCGGAGGGATTTACTGGTTCTATCATGTCGTGATCAGTAACAACCGGGAATATAAGGCTGAATCTAAAATCTATTTGGACTTTGCGCCGGACGAGACGGGTGAGGTTTATCAGGCCTATAATGGCTATACATGGAATGACCTGATGGCGACGGAACCGATCCTGAACACGACAATGTCTTACCTACCGGATGGCTATACGCAGGAAGAAGTGACGGGAGCGACGACGGCAGAGATCCTTTCTGATTTGCGTCTGCTAACGATTACTGTCATCACGGATGCGCCGGAGAAGACAAATGCGATCCTACAGGCAACAGACTTATCATTGGTGGACTTAGGAGAACGGGTGAAGGAATTTCGTGATATCAGCATCTATAAAGAGACGGAAGCGGAACTGGTGGTAGCTGACCAAAGGATGTTTCAGGCGGTGCTTCTCGGAGCCGTGCTTGCGCTACTGGCGGCGCTGCTTGTTATGGCGCTTGTGTATGCGATGGATGATAAGATTTATGTGCCGGGCGATTTGGCAATTGCCACCGACCTTCCTTTTGTAGGATTTCATTTTACGGATGCGGCTGCCGGGTTGGCTGGGAAGACGACGGGCAGGAAGATGGAAGAAGTGACAGGCGGGATGGACACAGAAGCGATAGGTATGGTGGATAGAAAGACGTCGGACAGATCAGCCGCAAAGGTTGGAAGGAAGCAGAAATTGTACGAAACGTTACAAGAAGATTGTGAACAGAACCGCGCGTACTTGGAAGAAGAAAACGGCTCAATGGTCACCTTCTGCATAAAGAAAGGCCAGCAGATAGAAAAAGATGATATGAAAAAGCTGCGGGAGGCGCAAGGCGTTTTGCTGGCAGTAACTTACGGGGCAATGGACAGAACGACACTTCGCTACCGGATAGAGCAGCTTAAGTTACAGGATTACAGGCTTAAGGGCATTTTGATACAGGATGCCGATATGAGGTTCTTGATATGGTATTACAATCATCTCTAAAGGTACAGGTCTTGGTATCTGCGGTAATGCAGGATGCCAGGGAACTGGCTGAGAAAATGAATATAGAGACGGATGCCGTTATTGTCAATCAGTGCGATGCATTTGATTATCAGGAATTTACGGTGCCATTGCACCAGAAGGCTCCTAAAAAGGCTGAGGCGAGCCAAACGGATGATGAAGCAGGCGCTGATAGGGAGGCTGTCGGCAATTTGGGGAAAATCCGTAGTTTTTCTATGAAGGAACGTGGCGTGGGTCTTAGCAGGAATACCGCGCTTATGCATGCGGATGTAGATACGGGGATATGTTTATTCTCCGACGAAGATGTCGTATTGGAAAAAGGTTATGCGAAGAAAGTCCGTGAGGCATATGAGCGATATCCTGATGCGGATATGATTTTATTCAATGTCAAGGTTGCTCCTGCAAGGAGGACTTATTGGAACGAGAGGGATAAAAGGATCCATTGGTATAATTATGGACGTTATCCTGCCTATAGTATTTCGGGAAGGACAGAAAAACTCCGGTGTGCCAATGTATATTTTTCACTTTTATTCGGCGGCGGGGCAAAGTATAGTAATGGGGAAGACAGTCTGTTTCTCCGCGATTGTCTGCGGGCAGGCTTGAAAATATATGCAGTGGCTGACTGTATCGGTGAAGAGGCCGAGAGAGAATCCACTTGGTTTCACGGATTCACGGGGAAGTTTTTCACGGACAGAGGGGTTTTGTATTATTATTTGTATGGGAAACTGGCAAAGGTGTTCGCACTTCGTTTTTTATTCAAGAATAAGGGCGAGATGTGTAAGGATATTCCGTTTTCAAAAGCATACCGGCTGATGAAAGAAGGAATCCTGTCACAGCGTTAGTATAGAGAAAGGCAATGAGATCCGCTCATGATTTTATATCTGATAGTTGCGGTGGGGACGATAATGTTAGCTGCCATGGTCAATAACCATCCGCCTGTACAATCCTATAGGGTGACAAGGCAGCAATTATGCAATAGAATCTGTCTGGTGTCTATTTTCACGATTTTGTTCCTGCTTTCCGCGTGCAGACAGAATGTCGGGAATGATTATGCGAAATATGTGGAATTCATGCATTTGGTAAACTGCGATGCTTATGTGCCGACAGAGCCGGGATTTAATCTGCTTGTTAAGATTATCTACGGATTATCGGGTTTCGAGAACTATCTGTTGGTATTTGCTGTTTATGCTTTTGTAACAATTTTGTTCTTCTTGCTTGCCATTTATGAGCAGAGCGATACGTTTTCTATGACGTATTTCTTGTTCATGGCATTGGGGTATTATTTTCAGACTTTTAGCACGGTGCGATATTATCTGGCGCTGGCGCTGGCATTATATTCCATGAAATTTGTCTTGCGCAGGCAATGGGGAAAGTTTGTGGCATTGGTGATTTTAGGATCCTTTTTCCATAAATCATTGCTTGTCATTTTGCCGTTATATTATCTGGCATCCGTCACTTGGAGGAAATGGCAGCTTGTGCTTATGGGATTGTTTTGTACGACATTTTTGTTTTTCCAGGATTTTTATTTGCAGGTGGTCGTGTTCTTGTATCCGACTTATGAGGATACGGAATATTTGGAAGGCGGGACGAGCTACATTAATATCTTGCGTTGTCTGGCAGTGCTTGTGCTTGCGTTATTTTATTATCAAAGGAGCATACAGGGCAACAGGCGGATGCAGTTTTATTTCTATTTAAACCTGGGCGCGCTTGTACTATATGTATTTTGTTCGTTTCTGCCGATTATCTCCCGGATTGGGTATTATCTGACGATTAGCCATATTTTCTTCCTGCCGGCGTTGCTGGGGGAGACAGAGAATGTGAGGCTGAGAAAGCTTTTGCAGGCGGGCATGGTTTGTGCTGCGGCTCTGTATTTTGTCATTTTCATGAGCAGGGCGTATGACGATGGTTTGCTGATTCTGCCATACAAGACGTTTTTCTTTCATGATATGGTAAATATTCTGTCGGATATGAATTAACGGAAAGAGAAAAAGCATTTGGCAATGAGACTTTATGTTCAGGAAAGGATACGGTATTTTAGAAGAGATGGGCATCAGATTTTCTGTTCTGGTGGTCTGCCTAAATGCAGGAAATAAATTGAAAGAAACATTGGAAAGTATTAGGGGGCAGACTTTTGCGGATTATGAGGTTATAATAAAAGACGGGATCTCGACCGACGGTTCGCTTGCGGGGGCAAAGGAAGCAGGAAGAGGTATTCCTTCGCTTAGGATCATTGAGAAAAAGGACGCCGGGATTTATGACGCTATGAACCAGGCTGTAGAAGCGGCCGAGGGAGAGTATGTCTATTTCCTGAATTGTGGGGATGTGTTCTATCATGAGGATGTCTTAGGGAACATGGATCGTGTGATCAGAGAGCATCCGGCGCCGTTAGGCGTTTACTATGGGAATATTTATGAAAGGGCAACCGGGCGTGAGGTCGCATCCAATCCGAATTTGGATGCGTTTGGATGTTACCGGAATGTGCCTTGTCATCAGGCGTGCTTCTATGACAGGCGGCTGTTGCTTATGCATCCGTTTGAGACAAAATATCATGTGCGTGCTGACTATGAGCAGTTTTTATGGTGTTTTTTCTACAAAGGACGGGAAGGGAAAGTGGATTTTGTCTATGCACCGTTATTCATTGCGGATTATGAGGGCGGCGGCTTTTCGGAGACAAAGCAGAACAGGAAAGTTTCGGCAAGAGAACATAGAGAGATTGTACGCAAATATATGCCGGCAAAGACAGTATGGAAATATAGGATCATAATGTGGGTTACACTGGCGCCGTTTCGGACATGGCTGGCGAAAAATCCGGTGACGTCAGGCTGTTACAATAAACTAAAGAAAATCTATTATGAGAAGGGACAGGGTGTTGAAAGATGAAGGTGCTTTGGGTATGCAATATTATGCTTCCCGCGATAGCCAGACAGTTAGGGCAGTCCTATAGCAATCGGGAAGGGTGGCTTAGCGCGATGCTGGATAGGTTTTTACAGGAACAGCGTCGTAATCGGATTACACTGGGAATTGCGTTTCCGGTTGATAGGGAAATCGGGAACTTTAGCAGGAAAATGAAGCTTATAGAGGATGAATCCTGCGCTTGTTATAGTTTTGTAGAAGACTTAAATACACCTGAGCAATATGATAGTGAAATAGAAGGCCGGATGAAAGAGATCATTGAGGATTTTAAACCGGATATGATACATATTTTCGGAACGGAGTTCCCGCATACATTGGCATGTGTGCGTGCATACCGGAACCCGACGAAGACTTTGATCGGCGTACAGGGACTGATTTCCGCATGTTCGGTAGCTTACATGGCGGATCTTCCGGGAAAGATACAACGCAAAGCGACGCTGCGCGATCTGATTAAGAAAGACAGCCTCAAACAACAGCAGAAAAAATTCTACAAGAGAGGGATCTATGAAAAAGAGGCGCTCCGGCTTGTGGGGCATGTTGCCGGGAGAACAGATTTTGACAGAGAAGCGGTGGCAAAGATTAACCCGGATGCCAAATATCATGTGCTGAACGAGACAATGCGAAGCTGCTTCTACCGTGACAGGTGGAAAAGGAATGCCTGCGTCCCCTATAGTATTTTCTTAAGCCAGGGAGACTATCCGTTAAAAGGATTCCATTATCTGTTACAGGCATTGCCCGCAGTTTTGGAACAATATCCCGAAGCGCATGTCAATGTGGCGGGCAATAATATTTTGCGAAACGATACGTGGAAAGATAGAATGAAAATCTCTGCTTATGGGAAATATCTAAAGAAACTCATCAGAGAAAATAAGCTACAGGATAAGGTGACTATGCTGGGCATGTTGGATGCGGAGAAAATGAAAGAGCAGTTTTTACGAAGCCATGTCTTCGTCTGCCCATCTTCCCTGGAGAATTCACCGAATTCCCTGGGGGAAGCTATGTTGATCGGCGTGCCGTGCGTGGCGGCTGATGTAGGGGGGATCCATAACCTGCTCGTAAATGGCGGGGACGGCTTGTTATATCCAGCAGGCAATATAGGGCAGCTTTCTGAAAAAATCATCGAGATTTTCAGCAAAGAGGCGATTTCGGAGAAATATTCGGATAATGCGAGGCATCATGCCAGAGAAACACACGATGCTGACCAGAATTATTATAAAATGATACGGATTTATCAGGATATCATAGGCTAAAACTTGCAGGCAGGGAAGAACATGGCAATGACGATAACTTTTGTGTCGAATTATATTAACCATCATCAGATCCCCTTTTCTAAGGCGCTTTATGAAAAGATTGGGGAAGCATATTGCTTCATACAGACGATGCCGATGGAAGAAGAACGGGTCACGATGGGATGGGGCGTCGATACGAAGCAGCTTCCTTATGTACGATGTCTTTATGAGGACGAGGATGGATGCCGGAGGAAAATAGCAGAAAGTGACGTTGTTTTGCTTGGCTGGACGGAGCGGGAGGATATCGCTGCCAAACGGCTGGAATCAGGGAAAATAACGATACGGGTCAGTGAAAGGATCTACCGGGAAGGCCAGTGGAAAGCTATTTCCCCAAGAGGGCTGCTGGCAAAATACCGGGAGCATATCAAGTATCGGAAGCAGAATGTATATCTGTTATGCGCGGGCGCTTATGTGGCGTCGGACTTTCATTTGATAAGAGCATATCCAGGGAAGATGTTCCGCTGGGGATATTTTCCCGAGACAAGAGTATATTCAGACGAGGCGTTTGCCTCGCTGAAAAAAGAAGCACCGCTACAGATTGTCTGGGCGGGACGGTTCATACCGTTAAAACACCCGGAATATGCGGTATGGCTTGCCAAAAGCTTGCAGGAGCGGGGATTTGCCTTTGGCATGCATATGTTGGGAAGCGGAGAACTGGAAGATGAGATGAAGCAACAAGTCGGTGCGCTTGGCTTAACGGAGCATTTCACTTTCTATGGATACCAGGAACCCGACCGGGTAAGGGATGTGATGGAACGGTGCCATATTCATCTCTTTACGAGCAATCATCTGGAAGGATGGGGCGCTGTCGTGAATGAAGGTATGAACAGCGGCTGTGTTGAAGTAGTGAATGCGCAGGTAGGAGCCGCGCTATATTTGATCGAGCATGGGGTAAATGGCCTTATTTACCCAAATGGCTCTTACCAGGAGATGGAAAAACTGGTATTTGATTTATTTGAGAATTGGGAAGAACGTAAAAAGATGGGAAAAGCGGCTTATCAGACGATCATACGAGAATGGAATGCGGAACATGCAGCGGAAGAATTGCTCCGCTTCTTATCATGTCTTGCCAAAGGGAGGCTTGTGCCCGCCGTGAGCGGGCCGCTTAGTCCGGCGCCTATCATTTCACCCTAAAAATACATGGAAAAGTTGAGCAAGAATGGATGAATTAGATTGAAAAATCATGCTGATGCAATGATTTTTCAATCTGCAATTTGAGTCAGAGCCGGGGATATGCCTTGATCGCATGTCATCGCAGTAAACTGCTCTGACATGGAGATTAGTATGAAGAGAATCAAAATCAGTGTCATTGTACCGGTATACAATACGGTGGATTATCTAGAGCGTTGTGTGGACTCTATTCGGAACCAGACTTATGAGAATCTGGAAATTCTTCTGATAGATGATGGCTCCACGGATGGGACGGGGCAGCTCTGTGATATATTGGCAAAACAGGATAACAGGATCAGAGTATATCATAAAGCAAACGGAGGCGCCTCTTCGGCGCGGAATGTCGGGATACAGAATGCGATTGGGGATTATATTGGTTTCATAGACAGTGATGATTATATGGACACTGATATTTACCAAAGCATGATCGAACTGATCATGGAAAAAGAGTATGCTATCGTGCAGATGTCGAGAGATGAGCGGGATGAGGCAGGGAACCGTTTAGCGGATGTTTGTGTGCCGCCAAAGGAAGTGCGTTTCTGCGATACGTCTAATTTTATCAGAGAGCTTCTTTTGCACCAGGCGGACTGCTCCTTTTGTACCAAATTAGTGAAAAGAGAATTGTTTGGCAAGCATCGCTTCCCGGAAGGCAAGCTGAACGAGGATTTCAAATTACTGATCCCGTTGCTGCTACAAACAGAGGGGATCGCTATTTTACCAAAACAGGCATATCATGTTGTATACCGTAGCGACAGCACGACGAGAAAGCATTCGGAGAACCGCTTCTCCCGAGTGTTTATTGATATCATCGATAATGCGGACGAGATGCAGTCATTAGTGGATGAACGCTTCCCGGAACTGCATGACTGTGCCGTGCGTTTTAATTTGTATCAAAGACTGGAATATATGCTGCATATTCCGATCCCGCAGATGACTGATCAGGACATGTTCTACCGGGGGGTAAAGAAGTACCTTCGGCAGCATATCTTAGATACAATGTCCAATCCATATTTGACGAAAAAGAATAGACAATACTTATTGCTATTGACAGTAGCGCCTAAGACGGTGCGGAAGATTCATAGGGCTAAAAAGGAAAAAGAGTCATCATGACAGAGCATAAAGAGAGAAAAGGTGCAAGAAAAGCGTGGTATTATATATTCCTGATGACATGGTGTGCCCAGATGATTCTGGCAGTTTATTTTTGTACGCAAAAACAAGGGTTCCATGAGGATGAGTATTATTCCTATTACTCAACGGCGCGCACATACGGCTTGTTTGTAGAAGATGGTAAGTGGAAAGAATATGATGACTATTTTCAGGAATTTACCGTTTTAGAAGGACAGGGATTCCAGTATGGCTTAGTCAGGCTGGTACAGTCATGGGATGTTCATCCGCCAGTATATTATTGGGTTCTGCATACAATATGTTCCTTTTTCCCGGGACAGTTTTCGAAATGGTTTGGCTTGGTGATCAACCTTGCCGCGTTTGGCGTCAGCCTATTTTTGCTATGGGATCTATCTATGGAGATTACAAAGCGAAAAGAAAAGCTTTCTTTTATCATTTGCTTCTTCTATGGGTTCACGCCGGCGGTAATGAGCAGTGTCGTTTTCATCCGGATGTACGCGCTGTTAACGGTGTTCGTATATCTATGCGCGATCCTGCATATCCGTGTGATGGCGCGTGGGGAGGAAACGTTATCTATACGGAAATTCTTATTACCGTTAGCGGTGGTCACTTATCTTGGGTTTTTGACGCAATATTATTATTTTATCTTTTTATTTTTCATGGCGGCGGCATTTGGCGTGTGGCTGCTTTTCAGAGAACAGAAGATAGACAGGAAGCGAAAAAATTGCTTCTTGTATGGAATAAGTTTGGGAGTGGCATTTCTGCTCGCTTATGTGACGTATCCTTCCTGCCTTGGGCAGATGTTCCGCGGACAACGCGGCGCGCAGGCGACCGGTAACTTTTTTGATATGTCCAATACTTTTTCAAGGATCTGTTTTTTCGGGAAATTATTGAATGAGTTTGTCTTTGGCAAGGTGCTTTACGTTCTTCTGGCCACGATATTGCTTTTAACAATATATATCATAGCGAGAAAACGCCAGCTTTTTCCGGCGAAAACTCTTATGAAAACACTTATTAAGAAATATGCTACGTATTGGGCGTTGCTTTTTACAGTCATTGGCTATTTTCTCGTAGTATCTAAGACCGGGTTATTATTGGGAGAGACATCAATTCGCTATCAGGCTCCGGTTTATGGGATGGTAGTTTTGCTCGTGTTTATGGCGCTTTGGGAGCTCGGGAGAAAATGTCTTGGAAACGTAGACAGTAACAGGGGAAAACGGTTATTGGCGGTGGCGGCAGCCGTATGCTTGCTGGTCAATTGTGCAGGCCTGCTTTCGGGGCGTGTGGTCTTTCTTTATCCCGAAGATGAAGAGCGGGTTGCGTTCGCAAGAGAAAGAGCAGCGGCGGGGACGCCTGTGCTGTACCTGTATGATGAGGGGCAGAGCTGGTGCGTATGGGATAGCGCGAATGAGTTTTTTGAATATCATAGAATCTATTTCGCCAGCCTGTATGATACGGAGCCGATTACGGATGATGTGATTGCGGGATGCGATGATTTGGTTGTCTATTTAAGCAATAGCGCGGATACAGATGCAGAGATACAACGGATCATGGATAGTAATCCGAAGCTTACGGCGTATGAGCTGCAATATCAGGAGAAATATTGCGATGTATATTATTTTAAGTGAGGATTGTAGCGTCTTACATGAGGACTGTGGCACAATGCCTTTGCAGTTTATGAAGATATTTATTTGATCCATTAGGAAAGCACTGATAGCAGTGCCATGTCTATTAGTTATTGCGACTTCCGGATAGTTACTGTTTGGCAATAGAGAGAAAGGGATATACTATTGGTAAACTATAATAACTAAAGGATGCGATTTATGGACTGGCTAAGCATTGGTAGAAATATTAAAAAGAAGCGGTTGGCAAAGTCTTGGAAGCAGGCAACTTTGGCGGAGCGCGTTGATTTATCGGAATGTTATGTCGGTATGATAGAGCGGGGAGAGAAGGTTCCGAAGCTAGAGACACTAGTCCATATTGTCAATGCGTTAGATTCGACATCAGACGAGATCCTAGAGGGCGTTTTGAATAGAGGATATGAAGTGAGGATGTCAGAATATATTAAACTGATCGGAAACTTACCGAAAGAGGAGCAGAACGAGATATTTGAAGTCTTAGACGTTATGTTGAAACATAGGCGCAAGAGAAAGAAGTAATTCATCTTTTACACAATCATATAGAGCGGCACAGGCTGGTTTCTAGGTCTGTGCCGCTCTATCTATTAGGCTGGGAAGCTGCGCTTATTGGAAAAGCGCGCATGCTTGCTATGCATTATGGACACAATAGATAGAGATGAGGAAATAGCAAAATCATCGAAAAGATTGTATAATATTACCATTTATGCTATACTAAAACCCGATGCAGAGAACAAAAATGGAGGACAACCCATGTTAACAAATAAGACGATATTAATCACCGGAGGTACCGGTTCTTTTGGCAAAAGCTTTACGAAATATGTGTTGGCTCATTATGAGCCAAAGAAAATCATAATTTATTCGAGAGATGAATTCAAGCAATGGATGATGGCTGATGAGTTTAAAGAACATGCCCAAAAGCTTCGTTTTTTCATCGGAGACGTAAGGGACGTGGAACGATTACGAAGAGCATGTGAAGGAGTGGATTATATTATCCATGCGGCTGCGCTTAAGCAGGTGCCTTCTTGTGAGTACAACCCCAACGAAGCCATTAAGACGAATATCCACGGCGCAATGAATGTAATTGATGCGGCGCTTGATAAGGGCGTGCGTAAAGTTGTGGCGCTGTCAACTGATAAAGCGGTCAACCCTGTCAATTTATATGGCGGTACGAAACTAGTTTCCGATAAGCTTTTCATAGCGGCGAATGCTTATGTTGGAGAGAAGGATACCAGTTTTTCTATCGTACGCTATGGAAATGTGGCGGGCAGCCGTGGCTCTATTATCCCGATCTTTAATAATATCATTAAAAACGGCGGAACGGAACTGCCGATTACGGATATGCGGATGACACGTTTCTGGATCAGCCTGACGCAGGGGATTGAGCTTGTGATCAAAGCGCTTGCGGAAGCAAAAGGCGGCGAGACGTTTATCAGTAAGATTCCTTCCTTTAAGGTGACGGATTTGGCAGAGGCAATGCTGCCAGGATGTCAGCTAAAGGAAATCGGCATCCGTCCGGGCGAGAAATTACATGAAATCATGGTGACAACGGAAGATTCTATGACGACGTATGAGTATGAGAAACATTTCATTGTTTATCCACAGATGACATGGAATAACAGGCAGCAGCCGGATTTGAGCGGCAAGAAAGTGGAAGAAGGGTTTTCTTATAGCTCTAATAATAATACGGAATGGCTGTCAGTGGAAGATATCAGGGAGCTGTTAAAAAAGGACATGTAGAAATGCATGTCCTTCCTAGTACACCGAATCCTTCATGTTGGGTGTGGTGATCATGCTGATGCGCAAAAAGTAGCGCGGAAATGGAGTATAGATTGAAAAATCATGCTGATGCAATGATTTTTCAATCTGCAAGTTGAGCAAGAATGGAGGATTAATATGGAAAAACCGGCAATAGAAGGCGGAAGAGCAGTCAGGGAGAGCAAGATTTATTATGGGCATCAATATATTGATGAGGCGGATATCCGTGCAGTCGTGGATGTTCTGCGAAGCGATTATCTGACCTGTGGCCCTAAGATTACGCAACTGGAGGAACGGTTATGCGAGATTACAGGTGCAAAATATGCAGTGGCGTGTAGCAATGGCACGGCTGCGCTACATATTGCCTGCCTTGCAGCAGGAGTCGGCGCAGGGGATGAAGTGATCACGACACCGATTACCTTTGCGGCGTCTGCAAACTGTGCGCTGTATTGCGGTGCGCGTCCGGTTTTCGCGGATATAGACGCGCAGACCTATAATATTGCGCCTGCTTCGGTAGAAAAATGCGTAACGGAGAAAAGCAAGGCGGTTGTTGCCGTGGACTTCACCGGTCAATCGGTAGAACTGGATGAACTGTTGCAAATCTGCAAGGATAAAGGGATGGTGCTGATCGAGGATGGTGCACATGTCATCGGCACGAAGTATAAGGGCAAGCCAAACGGTTCTATTGCAGATATGACGACGTTTAGCTTTCATCCGGTCAAGACTGTGACGGGTGGTGAAGGCGGTGCCGTTTTGACGAACAACCGGGACTATTATGAGAAATTATTACTATACCGTACGCATGGCATCACGAGAGATGAGAAGCTATTGGAACATCCGTCGGATGGCGCTTGGTATTATGAGCAGCTTGCACTAGGATATAATTACCGTATGACAGATATGCAGGCGGCGCTTATCATCAGCCAGTTAGACAAACTAGAGATGTTTTCTAAGCGCAGGAAAGAGATTGTGGCACAATATGATGAAGCCTTTGCTACCTTAAAAGGAATCGCTGTACAGAAGGAAATCCCGGAGTCGGATACGACCAGGCATCTGTATATCCTGCGTATAAAGCCGGAGGAGCTTACCATTGACAGGAAACAGTTCTTTGAAGCGTTAGCAGCAGAGAATGTCTGCTGCAATGTACATTATATCCCGACTTACTACTTCCCTTATTATGAGAAATTAGGGTATAAGCGTGGCATTTGTCCTAATGCGGAGAAGCTGTATGAAGAGATCATCAGCCTGCCGCTTTATTATGCGATGACAGATGAAGACGTAGAGAGCGTGATCGGGGCGGTTCGCAAGATTGCAATGTATTATGCTAAGCAGTAAAGAGGAAGACAGGATGGCGGGGACACGTCTATAAGCGCCTGTATGGAGGATGACACATGAAGCTATCAATTATCGTGCCGGTTTATAATATGGCGGCAGACAAAAAGCTGGAATACTGTCTGGAATCTCTGGTAAACCAGACGATTGCAGATTATGAGATCCTTGCGATCGACGATTGCTCCACCGATTCTTCCATGGAGATTTTACGAGCTTATGAAAGCCGCTATCCGGAGAAATTCCATGCTATCCATTCACAGGTCAACAAAAAGCAGGGCGGTGCAAAGAACATCGGCATGGAAATGGCAAAAGGGGAATGGATCGGATTTATTGACAGCGACGATTGGATCACGCCGGATTTCTATGAAAAGCTGATCCGAAAAGGAGAAGAGACCGGGGCGGATATCGTTGGCTGTGATTATCATCTGACCGATAAGCATAGTATGGAAATCGGTCAGGTCGTTCACAATAATAAGAAGGAACAGACAGGTATTTTAGATAAAGAAAAGTATAAATCGCTTATTATTGACGGAGGAAGCCTGGTCGTCAAAGTATACCGCAGGGAAATTGTCATAGACCATCCAAGCCGCTTCCCGGAAGGGATCTTCTATGAAGATAATGCGCTTGGTAATTCGTGGATGATGCGGGCGAAGCATTTTGAGTATCTAGAAGAGCCAATGTATTATTATTATCAGCATGATACATCAACTGTCCATACGATTACCAAGAAGCGTTGCGAAGACCGTATGGAGGCGGGCAGGATCATGTTATGGGAAGCGCAGCATTATCATTATCTGGAACCGTATCGCCTGGAAATAGAGTTTAGCTTTACCGTTCTTTTTTATGTAAATACGCTTTTTACCTATATGCAGGGGGTAAAGCCGCCCCGCTATGGATTTGTCAAAAAACTGGGCAGGGAAATGAAGGAAAAATTTCCTCATTTTCAGGAAAACCCATATTATAAGGAGCGGATGCACGAAGAAGAAAAGAAATTGGTTGCTATGCAGATGCATGCAACTTTATGGTTTATGTTATATTATAAAATGCTATGGGCATATCGGAATTTCAGAAAAAGACGAAAACCGGAGGCAGACTAGAGCGCATGAAGACGAAAACGAAAATCATATACTTGATCAGCATATGCTGCATCACTTTTTTCTTATGGTTGGGGAATGAAGGGGACAACCCGTTAACGTACCGGGGTTCTAAGCTGCGTTATTCCGCAGGATTAATAGATTCTAATTCTTCGCTTGTCGTCAGGGAGGCGGTAGCGCGCTCCGGCATTGTTGCCAGCACACCGGAACTGGTAATGAACCGCGGGACATATACGGTAGACCTTCTATATCAGACAGATGAAGACGGAAATGTCATTGAGCTATGGGAACAGGGCAATAAGATCGCCGGATGGGACTTAGAGAAGGATAAGGGCGAATTCTCTATGGAGTTCACACTGGCAAAAGATGTTGAACAGTTTGCGATAAAGTTGAATTATACCGGGAGCGGCGCCTTGACGATACAGGAAGTATCACTGACGCCGCGCACGCTATTTTATACCGATACGTATTTTATGATCCTTGTCTTTCTGGCATGTTGTCTTGTTCTATACCTTCTGTATCAGAGACATTTGCAGAAACCGATTGCGCAGGAGAAATTGGTAGATGCCTGCATTATCCTGGGTGTTGCTTTGCTTGCAACTTCGTCCATGTTCCTGACGTATCTTTTTAACGGGGATGATCTATGCTATCACCTGGCCAGGATAGAAGGGGTTAAGGACGGGATCCTGGATGGGCAGGTTCCGGTCATTATTATGCCGGAGGCGTTACAGGGCAATGGATATCTGAATGCGATGTACCCTTATCTGTTCTTATACATAGGAGCTTTCCTTCGTATAGGAAGAGTGTCTATTGGCCTATCTTATAAGGTTTTGATATTTTTAGCCAATCTGGGTTCAGCGTTATGCGCTTACTATGCGGCGAAATCAGTGACAAAGTCCAGACGGGCAATTATTCTGGCAGTTGTGCTTTATACATTCATGCCATACCGCTTTACGAATATTTTCTCTAGAGGAGATCTGGGAGAGACGTTGGCGCTTACGTTCTGGCCGCTTGTCGTTGTGGGCATGTATCATATCCTGTTAGGAGACAGGAAGAAATGGCATTATCTGGTCATTGGGTTTAGCGGTATTTTGCAAAGCCATATTTTGAGTGTCATGTTCGTCATGGGATTTTGTATCGTCGCCTGTCTTGTCTTTATTGTGGATGTGTGGAAAGAGAAACGCTATATCGAAATCGGTAAGGCTGCGGGAATAAGTGTGCTGCTGAACCTCTGGTTTATAGTGCCTTTCCTATATTACTATTTCACAGAGGAGCTGGGGACGGAAGTGCTTAGATGGAGCGGATATTTTGAACAGTCGATTAACCCGTCTAATTTTGCGCAGACGCTCAATATTTACAATAAACAGTATTTCTCTTTGGGATTGCCGCTGCTTGGCTGTATCGGCATCGGGATTATATATTTGGTATGTGACAGGAAGAAAGAAAAGACCAAGCTTGACAGCTATCTTGTTTTCTTATTGGTAATGGGCGTTGTCCTGGCATATATGACGACAGGATATTTCCCGAGCCTGGAAATGAGCAAAAATGAATTCCTGAATTCAATTATGACGATGCTGCAATTCCCGTGGCGCTTCTTAGGGCCTGCCTGTACCTGTTTTCTATTTGTCGGGGTATTTTGGCTTGCGAAATCAGATATTTTAAAGCCATACCGGAACCTGATCTTCGCACTTTTCATCGGGTTGAATTTACTGACATTACAGACGGTGCCGACAGACAATATCCATATGCCTTATGACGATGTGCTTGCGACAGCGTCAAAGGGGCATGATAGTAAAATGGCAGCAAACATCGGTATTTTCTATCCGCATGAATGGCGTCTGGAAGGCGTCTTGGATGAACAGTTGACAACTAGCGTAATTGTTTCGGATTTGAATTATGTCACAGTATTGGATTATAAGAAAGAGGGCACGAAGTCATGGACAACCTATATAAGCCATGAAGAAGGCGCTTTTCTGGAACTGCCGATGCTCAATTATGCCGGATATCGCGCTTACGATGAAAACGGGAAACGGCTGGAAATCGAGGAAGGAAAATATCAGAGAATGCGGATTACATTACCGGGTGATGGCATAGAACATACTGTTTATGTCAGGTTCGGTCCGGTTCCCGGTTTCGTAGCAGCGGATATTATCTCAGCGCTTACGCTTGTCGGCGTTGGCTATTGGTATAGGCGACAGAAGAAAAGCATGGCTATTAGTGTGTAAAGAGACTTAGGAGCCATGACAGGTGATCGAGAAGGATCATGGAAAATAGTGGTGGATTAGTGCAGCCGCAATCCTGGCTGCGCCTTTCCCGTCAATGAAAGCTCTCATCTTTTGGGAGCTTTTTTGGCGCTTTTCGTAGGCATTGCTGTTTTCCTGTATAAAACGCATGATCTCTTGGATGACATGTTCTATAGACAGGCGGGCATCTCCGGCATACGGGATGATATCATGATCGGCAAAGGATTTGGCAGCCGTCAGTTGATTATCAGCCGTGGCGAAGCTAAGGGAGGGTACACCGACGGCACATAGCTCATATAATGTCGTTCCGCCTGCGGAGAAAGCCAGGTCACATTTAGACATAAGAGCAGCCATGTCCTTTACATTCTCATGAATGCGGATCGAAGAATATGCGGCAGCAAGCCGGGTTAACTCCTGATAATGGGTATTCAGTCGGCTTGTTACGATATGATACCGAAGCTCTTTAGGCATGTTCCCGGTTGAAAGAATTTGCCTTAACAGATGACAGGCGATATTATAGTGATCGGTGCCACCGGTAGAAATCAGGATATCCCGGGTTTTATGGCGCACTTGAAAAGGGACATCCTGAAACTGTTGTCTAAGGGGCGTATAGCCAGCGCCTAGCAGTTTTAAAGGGATATCTTGGTAACAGGCAGGTTGCGCTGAGGGATGGATATCATAATTGACGATACAGTCTGCCGGATAAGGAAAGGCGAGCATATCGTCTAGATAGGCGACCCGGCATACATGTTGGAGCGCGGAAAGATATCCGGGCGTTACAAAATAAGAATCGACAAATAGCCATGCCTGGCGGGAAGAAAACTGGGATAGTAGGATAGGAAGCTCTGCTTCCGGCTGCCGGTAATCTGTGTGCAGGCATTGGATCGGGAATTCGTCCGCGTATAGTAAACGCTCTCTTAAGACGGATTCGCTTGTCTGATCGGCAACAAGGAAATAGACTTTCGCCCGTAAAGCAGAACAGGCTCTGGCAATTGATAAACAACGCATGATATGTCCGGTTGCGATTTCTTCATTACCGTCGGTCCGAAAAAAAATAGAAGGCATGGCCTAGTCCTTTCTCTAACTAAAATCATTAGGTGATTGCGAAACTAAGTTTTGGCAACTGTACGTTACGCAAAATAGACAAATCGTCGCAGGGTCGCTTTCGCTACATTGGCACTCGTAGCGGCACATAAGAAGCCTTAATACGGCGTCTAAGTGCCGACGGTGCCAAAGTACCCTACTCGTGATCTTGTCTATTTTGCATAATTATGTTTTGGAAAATTGGAGTTACGCAAATAGGGGGCGTTACCCCTCATCTTATTGCCTATTCTATCATGGATTAGAATAGCTGGCAATTGTGTTTGCCCTTGTCAGGTGTTGTTGACGGCTGCGGCATATGTTATGATGGATTAATGGGAAAATGTGTGATAAGAAAGAGCATATCGTTAGAAAGCGGATAGCGAGGGATTGGCATGAAAGAGAAAATCATGGTGATAGAGGACGATAGCACCATTCAGGAACAATTAAAGAATTTACTTGCAGGTAATGGATATGAAGTGGAGACGGTAACGGATTTTCAGGATGTAGCAGGACAGGTGAGGGCATTTATGCCTCATTTAGTATTGCTGGATATCAAGCTGCCCGGAAGCGATGGGTTCGCAATCTGTTCCCAGATCCGCGCTTTCTCCGATATGCCGATTGTATTCGTGACAAGCAGCAACACTGATATGGATGAGTTAAACAGCATTATGCTGGGCGGAGACGCGTTTATCACAAAACCTTATCATACGGCGATCCTGCTTGCCAAAATCGCCTCGCTTTTAAGGCGGGCGTATGCGCCCGGGCAGCAGGAAGTCCTGACATGGAAGGATGCAGATTTGCACTTAGAGGGCAGTTTTATCGAGCATGAAGGGAAAAGGGCGGAACTTACGAAAAATGAAGTAAAGATTCTATATTATCTGTTCAAACATGCAGGGAAGATTTGCCCAAGGAATGATATCATAGATTATTTGTGGGATAGCAAGCTCTATATTGATGATAATACCCTTAGCGTGAACATGACCCGTATCCGGGAGAAGTTGGCGGATGTTGGATTAAAGGATTTCGTGCAGACGAAACATAGGCAAGGCTATAGATTGAAAAATCAATGATTTTCCAACCGCGAATTTGTGCCGACGCTGATAGCGTCTTGGCTCTAAAGTTCGCAAGCTGATAGAAAGACATGATTATTTGATTGAAATAGGGAGATAGGATGAGCGGGAAACAATATTGGAAGAATCAGGTGCCTGTCATTTTGGTAAATTTGCTTGGCCTGTTAGCGCTGGCGTTATTTCTGGTTGCAGGGGGCAGCAATATCCAGAGCATTGTATTCATTGCATTTGTCTGGATGGCAGTCCTGTTTTGCTATTTGATGATCGCTTGCTTCTTGCGGAAGCGGTATTTGGACAGGCTTTTGAAAATGGCAGAGCAGCTAGAAGAGAAATATCTTATAGCAGAAATGGTGGAGATGCCCTGGCGGGCGGATGAGCAGGTTTTCTACCGGATTATGAAGATGGCCGAAAAATCTATGCTGGAAAAGATAGAGGAAGTGCGGCGGGACCGGAAAGAATATAAAGAATACATTGAGCAATGGGTACATGAAGCCAAAACGCCGATAACAGCAATGAAGCTTGTTTGTGAGAATTATCGTTTCGATGGTACAAGGCAGGTGCTTGCCGAACTAGAGAACATGAACCGTTTTACGGAGCAGGCGCTTTACTATGCCAGAAGCGAACATACGGAAAAGGATTATATCATCCGCGAGGTCAATCTTGCCGATGTGGCGCATGAAGCTATTGCAGATAATAAGTACCTTCTTCGGCGATTTCAGGTAACGGTTACGATAGACGATATGGGAAAAACCGTTTATACGGATGACAAATGGATCCGCTTTATGTTAAGCCAATTCATAAGCAATGCGGTAAAGTATCGTGCGCAGCATCCGGTATTGCGCTTTTATGCGCGCGAAGAAGAAGATAAGGTATTGCTTTTCATAGAAGATAACGGGATTGGGATCCCGGAAAGTGATTTGCCGCGTGTATTTGAAAAAGGATTTACCGGGAGCAATGGGCGGGCAAGGCAAAGCGCAACCGGCATCGGCCTTTATCTTTGCAAAAAGCTTTGTGATAAGCTTGGGATTGGGATTATGGCTTATTCGGAAGGGAACGGCACGGCGATAGTGCTTTCTTTCCAGATTAATGATTTCGTTGCGAACGTGCAGGGATGAGAAGGACGGAGGCATACATGTTGGCTCTGGGGAGCCGGGATATGCCTTGATCGCGGACGGCAATGTGAGAAGAGAGTGTAAAGTTGTATGGGAAATAGGAGAATTAATTTATATACGTTTTGTAGGAAGATGACAAAACTATTACCGTTTCATACGGTGTTCTATGTAATATCTCAAGGATTAGGGGCATTGATTCCTGCGGCGCAGACTTTGGCGATTGCCATGTTTATCAATAACGTATCCGCCTCAAATGCGGATCAGCCTTATGATGCAAAGGTTATCTTCTCTTTATTACTGATTCTGGCGTGTGTCTTTTTCCAGAATGTTATGCCTGTAATAACACGGGTCGTAAATGTATCGAAGAGAAACAGGCTTACGTTACATATGAATCATATATTGTTAGAAAAGCAAATGAACCTTTCTTACCGGTACATAGAAGACAATCATACCTGTAATTTGATTTATCGTGTACGGGATAATTGTGTCAATTATTTTGACGAGGGTTATACCAATGTGATCAATAGTTTGGCGCTTTTTGTAAAGCTGGCCTCATTGATGTTAATTATTTTCAAGGCGAGTATGATAAGCGGTTTGGTAATTTTGGTGATCGTATACCCATTGCTTTTTTTGGCGATGAAGACCGGAAGGGCAAATTATGTACTGGAACAAGACGCAGAGACAACAAAAAGAAAATATCAATATTTATTTTCCGTTCTGACCGGTAAAGAGGCTGCAAATGAGAGAAATCTGTTTGGGTTTAGCAAAAACATAACAGAGCGATATAACGAATTGTTTGATGTTGCATTTGAAAAAGAAGCGAAGATCATAAATAAACGCTACGCTAACATGAAGAGTGGCTCCATTGTCACATTGATTGTTTCGATTTGCATTATGGCAATTATGTTGCCTAGATTATTCAGAAATGAAATATCAGCAGGACTTTATATCGGACTGGCAGGGGCGGTTTTGGATTTAATCCAAAGTATGTCTTGGCAATTAGCCGGAATGATGCAGAATTATGCTAAGCTAAATCAGTTTTTTGGTGATTATAACCGGTACATGGAGCTGGATGAGCAGGTGGGCGCTGAGGAAGATGCCCAAATAATGTCTGCGCCAGAGGAACCGTCACTGGAATTTAGAAATGTCAGTTTCCGGTATCCGGGAACTGACAGGTATATCCTAAAGAACTGTTCTTTTACGCTTGCGGGAGGATGTAGTTACGCTGTAGTCGGAGAAAATGGGGCAGGGAAAACAACGATTGCAAAGCTGGTAATGGGATTATATGGTGATTATAAGGGCGATATTTTAATCAATGGCCGCAATGTAAAAGAGTATTCTTATGGGGAATTAAAGGGATTGGTTGCAGCGGTATTCCAGGATTTTGCAAGATACGAGCTTACTGTAGAGGAGAACATTGGGATAGGAAAGATTGTGCAGTATTCCCGGGCTGGCTCAGAAAAAAATGAAATTGAGAATATATGTGATGGACTAAATATGACGGATTGGATTCATTCCTTCCCCGGAGGGTTTGATACAATGTTAGGGAAATTAGAAGAAGGGGGAGTCGATTTATCCGGAGGGCAATGGCAGAAAATTGCAATTGCCAGATTGTTATACAGTAAAGCGCCTATTAATATTCTGGATGAACCGACTGCGGCTATGGATGCCGTAGCGGAATCTAAGGTTTACGAACTTTTCCAAAAGCTGAATATCGGGAAGTTCAATATCCTCATCACACATCGGATGGGGGCAGCGCGCATAGCGGACGAAATTCTGGTGCTTCAAAATGGCGCAGTGGTAGAACAGGGAAAGCATGATTGGCTTATGAAGATAGAGAATGGTGTTTATAGGAAGATGTATGAGAGTCAGAGGCAGTGGTATGAATAAAAAAGGATTTGTATATTACAATTTAGTGGGATTAAAGGTTTTGTTTCGTTTACAGCGAAAATCTATGTGTCTTTATTGTATCCTGCAATTAATACATGGGTTGTCTTATGTGGCACAGGTCTTCTTTCTTCAGAGATTCTATGACTCGATTACGGCATATGATTCTGCGACAGAACAATATAGTGTCGTAATCAATTTGATTTTCATGGGGCTGTCTTTTTTGCTGGCGCAGATCATGAATGGCGTGGCAAACAGTTATGGGCAGATTCTGAACGAGGCATTGCAAAAAGGCTTACATGGTATCTTGTATCAAAGAATATCGCTAATGGATTCCATGGAATTTGAGCATCCACAGAAACTGGATATGATCAATAAGGCTGTTAATGGCAGTCAGACGATATTCTGGGTAAGTACTGCGCTTTTGGATATTGTATTCTTTTATTTTTCCTATTTCGGAATGATGAGCTGCTATCTTTTCTCAATGCAGCCGTTGTTAGCGGTGAGCGTAATTCTGGTTTTTGTGCCGAATGTTATTTCTTATTTTATTCATATGATATCGTTTCGCAAATTGGAAAACCGGATTGCGCCGATGCGAAGAAAAACAGAATCTTTTTTAGGGTACATGACAGGAAAAGAATATGTAAAAGAAACAAGGCATTTGGGACTGTATCATTTCTTTTGCGAACGGTATGAAAATACATTGCGAAAAATAAATGAACTGAATCTGAAACTGCAATACAAGAAAAGTTTTATTGATTTTATAGTCTGTACGATGACAGTAATATTCTATGGGGGCATTGTATTTATGTTGTACCGATATGCAGTCATCAATCAGATTACACCGGGAGCGTTTGCAGCGGTATTGCTTTCATTGAAGCAGTTTTACGGGTTTATGTACGAATTAATAGAAGAGCGATTTGCTTGGGCGTCTCAAAATGTCATTTCCATTGAAAATTATTTAAAATGTATTGAGGGATATCACAATGAGAAGGAATCATGCCATTATGAAAAAGACATGAATATTGTGCTTAAGAATGTGTGCTTTACATATCCTTCCGGTTCAAAATATGCATTGGATCATGTTAATCTGACGATCCCTTATGGCCAAACGATTGCACTGGTTGGGGAAAACGGCAGTGGAAAGTCTACTTTATGCTCTGTGATAGAAGGGTTGTATGCCCCCTGTCAAGGAGATATCGTTTTTAACATAAGCGGCGCCAAAGAGACTTCCGTAAAGGGAAAAAAACGTATCGGCATTTCTGCGGTATTTCAAAAGTTTGTGCAATATCGGATGAGCATAAAGGACAATATTACCATTAGTGATATGGGGAAAAACACCAGTGATAAAGGTATTGAAAAGATATGCAATAATGTAGATATACATTTAGACAAAGATGGAATTGGCGCTATGCTCGGAAGAGAATTTGACGGAAGAGAGCTTTCCGGCGGACAATGGCAGAGAATAGCCATTGCCAGGGGGATATACCGGGACTGTAATCTGATGATCATGGACGAGCCGACTTCAGCGATAGATCCGCTTGAAGAATCAAAGCTGTTTGAGAAAATCCATGAGTATTCTGGCGACAAAACAGCTATCATAGTAACACATAGGATGGCTCTTGCAAAATTGGCGGACAGGGTACTGGTCATGAAGAACGGAAAAATAGTGCAGGACGGGACACATGAGCAACTTTTACAGGAAGAAGGAGAGTATAAAAAATTATATTCGATGCAGATGAAATGGTATATGGAATCCAATGTCGTATGAGTGGTTAAAAAAATTACCCGTATGGGTACAATAGTGGATAACAAACCCTGCACTTCTTACGTTTCTGTAAGAACTTTGTAAGGAAATCTGATACAATGAAAAGCATATGTTCCGTACAATTTGTTTATATAAGAAAAAGAAACGGAGGAAGCGATATGGGCACGATTTTACAGATAGAGCATATCCAGAAGTATTATGGGAATGAGGGAAATATTACCCAGGCGATTAAGGATATTAGTTTTTCTGTCAAGGAAGGAGAATTTCTGGCTATTATGGGGGCTTCCGGCTCCGGCAAGACGACGTTGTTAAACTGTATTTCTACGATTGATACGGTCAGTGCAGGGCATATTTGTTTAGAGGGACGTGACATTACGGAGATTAAGCCTAAAGAGCTGGCGCGGTTTAGGAGGGAGAACCTGGGGTTCGTGTTCCAGGATTTTAATCTTCTAGATACGCTGACAATTTCAGAAAATATCGCATTGGCGTTGGCGATCAATAAAGTCCCGGCAAAAGATGTGGAGGCGCGTGTGAAGGAAATCGCCAAAAAACTGAATATCGGTGATATTCTGGAGAAATATCCTTATCAGGTATCAGGCGGGCAAAAGCAGCGCTGTGCCTGTGCAAGGGCAATTATCAATCATCCCAAACTGCTCTTGGCAGATGAGCCTACGGGCGCGCTCGACAGTCATTCTGCGCAGATGCTGCTTTCTACGATGCAGAAGATCCATGAGCAGCTTGGAGCGACGATACTGATGGTGACGCATGATGCATTTACTGCTAGTTATGCCGGGCGTATTCTTTTCTTGCAGGACGGGGAGCTTTTCACACAGCTCCATAAAGGCAGTGACAGCAGGCGGGCGTTTTTCGAGAAAATCTTGCATGTCCTGACAATGATAGGAGGGGGAGAGAGTCATGTATGTGAAGCTTGTTCTTAAGAATGCCAGAAAGTCAGTAAAAGATTATTTGATCTATATCGTGACTATGACGATTTCTGTCGCGCTATTTTATTCTTTTTTGTCTATTTCCAGTAGATATTATCAGCCGGATATAGGGACGGCATATGAGTTCCGGATTTTGGGCGATGGCATGAAGATGGCGATTTGCGCAGTTACCTTATTACTGCTGTTCCTAATCCGTTATGTCAATTCTTATATGCTCAAGCAGAGGCAGAAGGAGTTTGCGGTGCAATCCATTATGGGGATGGAGCAGAAGACAATTGGTATGCTGTTTTTTGCAGAGACATTTATAATGGGGCTGCTTGCGATTGCTATCGGCATTGCCATTGGTGTATTTACCTCTCAGTTTATTACAGCAATGCTGCTTACTTCTTATGGGAAAAGTTATCAGATAGCCTGGACGCTGTTCCCGGATACGGTATTTCTTACGGTCGCTTTTTTCTGTTGCAGTTTTATTGTGGTGGGGATGTTCCATATTCATTCGATCAGGAAACTGCAAGTGATTGATATGCTTTTAGCGGACAGGGAAAATGAACCTTCTCTGAAAAAGAGCCTCCAGATGCCGGTCGTCATTATCTTGTTTGAATTGTTTACCTGTTGGATGCTTGTGACAGGCATTCGGAAATATTATTTCTATTATGACAGCCGCTTCGGGATGTTGGTGAAGATCGTATTCTGGGGCAATATGCTATTGCCTGCGATTACGCTGCTAGTACCTATGATATGGCGGCTTTTCGTACGGAGAATGTCCGGTGGACGCATAGACGGAGGAGGGGACGGGGGGCCCGGATTTCCTATATTGGTCATCGCTTTGCTTATATGCGCGGTTTTCAACGCAATTTGCGCATGCGGCGTGCCGTTTATAATAAGACGGTATTATATTGTGCTTAATCCTGAATCGACTGACGAGTATATCATTTTTGTCCTGGCTAATTTATTGTTCATAATTTGTGCCGTTATTTATCTGGCAAGCCGCGTCTTGCTCGCTTTTAAGGAAATGTCGCCGGAACATAAGTACCATGGGCAGAATCTCTTCTTCTGGGGACAAATCATCTCGAAATTATCTACGACGAATAAGACGATGACGTTAATCAGTATGACATTGGCGTTGGCGGTTTTCTTATTCATGGCGGCTCCGGTTCTCGTAGGATGGGCATCCGGGTTTCTGGATGTACGCGCAAAATATGATGTGCAGATTTTCACATGGTATAACCAGATTTATGATGAAGAAAAGCTTCCAAGAGGCAATTATTCAATTGTATCGGATTTCTTGGCAGAACATGAGATAGAAGCGGCATACGATCGTATTTTTAATTTATACTTGCCTCAAAGAACGGATTTCCACAAGCGGGTGAAATGGGATTTCCCTGCGGTGGCTATTTCTTTAAGCGACTATAATGAAATCCGGAAGATGTTAGGATATGAAACGATTTCGTTGGCGGAAGATGAATTCACGACCCAGTGGCAGTCGATTGCAACGCAAGAAGAGAGGAATGAGTATTTGCAGGCGCATACAGCCGTAGAGACGGATGCCGGAGAGTTGGCGCTTTCAAGGCAAGCTTATTATACAGAGGCTATTGGGGAGACAGTTTATAATTTATACACGGATGTGCTATTGGTATTTCCCGATGAAATATGCAAGGGATTGCTTCCTGTTATGCGTAACCGCTATATTATGACGAAAGAAAACATTACCTATGCGGAGGCCAGTGCGCTACAAGATATTTTCTACTTAGAATATCCGGAGGAGGGAGATAGCGGTGCGGATTTACGTATGAAAACTTTGCAAGTTAATGATACGAAAGCAAATATGTTTGTCTTACAAGCGGTCATGATCTATGGGGGTGTCGTATTGATGGTCATCTGCCTGACGATCCTTTCTTTGCAGCAGCTCTTAGACGCCGGGCATTACCAATACCGTTTCGGCGTATTGCGGAAGCTCGGCGTGGAGGAAAAGGATATTGGGAGCCTTGTCTTAAAACAGTTAGGGGTATGGTTTGGATTGCCGGTGACAGTAGCGATTTTGGCGGCAATCGTAATTGTGGCCTATTTTATCAGTTCGGTGAGTGTGGAAATTTCAGCTTATATCGGATTTGGCACATTAATGCCGCAGATTTTCATAACTGCCGGGATTCTTGCCATGTTGCTGTCTTGTTATTTCCTAAGTACATGGATTTTGTTCCGGCGGGCGATTTGCCCTTAAACGGCGGACAAAGTATGGGCAATGGTAATGGCGAGGATGATAGTGGGACGATAACGAGGGTAATGATGGGCATGGCAAGGGAAGCATATTTGTATTAATAAAGAAAATGACCGGAAGTGATTGCTATTTCCTGATAAGTCGATTATCATAAATGGGAAAATGTATGGAACCCGCTGATTTTAGCGCCAGTTCAAATTATGCGCAAAGGAGCGGGCGCCTGTACGGCATTTTAGTAAAAACGATATGATAATGGGAGGCGCGCTGTGGCAATAAAGAGAGGAAAAAACGGAGGCATTAGCCATAAAAATACGGATTGGAAAAGCTATTTTGGGGATGAGAATTATGAGAAATATGTGAAGGAGTATAGAGAGAGCGTTAAGAAATCGTATGAAGATCAAAGAAAAGCGCAGGAAAGTATTGCGTCCTTCAATAGAGAAGTGCTGAATATGCATCTGTATGATCGGGACAGTGAGGGGAAAATAGTGCCCGGTTCATTTAGGCTGGGACTGATACAGGAAATGAATCTAGAAACTTTTCAAAAGTTCTCTAACTCGCTAAGCGCACAAGAGAAAGAACTGTACAATAGCCAAATGGATAGAGAAAGCCAGGAAGCCTTTGCAGCGTATAACGAGAATTGTTATGAAGAAGAATGGGAAGAAGGATAATCTTGTCATGGAATGTGGCGTGTATAATAGAGGCAGGGATAAATGATGACAAAAGAGCCAAGCAGCACCAAAGTCCCGCGCTTCCACGGGGAAGTAACGGAGAAAAGCCATAAAAATATGAGCAGCATACATGGGAAAGATACTAGTATTGAGCTGGCGCTCCGGAAAGAGCTTTGGCGCAGAGGTTATCGGTACCGGAAGAATTGTAAAGACTTGCCGAGGAAGCCTGATATTGTGCTGACCAAATATAAAATCGCGATATTCTGTGACAGTGAGTTTTTCCATGGGAAGGACTGGGAAACGTTAAAACCAAAACTGGAAAATGGCAAAAATCCCGATTACTGGGTGAAGAAAATCCAGAGGAACATAGAACGGGATGGGGAAAAAGATAAAGAATTATTATTCGCAGGATGGACAGTCATTCATTTCTGGGGAAATGATATCCTAAAAAAATTGGATGAATGTGTGAAAGTAATAGAAGATGCCATATTTGACATTATCCTGGCAGATGGGGATAAGGAATAAGGCTTATCGCGTATGGCTTTGATAGCAATTTCTCTAAAAATGCTTAAGAGGCTCTGTTACTTGACTTATCTATTCTTTCCGATATACTAAAAACAGGTGATATAGTAGCAAGAAAAGGAAAGGACGAATGAAATGATAGAAGGAACATCCATTGCCATGATTACGGCAAGGGGCAAAAGCAAGCGGATTCCCCGTAAGAATATCAAAGAGTTCTGCGGTAAGCCGATCATGGAATATTCCATAGAAGCGGCGCTTGCCGCCAATATTTTCACTGAAGTCATGGTATCTACTGATGATGAGGAGATTGCCCGGATCGCCAGAAAGGCGGGCGCACAAGTCCCTTTTATGAGAAGTGATGAAACGGCAAGTGATTATGCGTCTACGGACGATGTCATTATGGAGGTATTAAAGTGGTACGAACAACAGGGGAGGGAATTTGAGGCTTTCTGTTGCTTATATCCTACCGCGCCTTTTGTTACTGCGAAAAAGCTACAAGCGGCTATGGCCTTATTAGAGCATGCCGATTCGGTTATGCCTGTCGTGGCCTTCTCCTATCCGCCGCAGCGGTGCATGATCTTGAATGAGCAGGGAGAGCTGCGGATGAAATGGCCGGAGTATGCAAAGAGCCGTTCCCAGGATTTAGAGCCTTATTATCATGATTGTGGACAGTTCTATTGCTGCCGGACAAAGCCTTTTATGGAATATGGGACGACGGATTTACCGCATATGGTGCCGATGGTGGTGAGCGAATTGGAAGTACAGGATATAGATAATATAGAGGACTGGGAGATCGCAGAGCTTAAGTACCATAGGATGCAACAGTCTCTCTGCTGAGCCGGGATATGGCTTAAACGCAGTGAACTGCTCTGATACGGAGAGAAAGGAACCGAGATTAGTGTGAAAAAGGAATTTGCAATTGGAAATAAAATGATAGGTGCTAGGCACCCAATTATGTGCGTGGCAGAGCTGTCCGGGAACCATCTGCATGATTACGGGCGGGCGGTAGAGATCATCCATGCGGCGAAAGAGGCCGGCGCGGATGCTATTAAGCTACAGACCTATACGGCGGACAGTCTTTCGCTTGATTGTGATAATGAATATTTCCAGATCCATGGGGGGCTCTGGGACGGCATGACGGAATATAAGCTGTATGAGGAGGCTTCAACACCATGGGAGTGGCAGCCGAAGCTAAAAGAAATCGCACAAAGCCTGGGGATGGAGTGTTTTTCCTCTCCGTTTGATTTTGCATCCGTGGACTTTATGGAAGAATGCGATATGCCGGCGTATAAAGTTGCGTCTTATGAAATCAACGATATTCCTCTGATTAGGAAGATCGCAGCGCTGCATAAACCTGTGATCTTTGCGACTGGTATCGCGCATCTGGAGGATATCGAGCGGGCGCTTCGGGTATGCAAAGAGGAAGGGAACGAGGAGGTCATGCTGTTAAAATGCGTTTCCGCCTATCCGACGCCTTATGAGGAGATCAATCTTGCCATGATTCCGACATTGGCGGCGACATATGATTGTATGGTGGGGCTGTCCGATCATTCCATGGGCAGTGCTGTCCCTGTCGGGGCCGTATCACTTGGCATGAGGATGGTAGAGAAGCATCTGACGTTGCGGCGCGCGGATGGAGGGCCGGATGGGGCATTTTCCATGGAACCTGGGGAATTCAAGGAAATGGTGGATAACATCCGGATTGTGGAGAAAGCGTTAGGTGTGTCCGCTTATGCGCTTACGGAGAAGCAGGAAAAAGAAAGAAGCGGTTCCCGTTCCTTATTCGTTGTGAAAAAGATTGTGGCGGGAGAGAAACTGACGCCGGAGAATATTCGTTCTATCCGTCCGGGATATGGCATTCATACGATGTACTATGAAGAAGTCTTGGGCAAGGTGGCTCTAAAAGATATAGAAAAGGGTACGCCCCTTACCTGGGGGATGTTTGCCTAAGGCAGCGCGCCTGCGGACGCTGTTATGAAGTTGCCTTAAGCATGCCTGTGCCAAAACCCCGGCATATTTATAAGTTTAAAGTGATCAAATCCGTATATTTCAACATGCAGATGCCTTCTTCATAATTGTAGGTGGTGTCTGCATTTTCTTTTCCCATGATATTGTTGGCGATGAGCGCGGGAAAGTTTGCCCCACAGGCGTGGGCATGCGGGTAGCCGCCGCCAAAACGGGGATTGATTTCGGAAATATAGTATTTGCCGTCCACCCGGAATATGTCCATGTCAACAGGGCCTGACAGGGAAAGGGAAGCCAGTGTCTTCTTGATGAGAGAGAATAAAGCGTCGTCTTTTACGGAAATAGATTTTTCCGTCTCTCCGGCGCGCATCCGCAGCTTTTTCTTGACGAAAATGGAAACAGGCTCGTGGGAAAACAGATCAATATAGATATCTGCGCCGTATTCTTCACCGTCTGCATATTGTTGGATGAGCATTTCTTCCTTACTGTATTGGCAAAGTACGGATAAGAGCTCCATATGTTCCACTTTCTGAATGCCAATGCTGCCGCATCCGCGGACAGGCTTGATGAAGACTGGGAAGCTGATTTCTCCGGCTTCATAGAACCCTTTAAATTCTTCAAAGCCTTTTGCGCTTACCAGGGCAGGAAGGCCATGCTGCCGAAGGTGTTGATAAAAGGCATATTTATCACGGCATAACTCTATGGTATCCTGTGAAGATATGATAGGCATAACGCCAGCAGCTTGGTATTGCGCCTTATTGGAAGCGGTAAGGAAGAGTTCGTCCTCCTGCAAGGGAAGAATTGCGCTTATGTGCTCCTTCTGGCAGATTGTCAATAGGGATTCCAAATAATCCGGTGCATCCATGCGAGGGACGATATAATGGCTATCTGCTTCATAAAGTGCGGGCGCATAGATACTGCAATCCGTACCGATGACTTTACCGATGCCATTATTTTGTTCTTTGAAATACTGTATTAATTTATTTCTGGTACCGCAGCTTGCGATTAAAATATTCATACGAACCTCCATGACTCCGCTTGGTAAAATTTCGATTTTATGCGGAGAATGCCTTTTCCACGGCCTGCCTCTTACAATACGGTGACATTCTTGCAGCGCAAGATGCCGAGCTTGCGCTTATGATAACAGGCTTCCCCTCACATAATCTTCCGGCGTCCATTTCCGGCGTACCTGGATAAGCGTCTCTTCCTGCCGGACATATACCGGAGGGAAATATTGTATGAAAAGAGGGTTTAAGCTCATCGTATAGCCGCCTACATTTTCATAGATGATCCGGTCTCCCGGTAAAAGCTCCGGCGCATTTTCATGCAAGAACATTCTGTCACATTCCATACATGTATAACCGCTGATGACTTGTTCTTCCATGATGCGTCTCTGTTCGGGCGGCATTTCGCTTTCAGCGTAATCTGTATGGAAAAGATGGGAGGTCTTAATCATCGTTGCATCAATATTAAAACGGCTCCCATCCGTCATGACATACCGGGAGCCTTTGATGTCCCTGACATCAAAGACGGAAGTGACAAAAGTGGTGCATTTTGAAATCAGGGAAATGCCTGGCTCTACGATCAGTTTCGTTTCCGCAGGAGAAAAGCATTTTGACAATTCTTGTGCGATTGCCGGAAAATAATCCGGATATTCCGGCCTGCCCTTCATACCGCCACAGTAGCCGCCTCCTAAATCAACATAGGATAAAGACAGGTGGAATTCTTGCTGTAGCTGGCATGCCATTTTCGCAATGGAACGGAAAATGTCCACACTGCGCGACTTGCTGCTAGAATGCAGGTGCAATCCTACAATGTTAACGTTGGGGATTTTCCGCAATTGTCCTAAAGCATCGGCAAACATACCAGTCTCATAACAAAAGCCGAAACGTCCGCTGATTTCGCCCATTGTAGTTTCGCCAGGGCACATTTTCTCTAAATCAAAATTGGCACGGATGCCGACAGCGAATGTCTGTCCGGGATACTCGGATGCCAGGCTTTTAAGCCAAGATAATTCCAGTTTGGAATCTAGATTGACATAACCGCCGGCAAGCAGGATATCCCGGAAAGAAGATTCGCTTTTATAAGGACCATTATAAATGATCTCATGGTTTTCGTACCCGAGATACCGGGCAAGTAAGTATTCATCTTCGGAAACAACTTCCGCATAAGCGCCGTTTCTTTTCACGAACGAGACAAGCCATGGCAGGGAATTGGTCTTGAACGAATAGCCGACCAGATAATTGTCCCAGTTTGCCTGTAATGATTCGGTCAACATATGATAGTATTTTTGTAAAATGGTTTCGTCAATTACAAAATAGGGAGTTGGAAGTGTTTCCATGAGGCTACGGCTCCATTTCTATGATTCTTTTCTTTGCGACCAGAAGAAAGCGGTGGATTGTTCCCTCGATGACGCCTTTATGTTCTAATAGCTCCTGTGCGTGATAGAGATTATCCAGACAATCTTTTACAGTGAAACCCGGGAATTCCCATTCAATGACATGGGCAAACCAAACAAGCGCGCCTACATCCCAAAATTGGATTGGACGGAAAGCTTCCTCGGCCTCTAAGATAGAAAAGCCGACGGATTCCAGCGCTGTTTGGTTTATTTTTAAATATTGTTCCGGGAATGGGAGTGAAGGGATTTCATTTAACAGAAGCGCTACAAGCTCTCTGTCGTTTTCCGCTCCCACTTGCTGCGTAATAAAGATGCCGCCGGGCTTTAAGACGCGCCATACTTCATCAGGCCTGAAATTTCCGTGTCGATTTATAATAATATCAAAGCTTTGGTCGTCAAAAGGAAGGTTGTAGCTATCATCCGCTACCCTGAAATCAACGCCTAATGGCAGAAGCTTTTCCCTACATAGGGCGACATTAGGCGGATAGTTTTCCGTTGCGGCAAGGTTGCGATACGGATGGCTTAGGGATAACAGAAACTCGCCGCCACCGGTATCGATATCAAGCAGCTTCATTTTTGGTTGTAAATAATGCCTGACAATCTGGGTATAGTTCCAGGGGAGGTCATGTTCTTCTTTAAATTTCCCTTTTATATGTGAGAAATCCCATCCGTGGATATGCGCCGCTTCCTCTTCCTGTAACCAGGATTCTAATAATGCTTCTTTCGACAATGCTTTAATTTCTTCGTTATTTATTGTTTCTTCGTTATTTATGATTTTTTTGCTATTTACGATTTCTTTGTTATTCATCATTTTCCTACTCCTTTTCGTATTCACTGTTTGGTGCTTCTACGAACCGGTGCAGTTATCTGATAACATAATGAATAAAAGTGGTAATAACCTCGATGCAATCCGTTATCAGTTTTTAAAACTGCACCGAGTATTTACCTCGCATAAATTGCATAAGCATTTCACGTCCTTTCCTGATAAATCTTTGCACTATCAGAATAGCATGGTAGAATTTTTTTTTCAACTGAGAGTTTGAGTCATATACACAGATTCTGGATGACAAGTATTGTAAAATAGTGTAGAATAGTGTAAAAAAATGGAGATTTGGAAAATGAATACCTGTCTATCTGGGTTATGGGATGTTATATTAGAGAAATATTACAGTGTGGTGCAGAATGAGTGCGATATTATAAAGGAAAACGAGTGTAAGATAGAAATCAGTAAGATAATTGCACAGTTTTATGCTAGTGATAAAGTGCATATGCCATTGCATATCGAAGTATTTCAGCATGAATTACGAAAAGAAGAGTCTAATATGCAAGAAGCTGCAAAAGTAGCTGGTACTAAAGCAGGTTTGTGTGGATTATGCGTATCGTGTAAAGGCTGTGCAGGGGAATTTTACAAAGTGTTACAAGGGAAAAAGGAAGAAAGGCCGCTGCCGCTTGAATTGAAAAATTATTTTTCAGGAAAAAGTCAGCTTTATTATTATTTGTCGTCATATAAGAGTGTAAAATCTTATCGAAGAATCAATAATACATTAATTTGCTTAAAAGGGTTTTCTTCAACGACGCCAGCGATTTACTCTGCGACATTTGAAAGCGCTTGTACTGGTGGAGGATTCTATCTTAATGTGGGTGGTTATGGCATAGCCATTGATCCAGGAATTGGCTTTGTGGATTCCATGCATAAACAGGGAATATTTATTGAGGATATTAATGCAGTAATAGTGACACATAATCATTTAGACCATAATGCGGACGTTGGTACTATTTCCGCACTATTGCATGATATTAATCGGTATTATAATAGCCAAGTGAAATTTTATAAGAACTTTTTCCATGGGATAAAAAGCAAGGTTCATGAAATAGACTGGTGGTTAGATGAAAGCACGCAGGAAAATAATAAAGAGATAATAGAAAAGAGCAATCTTTTGTCACAGTGCAGGGAATGGACACAATTAAATGAAAAGGTATATATTTCAGCTTTGGAAACTAGACATATGCTAGAAGGAAAATCATATGGGATTAAATACAAGGTGGAGATAGATGAGAAAGACCTTATTGTTGGATATACTTCTGATACGAGATTTTTTCCAGAAATTATGGAATTTATGAAAGAATGCGATATTTTAATTTTTCATATAAGCGATATATATGAGAAAGATGTAAGAGGAACAAAACAAAAAAATTCACATTTGGGATATGACGGAAGCCTGCATCTGTTAAAAGGAGGAGACCAACAATTCCGTATTGCAATTGCATCCGAGTTCTGTTGTAATAACGGTGATTATAGAATGAAAGTAGTGCGAAAATTAAATGAATATGTGAAAGAAAAGGGCATAACGCGTGTCATTCCGGGGGAGGTTGGGTTAAAAATTGATTTGCAAAGTAGTGGGATTTATTGCAGTCATTGTAAACGCGTTGTACCAGTAAATTCTGTTTCGGTAGTATCTTCAGAAGAGGAATTTGGGACAATTCAATATGTCTGTGAGAATTGCCAATATAGCTGGATAAATAACAGTTGATTAATTGAGACATATAATATATACTGAAAGGGCACAGAAAGATGCATGATTACGAACATATGATTATGGCGCTTGACGAATTGATTAGCCATAATGTTGCTGGGATAATTTGTATGGAAAATTATAAAAATTGCTATTTTCCTAATGGGTTTCGAAAAGTTTTTGATTCTTTTTGTAAAATCAGGAATGAATATGAGGCCAATCAGGAAAAATATGAAATGAAAGAAACTGAGGCAATAGAAAAAATTAGATTTCAGGCTCAATGCAGGGAAAAGAAAGAAGAATTACTAAAATCGTTTATAGAGGAATTAAAAGGAATAAATTCTGAAATTAACTATATAGAAGAAATAGAGAAGTACTATAAGACCCTAGAACAGGAAGATGTCCAAACCCTTGAGATGCATTTATCAATCTATCCGTATTTAATTTCTCGGGTGAGGGAAAAAGAAGAGATGGTGAATGGGATATGATTAAAGATTTTGAGAAAAGATATGAAAAATTACTTGCAGAAGCTGAGAAAGGACCTTTAGTAATGCTTCCGGCAGTGGAGAGCAGAGGCGGATATTTGTGCAAAGCGCAGCCAGTGATTATATCTAAGGATGAAATAGCGTGTGTGGAAAATGCATTCATAGAACAGTATTGTTTATAATAGAAAAGGGATACATATAATGGGTGCTTATTTTAAAATGCAAATGACTGATAAGGAAAGTCTTTGTCAGAATATTTACACGGATGAAATTATTGGAAGCGCAGATTATCTGAGAGAATATGAAAAATATGCTAAAGTTGGGAAGAAAGGAATTCCTGTAACTTGTTATACTAATTTCAGGGATTCACTCTTTCATTTTCGGAAGATGGCAAACTGTAGCGAAGAACATGAGATTATGCAGCAGGCTTTTGCAGTTAAGGAACATGCCCATAGAGCTAGGACTGATGCGATGACAAGTGTGCTATTTTATTTTTCCCGCGTAGCGAATAGCCTAATGAATGAAGAAAGCATTGATGCAGATACAAAGATGCAGTTACGGATTTTGCTTCATAAAATGAAGAATATCATTATGATTAGCAGAATGGATGGCATGATGATGCCGGACGTTTCTAACCCTAAGATTGCGAGGGAGGATATAACAGCAGTTCTTGAGGAATTTTTTGACTTGGTTCAGGAGAAATGTTTTATACAATTTGTTGAGATTAATGATAGATTAGGTGAAGAAAAAAGTAATTGCTTATAGATTTGATAGAATAAATATACATATTTAAAGTTGAAGGTTTCCGATGTTTTTATCAAAGGAAACCTTTTCATGATATTTACGGATTTATTTAACTGACAAGAACTTCGGATCAAGGAATGCCATTATCTAAAATCGGCAGTAGGAAGGTGCAGATATATGGAGGTTTTGAGGCTCTATATTCATATTTTAGAAACCAATGAAGCCGTATGCGGGGATGCCACGGTGCGGATGGTATTGTTTGATGGATATTGTGAGGGAGCGTTCTTCAACGGGACCATCCTCAAAGGCGGAGTGGATACGCAGATCATAGGCCCGGGGCAAAGGATAAGCTTATCAGCCAGATACATGTTAGAGGGGCGTGATTGCAGAAATGAGCCATGCCGTTTATTTGTTGAAAACAATGCCGAGTCAGAGAATGGGAGGATAATAAATACGGAACCTACCATTTTCACTGACAGTAAAGACTTAAAGTGGCTAGAACGGGAAAAGCTTTCCGGCAGGATTATGGAAGAAGAGGGAAAGCTTGTTATTATCATTGAGAAAGGTTAAAGTTCTTTTCATTCTTTAAATTTGCGATGCCCCGTTGCGTAAATGTTCCGGGATGGAGGTTAGGTTGAAAAAGCAAAGATGTTTCAACCGCGAATTTGTGCCGACGCTGATAGCGTCTTGTCCCCAAAGTTTGCAAGCTAAGAGAAAGGTATGGCTATTAGATTGAAAAAAGTCTTTTATGTAATAATAGGCGCGTGGAGCGCCATTATGTGTTTTGTCAGCCCTATATGGCTGACAATGATATTTAGTGAGGTCACAGGCCTGATTTATCAATATGACGGTATGGCAAATGATGGGGTGGCATGGATTGTAGGCCTGATTTCACTGTTTATATGGTTGCTGATTGCTTTGCTTCCGATAGGGTTCTTTGTCAGAAGAATGCGGGAAATAGGAAGAAAGCATCTGATGGCTACGCTCGTCATAATAGTGTTCCTTATATTATTATGCCTTGCTCTGTGCGGATTTGATATGATTGCGTTTCTATATTGTCCATGATGGAATGAAGTGGTAAGATGTCTATAGGCTGACAGGATGGAAAAGGCTTGTCAAACGGATTTTCTAAAAAAGGAATGATGCGCGTTATGAAAGAGGCACAAGATAGGATAAAAAGAAATAACGGAAATAATGTAACTAACAGTGACGAGGGAAATAATAGAAGCAACAGAAACAACAGGAATGAACAAAATGTTGTTATGGGACGGAAAGAAAGAATCTACGTGTGTCATACGTTTTATCATGTCTATGTAGCATGTCTGAAAGAATTATTTCTCCCAAAAGAAAAGCAGGGACATGCGACACTTGTCCTTAGCACGATGTCGAATGATTTCGGCAATTTGCAAGTTAGGGCGAAAAAGTGCGGTCTGTTCGAGGAAGTCTTTCTTTTCGAGGAAAAGGAGGATGTCTCTTTCCCGCAGCTACAGAAATATCATAAAGACAGGGGGAATCTTTTCTTAAACATGCTTGCGCGCATGAAATATACGAAAATGCTGGGGAAGCTACAGGAGCCATATGTTCCGGTTGATTTTAAGCAGTATCATGATATATACGTTTTCTGTGATTCCGATCCGATTGGTTATTATTTGAGCTATCGGAAAATATATTATCATGCGGTAGAAGACGGTTTGAACTGTATCCAATATTACGATACGGCAAGGTATGACAATAAAGGGCATTTTGAATTGAAGGCGTGGATGGCGGCGCGTAATCTGATTTTCATCCAGAATGGGTATGGGAAGTACTGTCTGGATATGGAAATCAATGATAAAAGCGTTGTCCCTTTCCCTTGTAAAAAATATATAGAGCAGCCTCGCGCAGAACTTGTCACTCATTTATCGCAAGCAGATAAGGATCTTCTGATCCATCTGTTTATCGAAGATATGGATGAATTGCAGCATAAGTTAGATACGGGAGCGCAGGATAAGATATTGGTGCTTTCGGAGCCATTGTGTGATTTAGACGTGAGGAAGCGTATTTTCTCGGATATTATTGAAGAATACGGGACGGTTGACGGGAGAAAGGGACAGATACTGATTAAGCCGCATCCACGGGACATACTGGATTATCAGCAGGAATTCCCGGAGCATATTGTCTTGAGCGGTAAGTTCCCGATGGAGATCATGAATTTCATTCCAGGGTTATGTTTCCGTAGGGTCATATCTGTCCTGACTGTGCCGAACGGCATCCAATTTGCGAAGGAAGTGTTATTCTTAGGTGAAGATTTCCTGGATCAATATGAGGCTCCGGAGCTGCATAGGCAGAATGAGGCGCTTTGACTAATAGACGTAGCTGTGGTAAAATAGGGAATCTGTGAATTTAAAGGTGAAAGTGCAAAATGAAGAAGATATATAAGAAGTTAATGGTCTTATTGGACAAGAAGCAGAAGAGGAAAATGCTGTTCCTCATTATCATCATGTTAATAGGCGCAATCCTTGAAACGCTTGGCGTATCTTCGATTATGCCGGTCATGAACGTTGTCTTAGAAGAAAATGCCGTGGAGAACCATGTATATTTACAGGTGATCTGCCAGATATTCCAAATTGACAATACGAGGGATTTGATGATCCTTGTCATGTCAGCATTGGTCGTTATCTTTGCCGTGAAAAATATCTTCTTGTTCTTTCAGCAGAAAATTCAGTTGAAATTTGTATATACCAATCAATTCGCAACATCGAGAAGGATGATGATTAATTTCATGCAGCGTCCTTATGAGTATTATCTGAATGCAGATACGGCGGTCATCCAAAGGAGCATCACATCGGACGTCAATAATATGTACGGACTGATTCTTGCATTGTTACAGCTCGCCAGCGAATGTATCGTATTTATCTGTCTGGCGGCGGTAAGCCTTGTGACGGATGTCTGGATGAGCATTACGGTCACGGCATTGTTAGTCATTGTCCTTTTGGTCATCAAGTGTGTTTTGAAGCCGATTATGAAACGGGCCGGGGAAGAGAACCAGGATTTCTACAGCGGGCTGTATAAATGGATAGACCAGTCTGTCATGGGGATTAAAGAGATTAAGATTGCCTGCCGGGAGAATTATTTTATCAATGAATATTCTAAATGCGGCGCAGGCTATGTCAGTGCGGTGCAGCGTTATAATCTGTATAATGCGACGCCGAGGCTGTTAATTGAGACTGTGGCGATTGCAGGCATGGTTCTATATATGCTGGCGCAGCTTCTTAGCGGTACCGGGGTGATTGATATTATGCCGCAGATAACGTTGCTCGCGCTTGTTGCAATGCGTCTGATCCCTTGTGCGAACAGGATTAACAACCATTTGACGTCTATCGCCTATTTCGAGCCGTTTTTCATGGGGGTCAGCGATAATTTGCAGGAAGAGATCCGGGACGAGAGCATAGATTACGAAGCGGACACGTACCGGAAGAAAATAGAAGTAGAGAAGTTAGATATCAAAGAAAAGATCGTATTAAAAGGCATCACTTATAAATATCCGAATACGGAAACTCTGATCTTTGACAAGGCGGATATGGAAATACCGATTGGAAAGAGCGTAGGCATCGTCGGGACTTCCGGCTCTGGTAAGACGACGGTGGTGGACATTCTCTTAGGGTTATTGCAGTTACAAAGCGGTGAGATCCTGGCGGACGGTGTGGAAGTGAGGGAACATTACCGGGAATGGTTAAAGAACATTGGCTATATTCCGCAGTCTATTTTCATGATAGATGCATCTATCCGTAAAAATGTCGCTTTCGGGTATGCGGAGGAAGATATTGATGATGGGAAAGTGTGGCAGGCGTTAAAAGAAGCGCAGCTAGATGAGTTTGTAAAGGGGCTCCCGGAGGGGCTTGATACGAGCATTGGAGAGAGAGGCATCCGTATTTCCGGCGGGCAGAGACAACGTATCGGTATTGCAAGGGCGCTGTTCGAAGACCCGGAAGTATTGGTGTTAGATGAAGCGACATCCGCATTGGATAATGATACGGAAGCGGCAATCATGGAATCCATTAACAGGCTCCATGGGCGCAAGACTTTGATTATTATTGCACATAGGCTACAGACGATAGAAAAGTGTGATATGGTGTACCGGATTGAGAACGGGAAAGCGTCAAGGGAACGTTAAGAGCGCGTTAAGAGAGAAAGGACTGGAAACGGGAATGAAGGCATTGTTTCGGTATTGCTTGGATTTGTATAAGAAACACGAAGAAGGGTTTAATTATTTGATATTTGGCTTTCTAGCGTTTGTGTTGAACTATGTTTTATATGACGTTTTTGAATCAGTGCTGCACATGCATTATCTGCTCGCAACAGCGCTTTCGTGGGTTCTGACGGTTGTTTTCGCATACTGGACGAATCACACGTTTGTCTTTAAGAGCAAGAATGCAGAAGCGTCTAGCCTATTGAAGGAATTCATATCTTTCATCGGAGCGAGGATCGCTACGGAAGTACTTGAGCTTTTACTGATGTATTTCATGGTAGATTTGATGGGCATCCCTTCCCGTATTGCAAAACTAATCGGCCAGACTATTGTGATCTTGACGAATTATTTCCTAAGCAAATGGTGGATTTTCAAAGAAAAGTAGTAAGAGACAGACGAAGAGAAACAAAAAGAGAGACAGAGAAGCAAAAAGGCAGACAGAGAAGTAAAAAGAGAGACAGAGAAGTAAAGAGAGAGACAGAGAAACAAAAAGGCAGACAGAGAAGTAAAAAGAGAGACAGAGAAGTAATAAGAGAGACAGAGAAGTAATAAGAAAGATAGGAAGCAGAGAGAGAAGATTGCTGTGGAAGGGGGGGTTATATGGCTTCCAAAGGGCAGGCAATTGCCTCTAAGCGGCAGGCAAATTTTGAATTGCTGCGGATTGTGGCGATGTTGGCAATTATAGCGCTGCATTATATGATCAAGGGCGATGTGGCCCAATATAGCGGCCGGGGCTGGTCGCCGCTTTATTTTGTGATGCAGCTTTTGAAAGCATTATGTATTCCCCTGATCAACTGCTATGTGCTACTTAGCGGTTTTTTCTTAGCCGGCGCGTGGTGGCAGCCAAAGCGTATTGTGTCTTTGCTTGCACAAATCTTGTTTTATTCGCTTTTGATCCCCCTTGTTATGATTGGGACCGGCGCCGTGGCGTGGGGAGATTTAGGATTGTATGATTGGATTGGCTTTTTATTGCCGATCGGGACGGAACACTACTGGTTTGCGACGGCGTATTTGTATATGTATATTTTTGCGCCGGTTTTGGCAGCAGGCGTCCAGAAACTGGAGAAGAAGACGTTGCAAAGGATTATTGCCGTTTTGCTGTTGTTTTTCGCTGTCGAAAAGAGCGTAGTCCCGGTATCTCTTGTCATGGATCAGGCAGGGTATGATTACGGCTGGTTTTTATGTCTTTTCCTGATCGCGGCATATTGGCGTCGCTTTGGCATAGAATGGCTGGACAGAAAGAAAAATGGGTTTTGCCTCTATATGCTCATGTGTTTTGGCATTTGGGCGTTTTCAGCGATCATAGGGATGATTGTGGAGCGGACGGGGAAGCTGTCATATTATGAGGAGCAGCTTTACTCATATAATCATGTATTTGTCCTGCTTGCTTCCGTCGGTCTTTTCGCAGCATTTAAGAATATACAGATACGGGAAGGAAAGGCGGCGGAGATGATTAGGCGGTTAGCGCCGTATACATTTGGCGTTTACCTCTTGCATGAGCATATACTTGTCAGATATGAATGGATGGGTTGGCTGCAAATAGAGAAAGTACGGGAGACTTGGATGTTTATCCCGCATATGTTTGTCTGTATTTTATTGGTATATCTGGTGGGGACAGTGACGGATTTTGTGAGAGCTTATTTATTTGAGGGTATTCATAGAAAATGGAGAAAATAACGCGTTTATATCAAAAATATCGTAACTATATAGAGGACGGCCTCTTTCTGGTCTTCCTTGCATTTTATCCGCTTACGAAAATCAACCAGGGTTTAGACATTACGGATACGTGCTATAGCCTTGGGAATGCACAGTATTTTCCGACGGCAAAAGGAACGTGGATGACTGCGACATATCTGGCGAATGCGGTAGGGTGGCTGCTGATGCAGCTTCCGCAAGGAGATACGCTCCGCGGGATGTATTTCTATACCGGGTTGCTTGTTTCTGGAATGGCATTGATTTCTTATTTTGCGTTGCGAAAGAAAATCCCGGCATGGATTGTTTTCATCGGGGAACTGGCTGCGGTAAGTTTATGCTGGGCGCCTACGACAGTTCTGTATCAGTATCTGACTTATTTCCTGATGGGAGCGGGTATGTTGCTTCTATATGGAGGGATTTGCACGGAGCGGACAAGAGGGAGAATACGGTTTTGCTGTCTCTTTGGGGCGGGCATTTGCCTGGGAGCCAATGTGGCGGTGCGGATGCCTAATGTCGTACAGGCTGCCTTCATCCTTGTACTATGGTATGCGGCCTACCGGAGAAAAGAAACGTTTACAGATACATGTAGGGAAACACTTGTATGTATAGCGGGTTATCTGACAGGGTTTGGCATACCGCTTTTATGTATTTGCCTGCAATATGGATTTACGGCGTATCCTGATATGGTAAGGACGATGTTTGCCATGACGGATAAAGCGGTGGACTATAAACCAAGCGCTATGATCACAGGGATGTTTACAGATTATATCACTGGTCTGTATTGGCTTGCATTTGCAGGTGCCTGCGCCGGCATTTTATATGTCCTGTATCGGGTAAAAGAAGCGGTTTTCCCGCAAAAGCATAACTGGTTATACGGCTTGGCATGTGTTGGGATCTGTCTTGTACTGGTACGCTTCTATTGGGGCCGGGGGATGTTTAATTTTGCATATAATGAATATCGTAGCATATATCAATGGGCAGTTTTGTTCCTGCTAGTGGCGATTGCTTCTGCGGTTTGGCTTTTCTGTAATAAAAGGTGCAGGATAGAGGATAATGCTTTGGCGCTTTTGATCCTGCTTGCGATATTTTTGACGCCGCTTGGCAGCAATAATATATTGTACCCGATCATTAATAATCTGTTTTTGGTGGCGCCTTTTACATTGTGGATATGTTATAGCTGGTTTGTTAAGACAAGGGGTGTTTTGCGCCATTGGCCATGGAAGAGCATGCTTGTCATGATTGTTGGGATGCTATTGGCTCAGGGCATTGGGTTTCATGCGCAGTTTGCCTTCTCGGATGGTGTCTGGGGAGAGAAAAGGGACACTCTTCTGTCGGTCATGCCCAAAACGGCAGGGATCTATACGAATAGGGAAAATGCAGAGCTGTTTGAAGAACTGGGCGCTTTCGCAGAGGAACGTCAGTTTGCCGGGAAGGAAGTCATTTTATACGGAAAGATACCGGGTCTTAGCTATTTGCTGGATATGCCTACGGCAATCTCGTCTGCGTGGCCGGATTTGGATTCCTATCGTTTAATGGAAATGAAACAGGACATGGAAGCGGTGGAGTTAAAGATGGACGTTAGCCGCCCGGTCGTGATTGTCGCCTCGGGAATTGCGGCCTATAAAGGAGAAGATGCGAAGGCGTATGAATGGTTTGGCGTAGATGTGGAAGCTTATGATGCAGATGAGAAGCTGGGGATCTTATTGCAGTTTCTGGATGATTATGGCTATGAAGAGACATTCTGCAATATGCGCTATGCAGTCTATGAATAGGATTGCAAAGTAATCCCATCTTTGCTAAAATGAGGTAGAAAAAAGATTGGAGAATGCTGATGATAAATTTTAATGTTCCGCCTTTTACGGGAAAAGAACTGGAATATATGCAGGAAGCGATCCGGAATCAGAAAATCTGTGGCGATGGCCCTTTTACCCATAAATGCAGCGAATGGATTGAAAAGCAGACAAAAACGGCTAAATGCCTATTGACGACGTCCTGTACCCACGCGACGGAGATGGCGGCGCTTTTAGCCAATATCAAGGAAGGGGATGAGGTCATCCTTCCGTCCTATACTTTTGTCTCTACGGCAGATGCGTTTGTGCTGCGTGGAGCGACGGCAGTTTTCGTTGATATCAGGCCGGATACGATGAATATGGATGAAACGCTGATTGAGGACGCGATTACGGATCGGACGAAAGTTATCGCTCCGGTGCATTACGCAGGCGTAGGCTGCGAGATGGATGCGATCATGGAGATTGCAGAAAGACATCATCTGATGGTGGTAGAGGATGCAGCACAGTGTATCATGGCATCGTATAAAGGGCGTGCACTGGGGACATTTGGTGATTTTGGATGCTTCAGTTTCCATGAGACGAAGAATGTCAGCATGGGAGAAGGCGGGGCATTGTTGATCCGCGATGGGAAATATATTGAAGAAGCAGAGATTTTGCGGGAAAAGGGAACGGACAGGAGCAAATATTTCAGAGGGCAGGTTGATAAATACCGTTGGCAAAACTACGGCTCTTCTTATCTGCCAAGCGATATGAATGCCGGATATCTGTACGCGCAGTTAGAGCTTGCGAGCGAAATCATGCAGGCGAGAATGGCAAGATGGGAACAGTATAGGGAGCTTCTTGCGCCGCTTGCCGAAGAAGGCAAGATTGAGCTGCCGCACATTCCCGAGCATTGTGAGCACAATGCGCATATGTTCTATATTAAGACAAAGGACTTAGAAGAGAGGAGCAGGCTGGATGCTTTTCTCAAAGAAAAAGAAATCTTGCCGGCATCCCATTATGTACCGTTACATTCTGCGCCGGCGGGATTAAAGTTCGGACGCTTCCATGGGGAGGACAAGTATACGACGAAAGAGAGCGAGAGGCTTCTGAGGTTACCGATGTTCTATAAGCTGACTGCGGACGAAGTAGAATATATAACGGAGCAGGTGAAAGCGTTTTACCGATGAAAGGAATATCGTTCATGAGAAACCACCGTTTTGGGGAAAAATATGAAAATGGTATCTTAATGGTGTTGACTATTGCGGTCAACATGGCGTTTCTTAGTGCCGGATTTGGCTATTTTTATGACTTAAACGATGATATGCTGATGAAAGATATTATGGCAGGCGTCTATTCGGGGATACCGGATGGGCACAATATGCAGACATTATATATTTTGGGGATGTTGATTAGTTTGTGTTACAGATTATGCCGGGAATTTCCCTGGTATGGTCTGTTTCTGCTTTTATGCCAGATGGGCAGTCTCTGTCTTATAGGAGACCGGTTACTGTATTTTTGTAGGAAAAAGTGGGAAAAAGCAGGTTGTATGCTGCTTGTAACGGTATTCTTCTGGGGCGTATTATTGCCGCATATGACGGCGCTGCATTATACTTATACGAGTGCAATGCTAGCGGCATCAGCGCTTTTTTGCTTTATCATGACGCCGGATGGCCTTGCGCCGGGATCGTTCATCCGATGGAATATCCCTTCTATTTTGTTTGTGATCCTGGCTTACCAGATAAGGACAGAGATGTTATTGCTTGTTCTGCCGTTGATTGGTCTTGCGGGACTGTTCCGATGGGGCGAGGAAGAGAAAATATGGCAGCAGAAAAATTTCTGCCAGTATGGCATTATCCTTGGCAGCATCGTGATTGGGATGTTGATCAGCAGGTTAATAGACTTTGCGGCATATGGGAGTGAAGATTGGCAAAAGTTCCTTACCTTTTTCGAGAAAAGGACGGAGATCTATGATTATCATATGGATGTCGTCACGAGCGGGGAACATGCAGGATACTTGCGATCCATTGGTTTGGAGGATGCGCGGCAGGAACTGCTAGCCAATTATAATTTTGGGCTGGATGAAGAAATTGACGAAGAAGTTTTGAGTGAAATTGCCGATTATGCAATGTCTATGCCTTCTGACAGGATAAGGGCGGCAGATATTGCCAAGGCGTTTTGGCTCTCTTGTTATCGGACAGTACATGACGTAGACGCGCCTTATGGCAGGCTGGCGGTTTACGGATATTTGGGCGTTGCGTTCATCGGGATCTGTAATGCTTTGTCAGAAAGAGAACGCCCGAAGAGGTGGGCGTTTCTATGGGAACTTCTTGCATTGGGAGCGGTCAGGACGCTTCTGTGGATGTTCCTTTTGCTTAGGGGGAGATATCCGGTAAGGGTCACACATTCTCTTTGCCTGGCGGAAACTGTACTTTTGCTTGGCATGTTGTGCAGAGGGTTTATCCGGTTTAGGAAAACAGGGGCGTACCGGCAGGGGACGTCCGGGCAGGAGGCATATAAGCGGGAACGGATGTACCAGGTTATGCAAAACGGCGGGCTGGCATTGATTCCCATATTTGCTTTATTATGCGCAGCATATTTTCCGAAGAACGTTGAAAATGCCAGGGCGGATATGGCGGCGAAATCGTTGGCGCATCAGAGCCATCTTGAAGTAGAACGTTACTGCAAGGCGCATCCGGGGAATTTCTATTTCCTTGATGTGTATTCAACGGTAGGATTCTCGCAGAAAGTCTTCCAGGATGTGGACAATACAGTGGCAAATTATGATATGATGGGCGGATGGATTTGCAAGAGCCCTCTTTATCAAGAGAAATTGGCATGGTTTGGCATGACGTCAATGGAAGAGGCGCTGCTTCATGACGATACCGTATTTTTTATCATCGGACAGGGAGAGGATGCATGGTGGCTGCCTGCGTATTATGAAGAGAAAGGAATTGCCGTCGATATGCGGCAGGTAGACTCGATTGCCGGCGCATACGAGGTTTGGAAGGTTATTAGCAAATAACCGACTGGAAAATATAGGAGATGGGAGTAGGCTCTATATGAAAGAAACCATGCAGGAAGAAGAAAAGCAGATTTATCTGCGGCTGATGCAGGAAACCGATACGGACAATATCGTCGCGTGGAGGAATAATCCGCGTGTACGGCATAATTTTATCTATCAGGATTTATTTACGGCGCAGGGGCATTTGAACTGGATCCGGACGCAAGTAGAGCCCGGTCATGTAGTACAGTTCATCATTTGTGAGAAAACGTCCGGGCGTGCAGTGGGAAGCGTCTATATCAGGGATATTGACAGAGAGAATAAATGGGCGGAATACGGGATTTTCATTGGAGAAGACGATGCGGTAGGAAAAGGGTATGGTACACAGGCTGCAAGGGAAATGATTTCGTACGCATTTTCGGAATTACCGTTGGAGGCGCTATATTTAAGGGTCTTTGCGGATAATGCCGGAGCGAGGAAAAGTTATGAAAAAGCGGGATTTCGGCTGTTGCCCGGCAGGCAGGATGAGGTTGATACAAAAGATGGCGTCAGGAAAGTAATCTTCTATGGGATTGAGAAAGAAACATAAGAGGGTATATTCAGAGGGAGCATTGCGCATAAAAGGAGTAGAGAGGCGGGCATATGAGTCAATTAATTAGTTTTGTGATACCATGCTACCGTTCGGCAAAGACAATCCGGAATGTGGTGGAGGAAGTAAGCGCAGCCATGGAAGGGTTAAAACAGTACCGGTATGAGATTATTTTGGTAAACGACGGTTCCCCGGATGAGACATTTGAAGTGATCCGCAGCATTTGTGAGAAGAGAAAGGAAATTTGCGGCGTCAACCTTGCTAAGAATTTCGGGCAGCATGCGGCTCTGATGGCAGGGTTTCGGCGTGTGCACGGCGATATTGTCGTATGCTTGGATGACGATGGGCAAACGCCTGCGGATGAGGTGGGCAAGCTGCTTGGCAAAATAGAAGAAGGCTATGATGCCGTTTATGCCAGATATGAACATAAACAGCATTCCCTTTTCCGTAATTTCGGCAGTAAAGTCAATGAATGGATGACAAGGATCATGCTGGGGAAGCCGAAGGAATTATATATATCGAGTTATTTTGCAGTGAAAAGATTCGTTGTGGATGAGATGGCGCGGTATGAGAACCCATATCCCTATGTCATAGGGCTGCTCCTGCGTACGACGAACAAGGTGGCCAATGTGGATGTGAAACACAGGGAGAGGGAAGTCGGGGTGTCCGGTTATACGCTAGGGAAACTGCTGGCGCTCTGGTTTAATGGGTTTACGGCATTTAGCATCAAGCCGCTGCGGATTGCTACGGCGCTCGGCGCTTTTGTAGCGGGGGCAGGATTTTTGTATGGGATTTATACGGTGATTAAGAAGTTTGTCAACCCGGACGTCGTGATCGGCTTCAGTTCCCTGATGTCGGCGATTGTCTTTATCGGGGGTATGATTATGTTAATGCTTGGCATCATTGGGGAATATATCGGCAGGATCTATATCTCGCTGAATAATTCTCCGCAGTATGTGGTCAGAGAGTGTGTCGATGAAAGAGAATGAATTGCAGATTAGACTGAAATTGAATATTTTTGCTTTTTTGATTGCAACGGCCGGAACACTATGCTTTCCGCAGATCATGAACTTAAAGGAGAATACGCTGGGCTTTACGAACAGCATTTTCTCGGTGTTTGTCTGGCTTTTGTCTTTTTATGCCGTTAATTTATCATTGCATACGATTGACTTAGCGGATAAGAGGGGATGGAAGATAGCAGGCATATTGTCATTCTTGTTTACGGCGGCGATGCTTTTTGGCGTTAGGCTGGAAGCGGAAGGAAATGTGAATTTTAAAGACTGGCGGCTTTGGGTCACGTTGCCGGTCTTGACCTGTTTTTTTGTGATCTTAGTACGAAAATCCTGGAATTTCCTGGGGAATGTGGAGAGAAAGAAGGAAACGTATGCGTCATATGTAAAAATATCCGCGGCTCCAATGGGGGCAAGGGCGCTCAGGCATCCTAATGTTCTGGCATTTGTATTCTTGTTTCTATGCTGGCTGCCGGTTCTCCTGGCCGTATATCCGGGATTTTTCGTTTATGATGCGCAAGATGAGTATTTGCAGGTTGCGTCCAGGACCTTTACGACGCACCACCCGCTCGTGCATGTACTGATGTTAGGCGGCATTATCTGTGCGGTCCATAAAGTAACGGATTCCTATAATCTGGGGATTGCCTGCTATACGGTTGTACAGATGTTTTTGACAGCGGGAGGATTTACCGTCTTGTTAGCTTATTTTCGGCAAAGAAAGGTGTCTAAGATTATCCGTATCCTTGCATTGCTCTACTTTGCGCTGTTCCCTGTGATTGTCATGTTTACGTTATGCTCGGCAAAGGATGCTGTCTTTACGACGGCGCTGCTTTTGCTATTGGTATGCATGTTGGAGATGGGACGTTCGCCGGAGCGGTTCTTTGCTTCCCCAAAGGGCATGGCATTTTTTGTTGTCAGTGCGCTCACAATGCTTTTATTCCGTAAAAACGGCGTCTATGCTTTTGTCTTCATGGTGCCCGTGCTGCTATTCTTTCATAAGAAACACCGGAAAAAAATGGGCATGCTGCTTGGCATTATCTTTGCCCTGTATTTTCTGGTCAATAGTTCGTTAACGATCCTCCTGCATGCCCAGAATGAGGAGAACCAGGAAATCCTGACTGTGCCGATCCAACAGCTTTCCAGAACTTATAAATTTAATAAAGAAGTATTTTCCGATGAGCAAATTAGGACTTTACATGAGATTTTGCCGGAAGAAGCATTGGTGCTATATAATCCGAAGCTTTCCGATCCGGTCAAATATCATTTCCGGAATGCGGCTTTTACGAAGGACAAATCAAAATATTTGAAGTTATGGATAGAAATCGGTTTGAAAAAGCCGTTATCTTATATCAATGCGTGGCTTGCCAACTCCTATGGGTTCTGGTATCCTGACACGGTGATTGACGTTTATTCGGGCAATACGGTCTTTACGTTTACGTATCGGGACAGTTCCTATTTTGGCTATGAAGTAGAAGAACCTGGCTACAGGGACAGCAAGATTCCCTGGCTGGATGAGGCATACCGGAGGCTGTCATTAGAAGTGGAACAGGAGAAGATGCCTATTATATCAATGTTGTACTCTCCTGGCGGGATGTTCTGGTGTTTTGCATTTGTATGCAGTTATGTGTTCTACCGGAAGAAATATCATATTCTGATCCCTTATCTATTGGTATTGCTTATTTGGATGACTGTGCTGCTTGGGCCGACATATCTGCCAAGATATGTTTTGATCTTCTGGTTTGGGCTGCCTCTTTTTGCGGCAATTGCCATAGAGGAAGAAAAGTTTGCCACAGAGGAAAAAACTGCATAAGTTGTAAAATCTTTGTAATTGTGGTACACTAATCTGTGCTTTGTAAGACAGTATGCTGATAAAACGGGAGAAACGGTTATCTTAGGGACAGGCAGGGAAGCTGGGAGAAACGGGAAAATCAGTAAAAAGAGCAGAAACTAAGGAAATAAAAATAGAGAGAATAAGGAAAATGTGGAAAAACAGAAAGCGTTGGAACAGGCATGAATAAGATTATCAATAGATATCAGGCAATTTATGGGACAGTCTGGATTATCATCTGCTGTGTGATCATTAGTTTGTGGCCGCTTCGTCTCGTGACGGAGAGGGTGATTTCCGGCAGTAACCAACAGATGTCCATGCAATCCGAGGCAATTACATCAGATTATGTTGTCGAGCAGATGTTCGTGGCACAGTATGACCAGTTACAGAAGATCAGAGTATATCTTTTGAATGAGTCGGCGGGAGAACAGTTTAACTTTGTCCTGCGGGACGCTTCGAGGCAGGTTCTGATGCAGCAGGTCATCTCTACGGATGAAATGGAGGAGATGCCGGGATTTTGCACGATACAGGTCAATCAGGACACGCAGGTGGGCAGCGCCTATTATTATCAGCTTCAGGGGATTTCGAGTGACTTCTACGTAGCGTATGAGGACACGGCAAGCTCAGGGACGATTTATAACGGCACGTTATATTATGGCAATGTAGAGGACACGGAACACAACATTATTACAGAATATGAATATAAAATCCCGCTTCGAAAGGGTAAGACGCTGGTGTGCGACATCCTGCTTATCCTGACAGGGATCGCGGTTAGTTTCTTAGCCGGGAAGTATTACAAACGCTATCCGGAGCGTAACCGTCTGCTGACGGTGGAAACGGTCTGGAAACGGGTTGCGGGCCCGGTGGTGATTGTGGCTGCGCTTGTTGGGATTGTCGCAATCTATCCTTGTAAATTGTTCTCTGAATATGCAGAGAATAATCTGTTCCTGATAGCAGGCGTATGCCTGATAGCAGGTATTTTGCTCTATGGCATTTACCATACGAGGCTTCACAAAAGCCATGACATGGGTCTTGCCGTTCTTCAGGATAAATGGGCAGACTATTTGCAGACGGCGTGCTATGCGCTTGCAATCCAGGCGGGGGTGCATTATCTGAATGGGCTCTATGAGCTGCATCATACGATCGCATACCGCGAGATGCTGATCTGGCTTGGGCTTGCGATTGTGACGACTTATAAGAGGAAAGAGATTTTCCATCTTATCAATCTGGTTTATCTGGTGACGGCAGCGGTCATTGGGTATTATTATTATCAGAGCCAGTTGGCGCTTTTGCCTGATGCGACAGACGAAGAGATCCAGGCAATCCGCCTGACCGTTTATGCAGGGGTGATCGCAGGCATTGTGATCATCAATACGGTCTCCATATTGGTGAGGCGCTGCTTTAGCAAGATTTCCAAGAGGAATTTCAGCTTCCTGTATATGGGAGTGATGGCGTTATTTTTCATTCTCATATTGATATACAGGAATACGAGGGGATGGCCTATTTATCTGGTATGCGCTTATTCGTTATATTACTTGCGCATGGCGGTATGGGAGAAGAAGGAGAGGCTTCTGCCTAACTTATGTAATGGCATTTTATTGCATTTTCTGGTCATGACAGGCTATTGCCTGCTTCATAGGCCATATATGTTTTATGAATATTACCGTTATCCGTTTGTATTCCATACGGTGACGATTTCGGCGGTATACCTTTCCCTGGTAGTATGTGCGGCATTGGTGAAGTTGTTAGATGCCTACCGCAGAGAGCAGAAACTCTCCTTTATCTGGAAAGAACTGACAGTGTTTGGCATGGCGTCCGTTTATTTAATTTTTACATTGTCGCGGACAGGTTATCTGGCTATTTTGGTAACAGCGCTTATTATCATACCTTCGGTGACGCTTGGCATGCGAAAGAAGATAAAATCTTTACTTGTCATTACGGCGATGATGTTTGCAAGTGTAGTACTTTGTTTTCCCGCGGTCTTTAGCGCGCAGCGTATCGTGCCTGCAATCGTGGCGGAGCCGGAAACGATGGAGATCGAGAAGCTTCCGGATGAAATTATGCATGGCAGGGACTTAGATTCTAATTATTATATGACGATCCGCAGGTTCCTTCATGTATTTGAACTGAAAGTGCTTGGCATTCCGGAAGAGGAATGTATCAATCAGTATAAAACTGCAAAAGATGATAGGGTAGGAAGCGACGGCTATGCCTTGGTAGATCGTATGCTAGTAGCTTCCGCCGATTTATCCGGTGGGGAAATACCGGATGGGAGCGAACCGGAAGAAGCGTATAGCGATGCGGAGAAATATACGAACGGCCGGCTTGATATTTTCCGTCTGTATTGGGAGAACCGCAATATGGAGGGACATGATGAAATGGGCATCACTTTGCCGGACGGTTCCCTCATCGTGCATGCGCATAATATTTATCTACAGACAATGTATGACTTTGGCATTCCCATCGGGATCGTATTTATCTTGTTTGGGTTATGCACTTTAATCTATGCAGCAGTTTATTATAAGAAGAGAAAAGATGATAGAAGATGTAGTATATTGCCACTTGCGCTTTTGCTCTTATTTGCAGTGGCGGGAATTACAGAGTGGATCTTCCATCCGTGTTATCCAATCACATTCTGTCTGTTATTGTCACTCGCGCCGCTTTTGACTGATGTGAGGTTTGGAGAGAAATACGCAGACGTAAGAAGAGAGAATGGTCATAAACATGAAAAAGAAAAGAAAACCGTTTAATGTAAAATTATTTTATAGAAGAACCGCGCTGATCATCTATGATGTGATCAGTGTGATCTTGGCAAGTTATCTGGCGATTCTTCTGCGTTACGATTTGCATATCGGAGAGATACCGGAACATTTCCTACAGCCGATTGAGCGTTTTATGCCGTTAAACCTTGTGCTGACGTTGCTTATTTTTTATTTCTTTCATTTATATAGCAGCCTCTGGGCGTTTGCCGGAGAGACGGAACTTCAGAATATTGTAGTTTCCTGTGCCATAGCAGCGGTTGTCAACGGGATCGGTTTGCAGTTTTTCAAAGTTTCGGGGCAGGCGGTGCCTAAAAGTTATCCTTTCTTATATATGTTCGTACTTGTTTTCTGCATTTTTGCAAGCCGCTTTTCGTATCGTTTTTTCCGAGGGCTCAAACATAAGCAGCAGAACAAAAAGAACCAGATATCCGTCATGGTCATTGGCGCCGGCGAGGCAGCCAATGCCATTATCAAAGAGATCGTGAACAGCAACTTTTCTACTATGCTCATCAAATGTATCATTGACGATGATAAAGGGAAATGGGGCAGATATATCCAGGGAATCAAAATAGCGGGCGGACGGGACAAAATTGTTGAGTGCGCTGACATTTATGATATAGATGAAATCATTGTGGCGATGCCTTCCGCGTCTAGAGGCGAGATTAGGAACATTTTGGAAATCTGTAAAGATACGAATTGTAAACTGCGCTCTCTGCCCGGCATGTACCAGTTGGTAAATGGGGATGTCAGCGTCAGCAAACTGCGGGACATCGAGGTAGAAGACCTGTTAGGGCGGGATCCCATCTGTGTGGACATGGATTCCATTCTCGGATATGTACAGGGTAAGACTGTCCTGGTGACAGGCGGCGGCGGTTCCATCGGAAGCGAGCTTTGCAGGCAGATCGCGCAGCATAGGCCGAAACGCCTTGTCATTGTCGATATTTATGAGAATAATGTATATGACATGCAGCAAGAGATGAAAATGAAGCACCCCGAGTTGGATTTGGTGGTTCTGATCGCCTCTGTGCGGAATACGAACCGCATGAACTGGATTTTTACGACTTACTGTCCGGACATCGTCTATCATGCGGCGGCGCATAAACATGTGCCATTGATGGAAGACAGCCCGACAGAAGCGATTAAAAATAACGTATTCGGTACCTTTAAAACGGCACAGGCAGCAGCAATGAGCGGTGTGAAGCGGTTCGTCATGATTTCTACGGATAAGGCAGTGAACCCGACGAACATCATGGGAGCGAGCAAACGCATCTGCGAGATGATCATCCAGACATTTAACAAGCATTATGATACGGAGTTCGTGGCTGTGCGCTTTGGCAATGTCCTTGGCAGCAATGGCAGTGTGATCCCCCTCTTTAAGAAACAGATTGCAGAGGGCGGGCCGGTCACGGTGACACACCCGGAGATTATCCGTTACTTTATGACGATTACCGAAGCCGTATCACTTGTCTTGCAGGCAGGCGCTTATGCCAAAGGCGGAGAAATCTTCGTTTTGGATATGGGAGAACCCGTCAAGATACTGGATTTGGCAGAGAACTTGATCCGTTTGTCCGGTTATCGGGTAGGGGAAGATATTAAGATAGAATTTACGGGGCTTCGGCCAGGCGAAAAATTATATGAAGAATTGCTAATGGATGAAGAGGGCATGAAAGAAACGGCAAATAAAATGATTCATATCGGCAAGCCGATTGAATTAGATGAGCAGGAGTTTTTCATGCAGTTGAAAGAGCTAAAAGACGAATGTGTGATTGAAAGTCCGGACATCAAACCGTTGATCCAGAAAATCGTGCCGACTTATCACTATCAGGATACGGATATATTATAGATGTCGCAGAGAGCAAGGAGGAAAACAAAGGTGGAAAGGAAAAGGATTTATTTATCGTCTCCGACCATGCATGGGAAGGAGCAGGAATTCGTGCAGGAAGCGTTTGATACGAACTGGGTAGCGCCTCTTGGGCCAAATGTCACTGCGTTAGAAAAGGAAATGACTGCTTATACGAAGGCAGGATACGCCACGGCGTTAAGCGCCGGTACGGCGGCGATTCATCTTGCCTTGAAATTATTGCATATCGGACGGGGCGATATCGTCTTCGTATCAGATTTAACCTTCTCGGCTACCTGTAATCCGATCATATATGAGGGAGCAACCCCGGTATTCATTGATGCGGAGCCGGATACCTGGAACATGTCTCCCCAAGCGTTAGAGCGTGCCTTTGAAAAATATCCTCATCCCAAAGCAGTGCTTTGCGCCTATCTGTATGGAACCCCCGCTAAAATTGATGAGATTATGGCAATTTGTGAGAAACATCATGTGCCATATGTGGAAGATGCCGCAGAGTCGTTAAGCAGCACATACAAAGGAAAACACACAGGAACGTTTGGTAAATTTGGCATCTATTCTTTTAACGGGAATAAGATCATCACGACATCCGGCGGTGGCATGTTGGTATCCGAAGACGAAGGGGCGATGAAAAAGGCACTCTTTTTAGCCACGCAGGCAAGGGATCCTGCAAGACATTACCAGCATTCCGAGATTGGCTATAATTACCGGATGAGCAACATAACGGCAGGGATCGGAAGAGGCCAGTTGCTGTATTTAGAGGAACATAAAGCTCGCAAACAAGCAATCTATAAACAATACCAAGAAGCTTTCGCAGATATTGCGGAAATTACGATGAACCCGCTCAACCCGGACGGCGATGCCAATAACTGGCTCTCTTGTATGACGATTGCGAAGGGATGCAGCGTGAACCCGGACACGATCATGGATGCGCTTGAAAATGAGAATATAGAAAGCCGCCCAATCTGGAAACCAATGCATGAGCAGCCGGTTTTCGCAGACTGTGATTTCATGCCGCATCATGAAGACGGCAGCAGTGTTGGCAGCGATATCTTTGCAAGAGGGCTTTGTCTGCCGAGTGATATCAAGAATACGCCGGAAGATATGGACTTGATCATCGGGACTGTGAGAAAATGTTTCACGGATCGATAAGCGATTGGGGAAACAAGTGATTTAAGTGATTTTTCAACCCACAATTTGTGCCGGAGTGTCACAAATTCGTAAGTTGAGCAAGAATGGGGGATGAATATGATATACGCAAAATATGTGAAAAGGTTACTGGATATTCTGCTGTCCTTGTCCGCCATTATCGTGCTTAGTCCGTTGTTGCTTATTCTGTATGTGCTAGTTAAGGTGAAACTTGGCAGTCCTGTCCTTTTCAAGCAGGAGCGCCCGGGCAGGAACGAAGAAATCTTTACGCTCTGCAAATTCCGTACGATGACGGATAGGCGGAATGCAAACGGAGAGCTGTTGCCGGATGAGGAAAGGCTGACAAAGTTTGGGAAATTGTTGCGCTCAACCAGTTTGGACGAGCTGCCAGAGCTTTTCAATATTTTAAAGGGCGATATGAGCCTGATCGGGCCACGCCCGCTGCTGGTGCGATATCTTCCGTGGTATACGCAAGAAGAAAGACACCGGCATGATATGCGCCCAGGGCTTACAGGATTGGCGCAAGTCAATGGACGCAATGCGTTAGGATGGGAAGCGCGGTTTGCGTATGACTTAGAATATGTTAGGAATTGTAGTTTCTTAATGGACGTGAAGGTCCTGGGAATGACATTCGGAAAAGTGTTGAAACGTTCAGGGACGCTATCGGGCGCGGAACAGACTGTGGAAGATTTGGACGTTTGCCGTAGCAGGCAGGAAAATGCCTAAGATATGGCACAAATTCGCAGGTCAGGAAGGGAGCATGGATCTTGTGAGAAAGATACCCGTATTTGAAAAGGAGCTGGAAAGAACCTGCATACAGGAATTGTCGGATAGCTATGGGAATAATAGGATTTTCATGAAAAGAGATGACTGCATCCCCTTTAGCTTTGGCGGGAATAAGGCAAGAAAAGCAGCGGAATTTTACCGTGAGATCAAAAAGAGGGAAACGGATGTCGTCATGACATATGGAAGCAACAGCTCCAATCATTGCCGCATCATTGCCAATATGGCTGCCGGTATGGGACTTGCCTGCCATATTATATCGCCTGAAGAAAACAGGACATTGTTGAATAATACCCGGCTTGTGCAGAGCTTTGGCGCGACAATTGAGGTTTGCCCGGTGACGCATGTCGCGGAGACGATAGCGCATCGGATCAGGATTTATGAAGAACAGGGAAAACGTCCTTATTTCATCGTAGGAGGAGGACATGGGAACCCGGGCACGGAAGCTTACGTGAAAGCTTACCGGGAAATAGAAGAGCAGGAGAAAGAATTAGGATTTGATTTTGATTATATATTCCATGCATCCGGTACAGGTGCGACGCAGGCCGGATTGGTATGCGGGAAATTGCTTTCTATAGCCTCTGCAAAGAGAATCGTAGGCATCAGCATCGCAAGAGAAGCGGGCAGAGGAAGAGAGGTTGTGAAGGAAAGCATCAAGGAGTATCTGGGTGAACGTTTTGGGGAACTTTATAAGGAAGAGGAACTGATTTTTACGGATGCGTACAGAAGCGGCGGTTATGGCGAGTATACAGAAGAAATCAGGCAAGTGATTTCCCATGTCATGGAACGGGACGGCATTCCGATGGATACGACTTATGTCGGCAAGGCATTCAGTGGAATGCTTGCTTATTTGCAGGAAAAAGGAATAGAGGACAAAAAGATTCTTTTCATTCATACGGGAGGCTGTCCGCTTTTTTTTGACAAACTGGAATAGCTGTATGATGTTGTGGACTTTGGGCAGTAACTAAACTGGGGCACGAAAGCAACGAAACTGTGATGCGAAGGTTAGACGGAGGATTGGCATGAACATATTGATCTTAAGCGCAGGGACAAGGGATAAAATAGTACAATACTTCAAAAAAGAAGTAGGGACAGATGGGAAAGTGATAGCAACAGATTGCAGTAATCTGGCGCCTGCGGTATATGATGCGGACAAATTCTATCTGGTACCGCGGATTACGGCGCCTGGCTACCTGGAACAAATACTTACTATTTGCCGGGAAGAGAAGATTGATGGCGTATTTTCACTGATTGACCCGGAGTTATCCATGTTAGCCAAAGAGCGGGAGCGCTTTCTGGAAATCGGCACGACACCTATTATCTCTCCGTATGATCTGGTAGAGACTTGTTTTGACAAATATAAGATGTACCAGATGCTCCGTGAAATGCAGATACCGACCGGGAAATGTTTCATAGAAAAAGAGGCGTTTTATCAGGCGCTTGCGGATGGGGAGATCTCATATCCGGTCTTCGTTAAGCCGGTGCGGGGCAGTGCGAGCATCAATATTAATAAAGTGAACAGCAAAGAGGAAATAGAGCTTTTATTTTCCTTATATGATGATCTGATGATACAGGAATACATGGACGGACAAGAGTTCGGTGCGGATGTATATGTTGACATGGTATCGGGGAAATGCACGTCTCTCTTCGTGAAGAAAAAAATCAAAATGCGCGCTGGGGAGACGGATAAATCAGTTTCTTTTAAAGATGAGAAATTATTCGCTATGCTGCGTGATTTTGTGGAGCGCTGCGGATTCTGCGGGATGATAGATATTGATATTTTTCAGATGAATGGGACATATTATATCTCGGAGGTCAATCCCCGGTTTGGAGGCGGCTATCCGCATGCCTATGCCTGTGGAGTGAACATGCCAAGACAGGTACTGGCAAACCTTGCCGGCAGGGCGAATGAAGTGGAGATTGGAAATTATCTGGAATATATCTGTATGATGAAGTATAATGAGATAGCGGTCAAAGATATGAACGGCATGCAGATTGTCCCTTGACATACATGGAGTGTGGAAATGAGCAGAATTTTAATTTTAATCAATTCTTCTGGCGGCTTATATGATTTCAGGAATGAATTTGTAGAAGCGCTTCTGGAGAAGCACCAGGTTTTTGTCAGCCTGCCGGATGACGTCAAGACAAAAGAACTGACGCAAGAAGGCTGTCAGATCATCCGTACGCCGATTAACCGCAGAGGCATCAATCCGTTAGAGGACCTGAAACTATATCGCACCTACCGGAACCTGATGAAGGAACTAGAGCCGGATTTGGTCATTACGTATACGATTAAGCCGAATATATACGGTGGGTTCTCTGCAGGCAGGATGAAGATCCCTTATATCACGACGATTACCGGGTTAGGCGGCGCTTTTGATAGGACTGGGCTGTTCTTACAGCTTATTATCCATATGTACCGCGCGGGCATGAAAAAGGCCGCATGTGTCTTTTTCCAGAATGAAGAGAACAGGAATATTTTCAAGAATTTTGGCATCGTCGGACGAAAAGACAGGCTTGTCATGGGATCTGGCGTCAGCTTGGAACATCATACATTTGTGGAATACCCCAAACGGGCGCAAACACATTTCCTATTCGTGGGGCGTGTCATGAAGGAGCGGGGGATTCTGGAATTTATCGCTGCGGCGAAAAAATTACATAGCGATCTCGTATCGTTTGATATCCTGGGGTATTGTGATGAAGATTATCAGGAGACGCTGGAAGCTTTGGAAAAAGAAGGTGTTATCCGGCAGCTTGGATTTCATACGGAAGTACATCCTTACCTTGCCGATGCGGACGCTATTGTCGTAGCTTCTTTCCATGAGGGAATGTCCAATGCCCTTATTGAAGCGGCAGCGACAGGAAGGCCTGTCATCGCATCGAAAATCAGCGGGTGCCTGGAAGCCTTTGAAGAAGGAAAGACTGGATTTGGATTTACCCCGGGTAAGCCGGAAGAATTGATACAGGCAATGGAGAAGTTCCTGGCGCTTTCTTACGAAGAGCGTGCGAAGATGGGACGTGCGGCAAGGAGCAAGATGGAACGGGAATTCGACCGGAAGCTTGTGACGGCGGCTTATATGGATGAGGTTAGGAAGATACTGGATCATAGAAAGGAGAAATAAGAAAATGGACTTGTATGAGAAGATTGTAGGCGGTGAGGAGAAAGTTTCACTGGTTGGGCTTGGCTATGTGGGAATGCCGATTGCGGTGGCTTTTGCAAGGAAAATAAAAGTAGTCGGATTTGATCTGAATGAAGAAAAGATTGGCTTATATAAGAACGGGATTGACCCGACCAACGAGGTAGGGAATGAAGTCATCCGCAATACAAGCGTAGAGTTTACGGCGGACGCCTCTAAGTTAAAAGAAGCAAAATTCCATATCGTAGCGGTGCCAACGCCGGTAAAAAGCGACCATACGCCGGATTTATCTCCCGTAGAAGGGGCAAGCCGCATTTTGGGACAGAATCTGACAAAAGGTTCCATCGTTGTATATGAATCGACGGTATATCCGGGCGTGACAGAAGAGATCTGTGTGCCGATCTTAGAGAAAGAATCCGGCTTACGCTGTGGCGTTGATTTTAAAATCGGCTATTCACCAGAGCGTATCAATCCGGGCGACAAGGTACATAGACTGGAAACGATTACCAAAATTGTATCCGGCATGGACGAAGAGACGCTAGATACGGTTGCAAAAGTATATGAACTTGTTGTGGAGGCGGGCGTTTACCGTGCAGAATCCATTAAAGTGGCGGAAGCGGCAAAAGTCATTGAAAATAGCCAAAGAGATATCAATATTGCGTTTATGAATGAGCTTTCCATTATTTTCCATAAGATGGATATTGATACGCAGGCGGTCTTAAAAGCAGCCGGCACGAAATGGAATTTCTTAAATTTCATGCCGGGATTGGTAGGCGGTCATTGCATCGGAGTAGACCCATATTATCTGACTTATAAATCGGATGAATTAGGATACCATTCGAGAATTATCTTAGCAGGCAGGCGCATCAATGATGAAATGGGCAAATATGTAGCGGAAAGCCTTGTGAAAAACCTGATCAAAGCAGATATCCCGGTCAAGACGGCGAAGGTGGCGATTCTTGGGTTTACTTTTAAAGAGAATTGTCCTGACACAAGGAATACCAAAGTCATTGATATCTATAATGAGCTGGGCGAATATGGGATTCGTCCTCTTGTCGTAGACCCGGCGGCGGATGAGAAGGAAGCCGAGAGGCTTTATGGCATCGCTTTTGGCAAGATAGAAGATATACAGGATATGGACGCCGTAGTCGTTGCGGTAGCGCATAACGAATTCCAGGCGCTTGACAGGGAAAAGATGGACAAGTTCTATCAGCCAGGAAACAGCAAGAAAGTACTTGTTGATATCAAGGGCGTACTGCACAAGGAAGATTATATGACTGAAGATTACATTTATTGGCGGCTCTAAAAATGGGGATAAGCTAACGGGGAATTGGAAATGGGTATGAAAATTGCGGTGCGGATGGATGACATTACGCCGGATATGAACTGGGAGAATTTCTATTTCTTCCAGGAACTATTCAAGAAGGCGAATATTACGCCTTTACTTGGGATCGTGCCGGAAAACCGGGACGAAAAGCTGCATTGCGGGCAATCCAGGGAAGATTTTTATGAAGTGATGAAAGAACTGGAACAGGCCGGATACTGCTTTGCCATGCATGGCTGCTATCATCTTTATACGACGAAAAGAGGAGGGCGCTTTCCGTTAAATAATTATTCCGAGTTTGCGGGCCTTCCTTATGAACAGCAAAAAGAGATGCTCTCTTTTGGCAAGGAAACCTTAAAAGCGCATGGGATAGAAACGGATATTTTCATGGCGCCAGCGCATTCCTATGATAAAAATACGCTAAAGGCACTAAAAGAACTTGGCTTTACGAGAATAACCGATGGATTTGGGAATGCGCCTTATAGAGAAAGCGGGATAGTATTCTATCCGATTTCCTTCTTGCTAAAAAACAGCCTGAAACGGGAGAGGGGGGGGCTTACCACGATGGTGGTTCATGCCAATACCCTTACCAAAGCCGACAAAGAACGCTATGAAAGAATCTTTGATGAATATGGCAAGAATATGATTTCTTACTCGGCTTATTTGGAGGCAGCACCTCTTAAGCGGCATTTTTGGGGCAGGGCAGGGGAGTATTTGCTGGCAAAAGCAAAGTTTCTGCTAGTCAGGGTAAGAAGCAGATAAAGAGAAAGGTTTGGTCGCTACCATGGCAGAACCAATACGGATATTACATGTCCTTGGCGGGATTAGCTTAGGCGGCGCGGAGAGCCGCATAATGGATTTATACCGTCATATTGACAGGAATCTGATACAATTTGATTTTTTAATCCATCAGACACAAAAAGGATATTATGAAGAAGAGATAGAAACGCTGGGAGGACGGGTATACCGTGTTCCCCGTTTTCGATTATATAATATGATAGCTTATAAAAAGGCGCTTCGGGATTTTTTCAGGAGCCATCATGAATTTGGCGCGGTGCATGGACATATGACGAGCACAGCGGCGATTTATCTGCCGATTGCCAAAAAGAGCGGCATTCCGGTGACGATCGCCCATGCAAGAAGCGCGGGCGTTGATCAGGGCATAAAGGGCATCATCACCCGGCTGCTTCGCTTGCCGCTTAGGAAAAAGTGCGATTACATGTTCGCTTGCTCGGCGCTTGCCGCCCGGTCGGTATTCGGAGAAGAGAGCGCCAGGAACAATAGCGTGAAGATCGTGCCGAATGCAATTGATACGGCGCAATTTGCCTATTGCGAAGAAGCACGGGCGCGGATGAGGCGCACGCTTTCGCTTGAGGATAAATTTGTGATCGGGCATGTCGGAAGGTTTCATTATGCGAAGAACCATGAGTATCTTCTTGCGGTATTCCAGAAGATAGCGCAGAAGAGAGAGGATGCGCTTTTGCTTCTCTTAGGGGAAGGAAGCCTTATGGAGGAGATGAAAGAGCGGGCCGCTTCGCTTGGCATTGCGGAAAGAGTCATTTTCTGCGGGAATCAGAAAGAGACATGGGATTATTATCAGGCAATGGATTATTTGATATTTCCTTCCCGTTTTGAAGGTCTTCCGGGAACTGTCGTGGAAGCGCAGTGCGCAGGGCTTCGCTGCTTAATCTCCGATACGATTGCGCAAGAAGTGAGGATTACGGAGTTAGTCACTTGCCTTAGCATACAGGAGGAGCCGGAGAAATGGGCCGCGTATGTCTTAGGAGACGAAACAGATGAGAGAAGGGACCGGCATGAACAGGTTGCAGCCGCAGGATATGACGTAGGGCAGCAGGCGGCATGGTATGAAAGTTTCTACCGGCATGGGAGAGGATAGGAAGTGTTGAGCAGGCATAAAAGATCAATTGGTATATTAGGTATATTATTGTGCTTCTTCTTAGGTATGTTTGCTGCTTACGGCGTCGGCGTATATAACGACTCGGAGCAGTATATTGCGATGCATATCCATAGAGAGCCGCTTTATCCGCTGTTTCTTGCTTTTTTTAGAATGCTGGCGGGAGAGGGGACCGGTCTTGTCCTTGCGGCAATCGCACAGAATCTTCTCACTGTATTCGCGATCTTTTCTCTGATCGAATATTTATCCCGCAAGTTTTCCTTATGTCTTCCGGGGGAACTTATTCTGCTGGCGTTTTCGCTGATGCCGCATCTTGTCACCAAATATGTTTCTGCTCTTGGCATTTTCCTGGAGAATTCCGTTATGAGCGAAGCGCTCTGCATCCCGCTTTTTCATTTCTTTGTTTTGTTTATATTACGTGTGTTATTGGAAGGGAAGAAGCGCGATATGGCGCTTAGCCTGTTGTTTGCCTTTTTATTGTCTATGACAAGAGGGCAGATGATGACGACGATCTTAATCTGGATGTTGGTGATGGCTTATTGGCTGATTCTGCATAAACAATATAAGAAGCTGATCGTGCCGGTATTTGTAACGGTCTGCGTATTTGGCCTTCGTAGCTTGTCAGTGCATACGTATAATTATATGGTAACGGGATATTTCATGGGGAATACGTACGGGAAAGTCAATACATTGACGAATGTGATCTACGCTTGCGACAGAGAAGACGGAGCGGTATTCCCGGAGGGAAGCTTAGAGCGGGATTTCTTTGAGGTTTTCTATGAACAGGCGGACGCGATGGGCGCAAATTACCGATATGCGGGCAATACGGTTGCGGAACGGACGGCACATCTGGAAGAGTATCATGATATGTTGAAATTCCAGGTTTTAGAAGCGAATATGACAGCATATTATTTCAGCCAGGATATCAATTATTACGAATTAAACAGGCTTTCCGATATGGTGGCTGGGAAAATGATCGGCAAACTTCTGCCGGAATGCTTTGGACAGTGGCTTTATGATTATATACTCTTATGCAAGAATGGATTTGTCAGAAGCATTGCCGTCGTGCATCGCTATATTAACTGGGTGGCGCTTTTTCTCTATCTTGCGGCAGCGATCCTTATGGCAGTGGTCTTTTGCAAGCAGAAGGATAGCCATGCCGTATGCCTGATGGGGATTGCGCTGCTATTTATCATAGCGAATGTATGCGCTACGTCCCTGACAATCATGTGCCTGTCCAGATATATGATTTATGGGTTTTCGTTATTTTATATGGCGTTTTTCCTGTTATTTGTTGAATGGGGAAGGCGCTTCATAAAAAAGGACGCGGATGTTGAATAAAAACCCAAAAAGACATATAATAATGCCATAAGAGGAAAGAAATCCAATTAACTATGATGATAACAAACAAAGGAGCAAAAACGATACATGAGCATGCAAAATATTACATTCCCGAAAGACAGCATATTCTTAGTAGGAGGCGGTGCGGGCTTTATTGGCTCTAATCTATGTGAAGCCTTAGTGGGAGAGGGCTATGAGGTACGCTGTCTCGATGACCTTTCGACCGGCAAATATGAAAATATAGAACCACTGACGGAGAAGGAGAATTTTACGTTCATCAAAGGCGATATCCGCGATCTGGATACGTGCAAGAAAGCGACCGAAGGCGTTACTTATGTCATGAACCAGGCGGCGTGGGGAAGCGTGCCGCGCAGCATTGAGATGCCGCTTTTGTATGAAGAGATCAATATCAGAGGGACGTTGAACATGATGGAAGCTGCCAGGCAAAACGGCGTGAAGAAATTCGTGTATGCGTCTAGTTCCTCCGTATATGGGGATCATCCGGTGCTTCCGAAGAAAGAAGGACAGGAAGGGAAGGTCATTTCCCCGTATGCGTTGACGAAGAAGGTGGATGAGGAATACGGCAGATTGTATAAGGAATTGTACGGATTAGATACTTACGGATTGCGGTATTTCAATGTATTCGGACGGCGCCAGGATCCGGAGGGCATGTATGCTGCGGTCATCCCGAAGTTCATCAGGCAGCTTTTACACGACGAGGTTCCTACGATTAATGGCGACGGCAGGCAGTCCAGGGACTTTACGTATATTGATAATGTCATCGAAGCCAATATGAGGGCGTGCCTTGCGCCTAGCGAAGCGGCAGGAGAGGCGTTTAATATCGGCGCGGGCGGCAGAGAGTTTCTGATTGATATCTATTATGATTTATGTGAAGCGCTTGGCAAGAAGGTGGAGCCGAATTTCGGACCGGAGAGAAAGGGCGACGTCAGAGACTCCAATGCGGACATTACGAAAGCAAAAGAGCTGCTTGGCTATGAGCCGGCATATGATTTTAAACAGGGGATTGCGCTGGCAATAGAGTGGTATAAGGCAAATCTATAAATACAATGCGAAAGCAGGCAGACGCGGACGAAGCAGAGGATTAAGCGAAGAAAATGAGGGATGGACATGCATTATAAAGTTGTGGTATTCGGTGTGAAAGATACGTCTGAAAACATCGTGGAATTTATTCATCATACAATTTGCCCGGTTGATTTGGTCATTACGATCAGTCCGGAAGTGACCAAGAAAAACCAGGTAGCAGGCTATAAAGGGTTATCTGTCCTGACGGAGAAGTATGGCATTATGGTGCATGAAGCGGACAGCTATTTCCTGACGGATGACAAGACGCAGGGATTTTTGAAGGAGAATACCTTTGACATTGGGATCTCTATGGGTTGGCAGCGCATAATACCACAGTCTGTATTGGATTGTTTTGCATATGGCATATACGGATTTCATGGGAACTGTGGCTATTTGCCATTTGGGCGGGGGCGCTCCCCTCTCAATTGGTCTATTATTCTGGGGGATACGAGGTTTAATTTGAATTTGTTCCGTTATGATGAGAAAGCGGACAGCCCAAATGTGTTTGCCACGGAGATGTTTTCCATTACCCCACATGATGATATCAGGACGGCGCAGTATAAAAATATGATCTGTTCCAAGAATTTAATCCGTAAGCTGCTTACGGCCTATGAGAGCGGGAATATCACAATCCGTACGGATTCTAAAGACTTTGATTCTTGGTATCATAAGCGTACTGCTGTAGATGGTAAGATTGATTTCAAAGAGCGGACGAGGAACATTTATAATTTAATCCGTGGCGTAGCGGCGCCTTTCCCGGGAGCTTTTGCGATGTTTGGGAATGAGAAAGTGACTGTTTGGGAAGCGCATCCATTTGATGAAATGATAGATTTCTCGGCGTATGCGCCGGGAGAAGTCATAGATGTATTTGATGATAAGCCAATTGTCAGGACTGTAGACGGTTCTCTTTTGATTGACCGATACGAAAGCGAAGCGGTGCTCAAACCGGGGGATATGCTTGTATGAAAAAACTGCTACTAATCGTCCCGTCGTTACATCAGGGCGGTTTTGAAAAAGTATGTGTTGCGACAGCCAGGCTTTTACAGCCATATTTCCAGGTACAGATCGCGATTTTTGATTCGAAGGATATCGCCTACGATATCAAAGGCATTCCGGTCATGGATCTGCACCTGCCAAGTGCTACGGGGAAATTCGCGAAAATCTGCAATGTGCTAAAAAGAGGTATCAGATTAAACCGTTTGAAGAAGGAAGAAAATATAGACATTGCTTATAGTTTTGGGCCGACGGCTAATATTGCCAATATAGCCTCTTTTGGCAAGGCGAAAAAGTGGCTGGGCATCCGCAGTTACATGGATATGGAAAACCCGAAGCAGATAAGGCTATTCTGCCATTTTGCGGACAAGGTTATCTGTTGTTCAGAAGTGATACGGCGTGAAATCGAGGGAAGATACGGATGTAGGGACGCCGTTACGCTGCACAATCCTTTTGACTTAGAAGAAGTAGCGATCCTCTCGGAACGGGAAAACGCGGAGCTTCCATGGGCGCAGGGACGTATCCTTGTCTCTATGGGAAGGGAAGATACGGTCAAAGGCTTTTGGCATTTGATCAAGAGCTTTTCCCTGGTACATGGGAAACTGCCTGATACCAGGCTTTTGATTATCGGACAGGGAGAGTATACGGCGTACCGTAAACTTGCGGATGCGCTTGGCATAGATGACGCGGTTTATTTTACAGGATTGAGGAAGAACCCTTATCCTTATTTGAAGAAGTGTGCTTTATATGTGCTGACATCCTACCATGAGGGATTCCCGAATGCAATGGTGGAGGCGATGGCGCTTGGCATGCCGGTCATTGCGACAGATTGCATGACGGGGCCAAGAGAGATTCTAGAGGAGCAGTACGGTATCCTGGTGCCCAATATGGAGCCAACAGAGGATTTTTCCCCGGAGAATATTACAGGGGAGGAAATTGCGCTTGCTGACAGGATTGTAGCGCTTTTAGAAAACGAGGAAGAGATGGCGCATTACCGGGAAATGTCGAAGAAACGCGCAGGAGACTTTACAACAGAGAAGTATATCGCTAACATACGCGCTTGGGCGGAGGAAAAAGGAAGTTGTTGACAGAGAAAATAAAATTACCTTCTAAGAGGCAATTATGCGTCATAGCGCCTTTTGCCGTCTTATATACTCTTTTTATTATTCTTGCGGATTTGGAGAAAGCAGAGGGATTGAGCTTTTGGCATAATGTGGGCAGGATCTTATTCTTTATGGCGTTTTGGTATGCTGCGCTGCTTATCCTTTGCTGTCTGCTTTCTAACCGACGGGTCTTGGCGGAAAGGATTTCCTTTTTAGGACATATTCCCAAATTACAAAGGCGGCAGGGAAAGTGGTATATCTTTATCATTTTCTTTTTGTGCTGCTTTCTTTGTTATCTGCCCTATTTCCTGATGTATTATCCGACATGGTTAAGCAATGATGCGGTATGGCAGATACAGCAGATCTTAGGATGGGTGCCGAAATCTAATCATCATCCCTATTTCCATACGATGATCATGAAAGCTTTCTTTATGACCGGATACTGGTTATTCGGTACGTATACCGAAGCGATTGCGTTTTATACTTTCTGGCAGATGACAGTAATGGCGATGGTGTTCGCGTTTATCTTATATCAGTTATACAAACGGGGGACACGCCTTTTGTGGCTTGTCCTGGCAGTGGTGTTTTATGCGGTGCTGCCAGCAAATGCTATGCTGACGCTCTGCATGGGAAAAGATGAATTTTTTGTCGCGGCATTGTTCTTCTATACTTGGACGGTGGCAGAGTATGACAGGGAGGAAACGTTCCGCCCAGTTGCTTGTTTTATGGCAGGCCTGCTGCTATGCTTATTGCGCAGCAATGGCATTTTCATCTTCCTAGGGACGACGGCGGCATTGCTTGTCAGCGATATCTGGAAGAAACTTTACAAGAGAGAGAAATTGGCGAAAAAGGATTTGAGGAAAGACAACACAGCCAAAGATAAGACTTGTGGAAACGCTTTTTTGAGAAGAAAATATATCGTCATCGGCAGTGTCTTTGTATGCTATTTGCTATACAAGGGGCCGGTTTTGCATATGATGCATGTGGAAGAGGCGGATACGATAGAAGGACTGACTATGCCAACACAGCATCTGTTATGCGCCTATTTAAAAGGAGGGGAACTGACGGAAGAAGAAACCGCGATGATAGAGGCGGTCGTTCCGACAGAGAATTTGAGTAACTATTATCATCCATATCTGTTCGATCCTGTCAAAGCGCTGATCCGCGAAGAAGGGAACCAACAGGTGATTGCCGAGCATAAATGGGAGTATTTCAAGCTGTGGCTGCGTGTGGGATTGCGCAATCCTTTGCAATATATGGTGGCAGAAGTCAGGCAGACGATGGGATATTGGGCGTACCGGGTGAAGGACTACCAATACATTTACGGCGAATATTTTATGGTGGATAACCCGTTTGGCGTGACAACACAGAGGAAATTTTTCACTTATGACCAGAGCCTTGCAATGGACAGGTATTTAAAAGGCTTCCAGGATTTGTTCAATAAAGTATGGAGCTTGGGACTGACCACATGGCTGATGGTATTTGCACTTGTTTACGCCATATATGATAGAAGGAGCGTTATGCCATTTATACCGTATATTATGCTGTTAATCACATTGTTCCTGGCAACTCCGGTTTATAATGAATTCCGCTATACGTATGGCATGTTCATCGCTTTGCCGCTTTTGCTCGGTTATAGTTTCGGTATGAGAAACGGGGGATTAACGGAAAGAGAGGATGAGGCTGATGAAAAAATGGCTTAAGGCTCTTCTTTTTCTCATCCCGCTGCTGCTAATGGTCGCTGCGGCAAACTGGTATGTGGATTCGTATGCCTGTCTGCGCATTACCTATGATGAGATCGGCAGACAGATGATAGAAGAGGGACGGAATGTAGTCGGCCTGGAAGAATCGGTTTTTAATGACAGAAGCCTGCTTGCCGCTTGCTTGGAACAGCAAGAAGAGGCGAAGGAACTTGTTGTCATAGGCTCTAGCAGAGTGCTGAACTTCGACCATACGATGTTTGGGACGGAGTCGTTTTATAATGCAGGTCTTTCGGAATCGACAATCTATGATTTGTGGGCGGTAACGGGCATTCTTGCACAAAACGGGCATCTGCCTGAGAAGATGCTCATAGGCGTGGATGCGTTTCTTTTCAACGCTGCTCATAACAATGAGAGATGGACGGAGCTTGCCTCATACGAGAACTATATGTCCGTCTTGCTTGATGGGAAGTTAAATGAACATACGCCTAAAGGAAAGATTAACACAGGCAGGGATTGGAGCAAGCTACTGTCTTTAGACTATTTCCGCTATCATGTGACATGTCTGCGGGAGAGGAGACGCTTTGCGGTAACTTATACCGACGAATGGGAGACAGAACAATATACGAAGCATTATGACGGCAGCATTGCTTATGAGCGCCCGCTCCGGGACGTTGATGAAGAAGAAGTCGTAGCGTTGACCAAACAGGCAATGGAAGAGCAAGTCGTTTACCGGATGACGGATTATGAAGAGATTGACGAAGAAAGCATGGAAATGTTAGTAAGATTGGTTGATTATCTAAAAGGCCAGGGCGTGGAGGTGATCTTGTACTTGCCACCTTATTCCCCGATGATGTATGATTACATAGAATCAGAGGAAGCATTTGGCAAGGCTTTTGAGGTGGAAGAGAGGATGAAGCAATTGGCTTCTGAAAGGCAGATTGCCTTATACGGGTCTTACGATCCGGAAGGCTGCGGCCTGCAAATGTCGGATTTATATGATGCATATCATGTGAAGACAGAGAAAATGAAAGATACTTTGTATCCAGTCATTGTGCCCTAAGCGCTATTGGGCATGGTCTATGAGAATCATATCCGTGCATGTGGATGGAGAGAGAGGCAAGAGGGATTATGAAAGCAAATGTTACGTATTGGTTAGATGAAACGGTAAAAAGAGTGCCGGAGAAGGCTGCTTTTGTGGACGAGGGAAAGGCGGTTACCTTCCAAGAGCTGCAAAGACAGGCGAAAGCGCTTGCCTCACAGATGATACAGAGGGACTTGTTTAAAAAACCAGTTGTTATTTATATGGAAAAAGGTGTGGATGTGCTGGTCTCTTTCATGGGCGCAGCATATAGCTGTAATTTCTATTCGCCGATTGATGTGGATATGCCGGCAAGCCGTGTGAATAAAATCTTAGAGGTGCTGTCACCTTCGCTTGTCATTACGACGAAGGCGTTGAAAGAAACGTTTGAAAGCTATGAGTATGAGGGAGAGTATCTGCTGTTCGATGAAGCATGCCGGGGGGAAATCTGTGAAGAAGAAATCGAAGCGGCAAGGAAGAAGGGCATTGACACCGATCTGCTCTATGTGCTGTTTACGTCAGGTTCGACAGGGGTGCCAAAAGGCGTTACGATCACGCACCGCTCTGTCATTGATTATATTGACTGGGTAACGGAGACGTTTGCGGTCACGGAAGAAGACAGCTTCGGCAATCAGGCGCCATTTTATTTTGACAATTCTATTCTGGATATTTATAGTACGATAAAAAGCGGCGCAACCACTTATATTATCCCGAAGAACCTCTTTGCCCAGCCGGTGCCGCTCTTAGAATATATCAAAGAGAAGAAGATCAATACGATTTTCTGGGTTCCTTCGGCGCTCATTGTGGTGGCGAAGCTCAAAGCATTCCGTAATGTAGACTTATCTGATACGCTAAAGAGAGTGCTTTTCTGCGGGGAAGTGATGCCTAATAAGCAATTGAATGTCTGGCGTAAATTCCTGCCGGATGTCGTATATGCCAATTTGTATGGCCCTACAGAGATAACGGATGCCTGTACTTATTATATCGTAGACAGAGAATTTTCCGACGATGAACCGTTGCCGATCGGCATACCGATGGCAAATACGGAGATTCTCGTATTAAATGAACATGACGGACTGGTCAAAGGAGAGGAAACGGGGGAACTATGCGTCAGAGGGACGTCTCTTTCCATGGGATATTATAATAATCCCGAGAAGACGCGGGAAGCTTTCGTGCAAAATCCGCTGAATCCTTTCGTGCCGGAAACGATTTACCGGACCGGGGATTTGGTGAAATATAATGAATACGGGGAAATCATCTATTTGTCCCGCAAAGATTTCCAGATCAAGCATATGGGACACCGGATTGAGCTGGGAGAGATTGAGACAGCCGTGTCTTCGCTGGAAGAGATTTCTTTATGCTGCTGTCTGTACGATGAAAAACGCCAGAAGATTGTATTATTCATAGAGGAAGAATTGGAAAAAGCCTATATCAATGAGCAGATTTCGCGGCTGGTGCCAGAATATATGCTGCCGAATAAGGTAATCACCTTAGAGCAGATGCCGATGAATGCAAACGGCAAGATTGACAGGGTGAAGCTAAAGGAACTGTTGTAAGAAACAGGAGCGTGTTATGGTGTAACAGCGTTTTGATATGATGTATTTTGCAGATAAGGAGACAGGCATGGCGTTCCAGAAAGTGGTTATCATTGGCTATGGTAAAGTAACGGGTGATATTTTAATATATGTGAAGGCGCGGCAGAAAGATTACGGCTGCCAATTAGAGTTTATCGAGCATGAGATTCACCCTTTCAGCATCACGGAGAAAATATGTAGTGAAAATGAGATTCCTTTCGTGAGGATAGAGGATAAGAGAGAGCTTGCCGCTTACTTGCATAAAATCCGGGAGAAGACACTGCTCATTAGTGCGAGCAATAACTTCCTTTTCCCGAAATCTTTGGTGGAAAAAGAAAACGTGACGATCATCAACTTCCATAACGCTTTGCTTCCCGCTTACCCGGGCAGGAACGCGCCAAGCTGGGTGATCTTCATGGGGGAAAAGGAAACTGGTATCACCTGGCATTATGTGACGGCGGGGATTGATGAAGGGAATATTATTATCCAGCGGACATGTGCCATCGGGGAAGATGTGAAAGCTTATGAGCTGACAGAACAGTTGATGACATTGGCGTATGAAGCCTTTAAGGCGTGTTTCGATATGGTCATGGAAGAGCGCGCAGAAGCCAGGGAACAGGGATTTGAGCCCGGACGGAGAATGTACCGTTCTTATGAAGTGCCGTCCGATGGTGTTTTCGATCTAACGGAAGATACAGCACAGATTTACCGGCTGCTTCGAAGCGTTGATTATGGTAAGGCAGGGATTTTCCCCGTACTGCGGACGAAGATAGACGGACAGGCTGCACAGATTCTGCGCTACCGGAAGGTTCCTGCGGCGAAACAGCCTGCTATATCCGATGGGGGGAACGAAACGGAAGGATTTATTTACCTACCGCTTGGAGAAGATAGTATGTTAAAATTGAAATATCGTAAAATGGAATGAGAAGTGGTGGGAAACTAAGTTTTGAAAGCCTTCCGTTTACAAAATAGACAAATCGTCGCAGGGTCGCTTTCGCTACATTATCGCTCGTAACGGTGCATAAGACGCCTCAATACGGCGTCTAAACACCGACGGCGTTAAAGTACCCTGCTCGTGATCTTGTCTATTTTGTACAACTAGGTTTTGAAAAATAAGAGTTTCGCAATCACCTAATATAAGAAGAGTAGAAAGGAGCATATTTTATCATGGAAGAGAGAGTTTTGGAGATTTTAGAGGAGCATTGTGAGGAAGCGATTGACTATGATGGCGATAGTATGATGGAGGATGGCGTCATTGATTCTTTCACGGTGATCAATGTGGTAAGTGATCTGGAAGACGAATTTGATATTGAGATTGATGCGAAATACGTTATCGCAGAGAACTTTCGCAATAAAGAAGCGATTATTGATTTGGTCAAGAGACTGTTGGAGGAGTAAATGCAGCTTTTATCCTATTCTTTTGTCATACTGTGGGTGATTGCGTTCGCGCTATATTACCTGGTGCCGAAGAAAATGCAGTGGTATGTGCTGCTTGCGGCAAGCCTGCTCTTTTATGTGGCCGGATTACAAGGCGTTCCGGTCGCACTGTTGCTGACCGCGCTTAGTACGTATGCCTGCGGGATTTATTTACGAAAAAGCTTGGGAGCGCAGAAAGAGGCGCTCTTAGAGTGCGTGGATAAAGAGCAGAAGAAGCTTGTGAAAATGTCCTATGCGAAAAAGAGAAAGCGGATGCAGATCCTCTATTTTGCGTTCAATTTAGGCTTATTGGTATTTTATAAATATGCCGTGCTCACGATTCCGTTTTTGCAGGAGCATCTGGGCATACAGCCGGCTTTCCTTGCCAATGTAGTGATGCCGCTTGGCGTCTCTTTTTATACATTGACGGCGATGGGGTATGTGATTGACGCAGGGAGGGAAAACTGTGAAATAGAGACAGATTTTCTCAAAGTTTTACTCACGCTTTCTTATTTTCCCGCGATTACACAAGGGCCATTTAACCGTTTTGCCCATATGAAAGAACAATTTGAAGAATCGCATGCATTCGATTATGAGAGGATGCTGCGTGGCATCCAGCGCTTTGTATGGGGGGCGTTTAAGAAGCTGGTCATTGCAGACAGGATGGCGATTTTTGTCAATCAGGTTTTCCAAAGTGAAGTTTCGGGGGTTGCAGGAAGTATCTATGCTTGCGCCATTGTTTTCTATATGTTGCAGCTCTATGCGGATTTTTCAGGCTATATTGATATGGCGATGGGTGTCAGCGAGACCTTTGGCATTGCTATGCCGGAGAATTTCAAAAGACCGTATTTTGCTAAGTCAGTTGCGGAGTTTTGGCGCAGGTGGCATATTACGCTCGGGTTATGGTTTAAGGATTATATTATGTTCTCTTTTGTCATGTCCGGCGCGGGGCGTAGGATCGGAAAGGCGTGTAAGAAGAAGTGGGACACAATGGGAAAGCATATCGTACCGATTATGGGCACGATGCTTGTCTGGATCTTCACCGGCATGTGGCATGGCAGAACGGTTGGGTATATGCTGTGGGGCCTCTATTATGGGGTAATTATGAGCCTTTCTCTCGTACTAGAGGCGAAATACCCGGTCTGGAAGGAAAAACTTCACATGAAAGAAGGGAAAGGTTATGCATTCTTCTGCATGGCTAGGACATGGCTCATTGTCTTTGTAGCGGATGTGCTGATCAGGAGTGAAGATTTGGTGCAGGCGGCAGGCATATTCCGTGCATTTGTGACACACTTAGATCTTGGCGCGCTGTTATCTAAAACGCTGACCTCTTATGGGTTAAGTAAGTATGAGTTTGCTTTGCTTTTCCTTTCGTTACTGGTTTGGCTTGCCGTTTCGCTTTTAGAAGAGCATGGAAGGGACGTACGTGCTTATTTGGCGGCTAGGCCGGCAGTTGTCCGTTGGTTCTGTTATTATGGCGTTGTATTATTGCTGCTGATCACGGGAATATACGGTGGGAATTATGATACGGCAGTATTCTTATACCAGAGCTTTTAGCGGGAATGACGGGAAAGTTTAAAAAGGTATGGCAAAGAGGATTCAGCCGGTATACTAGGTAGGAACGGAGACCAATATGCGTAAAATAGCATTTCATTTGAATTGCCTGGAACAAGGCGGTGCGGAACGGGTTGTGACGAATCTGGCGAACCGGTTCGTGGAGAATGGGTATCAGGTCGTGATCGCCACGGAATGGTACGGGCAGGATGAGTTTTGGACGGATCCACGTGTCAAGCGTGTCCATGTCGGGTTGCGTGAAGGAGATGACAAGAAGCCTCATTTGCTACAGATCTTGTTGCGCATTAAATATTTGAAGGATTTTATCAAAACAGAAAGACCGGATATTTTGATACCGTTTGCCAGAAAAGCGTTGTATCGGGGACTGATGGCGGCTTATTTCATGAAAATCCCGGTTCTTATTTCCATTCGGACTGATCCGGTTGGGCATTATGAGGAGATATCCGATAAAATACAGATCCCGGTTCTTTTCAAAAGAGCGGATGGCTGTGTCTTCCAGACAGAAGGCGCGCGGGAGTTCTTCGCGCCGCGCTTACAGGAAAATTCCCGCATCATCTTAAATCCGATTAATCCGAAATACATCGGTGTGCCAATGCCAAAGAAGCGCAATAAGAGCGTCGTGCAGTCCGGGCGTCTGGTGGACTTTAAAAACCAGCCTATGCTCATCCGCGCTTTTATAGAAGTGCATAAGAAACATCCGGATTATGATTTGAAAATCTACGGTGGGGATTCTCTGGATGGAACAAAGGAAATATTAGAGGGACTGATTGCCGAAAACCATGCGGAAGATTATATTCATTTGATGGGCGCTAGCGACAATCTGGAAAAAGATCTTGTGGATGCGGCGCTTTTTGCGTTTACTTCTGATTGGGAAGGCTTGCCGAATGCCTTAATGGAAGCGATGGCGCTTGGTTTGCCGATTGTTGCGACGGACTGCCCCTGTGGAGGGCCTAGAACGATTATGACCAACGAAGTAGACGGGCTGCTAATCCCTATTAAGGATGTAAAAGCATTGGAAGAGGGGATTAACCGCTTGATAGAGAACTCTGATTTTGCCGAAGAGCTTGGCATGCAGGCGAGGAAGATTGCAGAGCGGGCCAATGGGGATGTTGTCTTTGCACAGTGGCGGGATTATATAGAAGAGCTATGTGACAAGGAAGGGTAGTCCGGAATTAAATAAGAACGGGTGTTATTAATATAAGTAAGAGCAGCTACCATACGATAAGGAGGGCATTAACATGAAATGGAGAAAATATGGAGAGGGCGCGGCTATTGCAGCAAACTGCCTAGTGATTTTTTTCATGGTCTATGTTATCGCAAAAAGCGCGGGATATACCGTGATTGTCGGGGACGACTTCACGCATGGCGTCAGGGTAGGTGCGTTCCATGTCCCTTTTTTCCAATATTTTGTCGCCTCGTTGCAATATATGAAAGAAATTTACCTCGATTGGCAGGGGACGTATTTTGCGATGTTCTTACAGGCATTCCTATCGCCGATTAATAATTTCGGCCTGCCGCAGTTAAAGCTTGTCATGATTTTGAATGTACTGCTCTTTGTCGCGTCTTTATTCGGTGTCATCTGGGTAGCGTTTGATTTGTTCTGTCAGGAGAAGAAGCACCTATGCGTTAGGCTGACGGTCTTTTCCCTGCTTTTGTTTTCTATTTTGGATGCCAATATCTATACGGAAGTCTTTTTCTGGTATTCTGGCGCGGTGGCGTATAGTTTTCCCTTATCTTGTATGCTGTTTGCCATCATGTTTTTCCTCATGTCGAATAACGATCGTTATTCCAATAAAAGGAAATTGGTTTTATCTATTGTATCTGCGTTCTTCCTTTTCTGTGCATCCGGTGGTTCGCTGGCGGTTACGGGGACGGGATGTTATAGTGTTTTGTTGTTGACGTTTGGGTTTTATCTGGCTTCCCGGAAAATTTCCGTCAGGAATATTGTCGTAACAGTAGTTGGCATCATTGGCGCGCTCATTAATGTCGTTGCCCCCGGTAATTTCTCACGACATACACAGAATAGCGGTGACGGGAATTTTATGCTGCTACAGTCAGTCAAATGGACAGTGAAGAATGTCTGGGCGGAGACGGAGCGGCTGACGAAAGAAACGATGTTCGGCGTTATGCTCGTTGCGATGTTGCTGATCGGGATTTACTTGTCTGCCAGATTGCAGGGGATCTTGAAAGAATATGGGATCATCAGCGTTTTAGCACTGGCGGCAGGATATGTGACGGCGTTGCCCGTTGCGGTTGGTTATGCAGGACCACTATTCCCGAACAGGTGTTATTTTGTTCTGGATGTCGTGTTGGCTATAACATTATTGAATTTTGCGGTTTTCATTGGCTGCTGTCTGGACAAGTGGGCAGGCTTGCGGGAGAATAAAAGTGCATGCGCAGTTTTAGGGATTGTGTTGTTTGCCGTATTTTTGGCAGCACCGGAATCTGTTTCTGAGTCTTCGCTAATGACGGTGGCTCAGTCCATGCATAATGGCACTTATCAGAATTATTATGAAGATTGCGTTGCCGTATACGATTATCTGGAGAATTGCGAGGAAGATAATGTGGTGTTGCCTATGCCGGGATGGATTGATCATTTTGCCTGTTTCTATTTTGATGAAGATGAGACTTCATGGGTAAATGTCGGTATTGCAGAGTATTATGGCAAGGAATCGGTGAAGTGCGGCGAATGGCAGAATGAATAATAGAACGTGTTGCATGGCTGATCGGAGATATTGTCTGTATTATTTTGGAAAAGTATGGTAAAATGTTAAAACGGTAGTTTATAAGGCGTTTTATGTACAGTACCTGAACATAAATTCTGAGCATAATATCGAAACATATACAAAAATGAAAATCAGCATAGATAAACAGGGGTATGTATGACTCGTAAGCAGGCATTGCAAAGTATTATTTTCATAGGAATGTTCCTTCTGGCGTTGGTCCCGGTCTCCTATATCGTCCGCACAAACGGAGATGTAAAGGACAGGTTTTCGGGATTCTATGCGGAAGCGGACAATACGTTAGATATCGTGATGATTGGCTCAAGTCCGGTCTTTCCATATTATTCGGCGCCAATGCTATGGGGAGAGAGCGGGATTGCAGCATATCCGTTATCTTCGAATGTGCAAAGGCCAGCGGCTATGAAATATTTGGTGAAAGAGGCCGAAAAGACGCAGTCACCGTCTCTTTATATATTCGAAATGAGAATGTTTACGATGGAGGATAAAGGATTATCCGAAAACATGGCATATACGAGAGGCGTAACGGATAATCTCAGATATTCTAAGAACCGTGTGGAGACAATCCGCGCGCTCGTACCGGAGACAGAGGACAGATTAAGCTACTATATCGATTTATTCAAGTATCATACGAATTGGAAGATGTTTGCTTTTGCCTCAGAGTGGGAGAATTGGAGATACCACAAAGAAAATGAATGGAAAGGCTTCCAGGTGAAAGACGAAGTCGGGCCAACGGCAAGGCCGGAGGCAGGCGGAATGGAAGGAGAACTTGCAATTCCGGCGGAACAGGAAGCTTATCTGAAAGATTTGTTGCAATATTTGCAGGAAAATGAATTGCAAGCGTTATTTATTGTCTCTCCTTATGGCGTAAGCATAGAGGATCAACAGATGTTCAATTATATGGGCCAGATCGTGGAAGATGCCGGTTATCGATTCCTGAATATGAATAATTATTATGATGAGATTGGCATTGTCTTCGAGGAAGATTTTGCTGATTATGCCAGCCATACGAATATTGTGGGAGCAGAGAAGTGTACGGCTTTTCTGGAACGCTATTTATTGGAGAATTACCAATTTACGGATAAAAGAGGCAATCCCTTATATTCTTCATGGGATGATGCATATGCGTTATGGCTTTCAGAGCGGGAAGAAGCCGGAGAGGTGATTGCACAGCGCATTGCCAATGAGGATTATGCAGTAATAGAAGAACAGTGATAGTTCCTATTATCATTAGGAAGCTTGTTCATTTTGCATGGACTTTGGTTATGGAGAGGGAGTTTGGCAATTGTCTATAGAAATATATTTTATAAAGGAAAATTAATGCACCGGGAACACTTTTCCGAATAGTGAGATAAATCATAAAGAATGAAGGAGATAAATAACATATGTTTTCGTTTGAGGATTACAGAGAAATTATCAGGATCATACAATCTACGGGCAGACATGCCAATTATGCGGATGCTTTGCATAAGGATAAGTTCATTATCATGCGGCATGATGTGGAATATAGCGTGGAAAGGGCATATGAGCTTGCCAGAGTAGAACAGAGCATGGATTTTGTTTCGACTTATTTCTTCCAATGGACGAACAATTCATATAATATTCTTTCTAGAAGAAATCTGAATATGATTAAGGACATGCATGAAAGAGGGCAGCAGATCGGTTTGCATTTCGCGCTAAACGGTATGACGGATATGGAAGAGATCCGCAAGCGGATCCGGAAAGAAGTGGATATTTTAAGCGAAATGTTTGGGTTTCAAATCAAAGAATTTTCGATTCATAGGCCTTCGAAGGACGTGTTGCGGGAGAATATTAAGTTAGATGGCATTCTCAATGCCTATCAGGATGAGTTTTTCACCTTTGCGGAACAGGTTACGGAAGAGACGCCCATTAGCGTAAAATATATGTCGGATGCCAATCATATCTGGCGGTATGGCTATCCTGATGAAAATAATATCACTAGTTATGATAAAGTGCAGATTCTGACGCACCCGTTCGCATGGTGCAAAGAGGGATATAATAATTTCAATAACTATCGTGCGTTAGTACAGGAGAAATATGAAGAGCTCATTGATTCTATTGACCAGGAATGTAAAGATTTCGGAGAGTATAAAGATTATTTCATCGAGAAGTACCAACGTTAAGATTAGCGGAGGAATGTAAGCGCCTATGTGTGGGATCTGCGGTTATATCAGTAAGAAGAATATTACGTTAGAACAGCTAAAAATGATGAATGATACGATGTATCACAGGGGGCCGGATGATGGCGGAGAAGAGATTTATGAGATGTCCGGCGGCTACCGGATCGGTTTTGCGCAGCGCAGGCTCTCTATCCTGGACTTATCGTCTCTGGGGCATCAGCCTATGCATTCAGCGGATAAACGGATATCTGTTGTCTATAATGGAGAAATATATAATTTCCCGGAGCTTAGGGAAGAGCTGTCGGCTTATCCGTTTCGTTCTAACTGTGATACGGAAGTGATAATCGCAGCTTACTTAAAGTGGGGCATAGACTGTCTGAGCCGATTGCATGGGATGTTCGCCATTGCCCTATATGACAGGGAAAGTGACGAAGTATATCTTATGCGGGATAGGATTGGCAAGAAGCCGCTCTACTATTGGCAAAAGGAAGATGGCATTGTTTTCGCATCGGAGCTGAAGCCGATTATGGCGTGTCCGGGTTTTGCAGAAGAAATCAGGACAGAGGTATTGCCGCGCTATTTATTCCAGCAATATATCAATGCGCCGGAGACAATTTTCTGTAACGTCTATAAAGTGGAGCCGGGCGGCGTTCTGCGGTTTCGTGCAGGAGAAGTGTCTACATGGAAATATTGGGAGCTTAAGGATATATATCACAAACAGGCAGCGAATCCTGTCGGAAGTTATGAAGAAGCAAAGGCGGGATTGAAGGAAGCTCTGCGCAAGTCTGTCAGGGCAAGAATGATTGCCGATGTGCCGTTAGGGTCTTTCCTAAGCGGCGGTTATGATTCATCGCTCATCTCTGCGATTGCGCAGGAACATTCCGGGACACCGGTGAAGACGTTCTCTATTGGATTCCATGAAGAGAAATATAATGAAGCGAAATATGCTAAGGCGGTAGCGGATTATCTGGGAACGGATCATACGGAGCTATATATAGATGAGCAGGACATGTTCCGGCTGGTGGAAAGCATCCCACAGTATTATGATGAGCCTTTTGCGGACAGTTCCCAGATCCCAACGATGCTTGTCTCGGAACTGGCGAGGAAACATGTCACGGTGGCTTTGTCAGGAGACGGCGGGGATGAGTTTTTCTGTGGGTATAATATTTATGAAAATGTGAGACAGGCACAGAAGCTGGATTTGCTTGGAGGGATGGTTCATGCGATATGCCAGGCTCCGGGATGCAAACAGTTGAAGCTAGAAGATAAGCTGCCGTTCAGGGTACGTGTGATTGCAGGGAACCGTATGAAAGCATGCCAGACACAATTCGGGGCAGGAAACTATATTGTCAAAGCAAACGCGATGGTCAGGCAACAAGTGCAGGAGATGTTGCCGGTTCATTATCTGGTAGAAGGAGAATATGGGGTAAAAGATTGGCAGATCCGCAGGATGCTGTTAGACATGGACACTTATCTGCCGGGCGATATTCTGTGCAAGGTTGACAGGGCGTCTATGAAGTATTCCCTCGAGTCAAGATGTCCTATTTTAGATACAGGTGTTATGGAATTTTCATTCCGGATCCCACATGGTTATAAATATGCCAAAGGGGATAAGAAGCATATTCTGAAAGAGATCGCTTATGATTATATACCTAGAGAGTTGTTGGACAGGCCGAAGGTCGGCTTTGGCGTACCACTGGATAAGTGGCTGCGTGGCCCTCTTAAAGAGCAGCTATTGGATTACAGTAGTTATGAATATTTACGGAAACAGGGAATATTTGATGCAAAATACACTTCCGATATGATACAAAGCTATATTCGTACCGGAGATGCGGGACCGGCGACCGGCGCAAATTACTCAAAACTGGCGTGGTCGTTCTTTATCTTCCAACAATGGCATCAGAGGTATCAAAATGGGGTATAAATTAAACACGGGATTAACAAAAACATCTGATACTTGCAAAAAAAACGACAAAAACAGCCAAATAACGCGCGGAATGCAAAAAAATGCAAGAAAAGTTGCATTTTATATCGGTTCTTTGCATAAGGGCGGAGCCGAGAGGGTCTTTGTAAATCTTGCAGAATATTTCTTAAATCAGGATTATCAGGTATTGATGGTCACACAATATCAATACCGCAAAGAAGAAGAGTATGAGCTTGCAAAGGGCGTACGGAGAGTCATTTCCGATATTGCCATACAGGAGACAACGAATAGCAGAATCGTGAATTTCTTCCGTAGGGTTCGGAAATTACACCGCATCTGGAAAGAAGAAAAGCCGGATTTGGTTTTGTCCTGTGTGGGCAAGAATAATTTCATGACAATTGTTACGACTATGTTCACCAAGACAAGGCCGGTTGTCTCAGTTGTAGGAGAAGCGAAAGAGGAATATCCGAACAGGCTTATGAAGATGTTAGCCAATATGTTGTTTCCATTCGCATCGGGTGTTATTTTACAGACGGAACGCTCAAGGGAGTTTTTCTCCGGGAAGGTTGGAAGAACGGCTGTTATATTACCAAACTCATTAAATCCGTTATTTATCAGGCCGATGTTCACCGGGGAGAGGGAGAAGAGAATCGTCTCCGTAGGGCGTCTGGATGCAAATAAGAATCATGAGATGATGATCCGGGTGTTTGCCAAACTGGCTAAGAAGTATCCGGCATATACGCTGACCATTTATGGGGAAGGCGAATTACGGGAACATTTGCAGGAACTGATCGTAACTCTTGGGGTAGAGGAGAGAGTTTTCCTGCCGGGGGTAATTCTGAACGTTGCGGAAGCGATTGAGAGAGCTGCGTTGTTTTTGTTAATTTCTTATTCGGAAGGCGTATCGAACGCCCTAATAGAAGCGATGGCATTGGGGTTGCCCGTGATCGCAACGGATGTGCCAAGCGGTGGCACGGTAGAACTGATCAGGCATGGGGAGAATGGCTGGATGATCCCTGTCGGAGACAAGGAAGCGTTAGAGGCAGCGATGGATCAGCTTTTATCTGACGAGGATCTTGCCAGGCGGCTTGGGTGCGAAGCATACAAACTACAGGAGAGATTTGCGCCCGAGAAGGTGAACGAACAGTGGCGCGCCTATTTTGACCAATGTATGGAGAGAGGCAAGAGAGCGCGGAGCAATCGGTAATGGGCGCTGTGACACGTTCGATTGCAGAAAGACAGGAGGTGCTGCACTATGTGTGGGATTGCCGGATTTTGTAATATGACTTATGACTGGCAGAAGAATATCAAGCGGATGAATGACCAAATGTATCATAGAGGGCCTGATGCATCCGGTATCTGGGCATCGGATGATAAGAAGGTCGTGCTTGGGCATAGGAGACTGTCTATTGTAGATTTGACGACGGGCGGCGCGCAGCCGATGGAGTCTCATAACGGTCGTTATGTCATTGCTTATAATGGAGAAATATATAATTATCAGCAGATAAAAGAAAAGTTGTTAACAGAGAAGAGAGTGACTGCTTTTAAAGGGACGTCTGATACAGAGGTGCTTTTAGAAGCAGTTTCTGTCTATGGATTAGAAGAGACGCTTGCGATGAGCAAGGGGATGTTTGCCATTGCGCTCTATGATAAAAAAGATCATGTGTTATCGCTCGCCCGCGACCGGGTAGGAGAGAAGCCATTATATTATGGATTTATCGGGGATGGGACGGGAGGAAGCAAGTCATTTGCGTTTGCTTCGGATTTAAATGCCCTGACTTGTCTGGATGGCTTTAAGAACCCGATCCATACTGGCGTTTTAGAGGCTTATTTCCGTTATGGCTATATTCCGGCGCCTTATTCATTTTATCAGGATATCTTCAAATTGGAGCCTGGGAAAATATTGAAGATGAAGCCGCCGTTTCAGGAATACGATATAGCATCCTATTGGTCGATGCGTGATGTGGCTTATTATGGGCAGACACATCTTTTCGAAGGTTCGCAGGAAGACGCCGCCATAGAATTAGAGCGGCGCATAAAGGATGCAATACGCGGGCAAATGTGTGCAGATGTACCGGTAGGCGCCTTTCTCTCCGCAGGGATTGACAGTCCTACGATTGTCGCGCTAATGCAGTCATTGAGTGAGAATCGAGTCAGGACATACACGATTGGCATGCGGGAACAGGACTTTAATGAGGCGGAAATTGCCGGACAGATTGCGGCGCATCTGGGAACAGAGCATACAGAGCTTTATATTACAGAAGATGACGCGAAGAAAGTGATTCCCGAAATGGGGGCTATGTTTGGAGAACCTTTTGCGGATTCTTCCCAGATCCCGACCTATTTAGTCAGCAAGCTGACGAAGGAGCATGTGACAGTATCCCTAAGCGGAGACGGAGGAGATGAGCTGTTCTGTGGGTATGGCACCTATGCTTCGATTGAACGGATTTATCATAAGACCGGGAAGATCCCGGCATTTCTTAGAAAGCCAGCCAGTATGGCGCTTCTGCATAGCCCATTGGGAAAGAAAGGATCGCTTGCCGTGCGGGCAAGGCTATTGGGCGCATCAGGGGTAGAAGAACTCTATAGATGTTCCGAAATCGGAGAGGGAATTGATTTCTTGTCAAATGAGGTACGACATGAGCTGACCACCCGGGAGAAGGAGAATAGAGCATACGGCAGGTGCAGGACGGTCATGGATGACTATCCGGACGCTTTCTTGCCGGAACCATTGCACAATCTGATGCTGATGGATTTGTTGATGTATCATCCGGATGATATCCTGACGAAAGTTGACAGAACGGCGATGGCAGTATCATTAGAGACAAGAGTGCCGCTACTTGATAAAGATGTCGTAGAATTTGCCTGGACACTGCCAATAACATACAAAAAACAAGGTGACGTCACTAAAAAAATAATGCGCGATATTTTATATCAGTATGTACCGCGCGAACTGATGGAACGACCGAAAAAGGGTTTTGCCATTCCGCTGCATAAATGGTTGAAACAGCCGCAGCTTCGTGCGTGGGCGGAAGATATGCTCTATGGACGGATAATGAGAGAACAGTCGTTACTTAATTCTGAGGTTGTTCTATCCATATGGAAAGATTTCGTAGAGCAGGATATATGGCGGCAACAGATATGGTATGTGTTAATGCTTTTGTCGTATCTTGCCCGGTTTTGAGTTGTAGGATGAGGGGTGGGGCGTTTCGCAATCACCTACCTATTGTAGGATATGAGAAAGGAATGATTATCCCGATGAAAATTCTTGAAAATTATATCCCGGCGCCGATACCGGAGGAGAGACAGACGGAAATGATTTCGGTCATTGTGGCCATTTATAATATAGAAGCGTTTGTAGAGAGAGGCGTCTCTTCTATTGTCGGGCAGTCTTATCGGAACTTGGAGATTATTCTTGTAGATGATGGCTCTACCGATGCGAGCGGCGAGATTTGTGACCGGCTTTCGAAAACAGATGAGAGGATTGTGGTAGTCCATAAGGAGAACGGTGGCCTTGCCGATGCAAGGAATACAGGAATGGCGCTTGCCAAAGGAAGCTTGATTGCTTTTGTGGACGGAGATGATTACATTGACGGTGATATGTATGAGAAGATGCTGAGCGCCATGCTGTCGCAGAATGCCGATGCAGCGGTGTGCAGGTATAGAAGGGTATATAAAGACCATACGGAGGATGCTTCTACAAATAGGGCGGCTGTATTCGAGGGGGAAGAGGCATTGCAGTATTATGTGGAAGAACAGGAAGCGTATGATATCCAGAATGCGGCATGGAATAAACTCTACCGGAGAGCGGTTTTGGAGCAGTTAAGCTTTCCGACAGGTAAGTGGTACGAGGATATCATGTTTACGACGAAGGCGCTTAGCCGTACGCCTAGATGTGTTTACCTTGACAGTGCTTGTTATAATTATATAATAGACAGAGAAGGCAGTATCATGAACGTGCAGATTAATGCCCATACGTTTACGGATCATATACCGGCGTATCAGGAGAAAACGGATTTTCTGTTACGGCTTGGCAGACAGGATTTAGCGGATATTCATGCTTATTTTTTCTATAAGCGGCTTTTGCTTTTCTATAACCAGGTGAAGAAAAGCACGATTCCGGAGAAGAAACAATATTTAGATAAAATAATAGATGTTATTAAAAATAACGTTCCTGGTAAGCAGGAGGCTTATGAACGGATTTACCATTGTAGAGTGGCAAACCCTCATGAGAAGACGAAAATGGATTTATTCCTGAAATCACCAAGATTATATTGGCTAGTGATGTGTTTGAATGAAACGGTGATTCTTCCTATTAAAATGAAGAGGCATTCTTCAGATTGACTAAAAGAGGAAACAGATGCTCCGGAATGGAGGTTAATTATGATTATCATTCAGATGGCAGGCGGATTGGGCAATCAGATGTTCCAGTATGCGCTTTATAAACAGTTCATCAGTATGGGGAAGAGCGTAAGCGTAGATGACGAAGCAGGATTTAGAGAGGATGCGCAGCGTAATCCGGCGCTTGCCGCGTTTGGCATCGTCTATGAAAGAGCTGCGAGTGACGAGATTATACGGATCACGGATTCTTCTATGGCATTTATGGCGAGGGTCAGGAGAAAACTTTTTGGACGGAATAACCATTCTTACTTTGAAGAGGATAAAATATTCCAGCCACAGATTTTTGGCTGGGATGATGTCTATCTGGAAGGTTACTGGCAATCCGAGAAATATTTTGCAGATGTGGCAGAGTCGTTAAAGACTGAATATGGCTTAGATAGCGTCCTGCATAATAAAAACCAGGGGTATGGATTATCCCAACAAGCTATGATGTACCTGGAACAGATAGAGCGGACGGAGTCTGTCAGTATCCATGTACGTGGGGGAGATTACCGCCTGCCCCAGAACCAGGCTCTGTTTGGGGATATTTGTACGAAAGAGTACTATAGGCAGGCGTTGGAAATCATTTTGGCGAAACATCCAGATAGCACATGTTATCTTTTTACAAACGATAGAATGTGGACTGATAAATGGCTTGGCGAGTACACGGGGAATATGGTTCTGGTTGACTGGCTGGGGGCGCGGGATTATGAAGTGCTTACCCTGATGAGCAGGTGCAAACATAATATACTGGCGAACAGCAGCTTTAGCTGGTGGGCATCTTATCTGAATGACTATGAGGACAAGATGGTAATCGCACCGGAGAAGTGGCTGAACGGATGGGACTGCAGGGATATTTACAGGGATGATATGATGACTGTCGGAGCATGCAGGTAGAGATCAGAGGATGGCGCCTATGGGATATGTATACGAAATAGTGCGTCTGAACAAGGCATACGAGAAGTGCATATGAAAAAGCGTATACGAAAAGTGCATATGATCGAGGCGTATGAAGAGGGCTTGCAGGCTGGGAGAAAGGTATGGTTAGGTTTATGGAGAAACAGGAGCAGAATAAGAAGATAACGATGCTTCAGAAGATCAGTTATCTTTTTGACAGGAAACAGAAGATGCAATTCATCGGTCTTGGCATTTTGATCTTAATCGGCGGTCTTCTAGAGACATTGGGCGTTTCGATGATGGTGCCAGTGGTGCAGGGCATTATGGATACGGATGCGTTTGTACAGAATAAAATTGTGGAGAAGGCTCTGCTTTTTCTGCATATTGAGCTTGGAGATTCGGCGCAGATGGGGAACCGTTTGATTATGATGATGCTGGCGGCAATGATGGTTCTTTTCATTGTCAAAAACACGTATCTGCTCTTCCAGACTTATGTGCAGAATACTTTTGTCACCAGGAACCGGAACCGGATGATTAGCCGTGTGATGCGGGAATTTTTGAACAGGCCTTATGAAGAATACCTTGGCGCGGACATACCGACTGTATTTCGTCTGACGGACAGCGATATTCCCAGTGCTTTTCAATTGATCCTTGTCCTGATCCAAATGATTACGGAAATTGTTGTTTCGGCATTCTTGTGTGTTGTGCTTATCGTCGTTAGCCCGACGATGACAGTTTTCATCGTCGTTATTTTCCTTGGCATGACGCTGCTTCTGTCGAAGATATTGAAACCGCGTTTAAATGCGATTGGCAGGAAAAACCAGGAAATCCAGTCGAGGATCGCTAAGTGGCGCATCCAGTCCATTTATGGATTAAAAGATGTCAAGGTTTTAAACCGCGAAGAGTTCTTTGTCAGGAATTATTATGAGAGCGGCAGCATTGGCGCCAATGTGGCGAGGAATTATGCCGTTTTGAATAATTTGCCAAGACTATTGATCGAGACAATATTTATTGTCAGCATGCTTGCTTTTATCATGGTATATATGGTAGGCGGCGGGGACATTAAGGTGTTAATCCCACAGCTTACTGCGTTTGCGGTGGCGGCTGTGCGGATTATGCCAAGCGCGAACCGGATTAATACGTATATGTCGGAAATCGCTTATTCCCAGCCATGTCTGGATTATTTATATGAAAACCTGAACGAGAATATGAAGCAGGATGTAAACGGAAGCGTAACCGGATATGGGCAATATAGCAAGACGGAAGCGGTTAAGGATAGGAAACAAGAGAAAACAAAAGGCGAGACGAAAAAGAAAGAAAAGATGCATTTGCACGATAAGATCGTGCTTGACCATATCACGTTCGCCTATCCGGGAACGGATAAGAATATTTTCACAGATGCGCATATGGAAGTGAAAAGAGGACAGTCTGTCGGGATTATGGGGCCTTCGGGAGCAGGTAAATCCACCATTGTGGATATTCTGCTTGGCCTGCTGCATGTGCAGGCAGGGAGCATTACCTGGGATGGCAGGAATATTTTCGATAATTACGAGTCGTGGCTATCGCAGATTGGCTATATCCCACAGTCGATTTACCTGATAGACGAGTCTATACGGGATAATATCGCGTTTGGCATTGATGCGGAGAAGATCGATGAGAAAAGAATCTGGGAAGTATTGGAAGAGGCACAGTTAAAAGAATTTGTGGAAGAATTGCCCCAGGGATTAGATACGACGATCGGAGACAGGGGCGTCAGGATCTCCGGCGGGCAGAGGCAGCGTATTGGTATTGCAAGGGCATTATATCATGACCCGGAAATCCTGGTCTTCGACGAGGCGACATCGGCGCTTGATAATGACACGGAGCAGGCGGTAATGGATGCAGTCAATAGCTTCCATGGGAAAAAGACGATGGTCATCATAGCACATAGATTGAATACGATTGCGAAATGTGATGTCATTTATAAGGTAGAGAATGAGAAAATTGTGGAAAGCAGTTTATAGAAGGAGCATGGAGGCATGATAGGAACAGAGTTTATTAACGGACAGGGCCTGGGGAACCAATTGTTTTGTTATGTAACTGCAAGAGCAATCGCGCTTGAGAACGGATATGAGTTTGGAACGGCGGGGCAGGAGCGCTTTGCCGTCAATATCCATAGCAACCGTGGCATGTATTTTATGGATGTGGATTTGGGACATGTTATTTCCGAAGAAGAGAAGAGCACATGGAACCGCTACGATGATGTGGAGAACAGGCTTTATATTGGGAACTCCTGGCATGACCTGACACACGGATGTTATGTCGCAGGCGCAGATCCGGCAATCCATCATGTGCCGGACAACACTTTGATTTATGGGAATATGCAGGATGAGTCTTATTTTATCCAATATCTGCCGCAAGTGAGAGAGTGGCTGAAGGTAAAACCGGAGTACGATTCTTATGAATACAGCCGGGAAAATCTTTGTATCATCAATATGCGCGGCGGTGAGTATACGGGAAGCCCGGAGCTATGGATTAACCGGAAATATTGGCTGCATGGCATGGCGGAAATGAAGAAAATCCGGCCGGACATGGAATTTATGATTGTTACGGACGATGTGCAGTCGGCGCAGAAAATGCTTCCGGGAATCGAAGCGCATCATTTTGATATAGGAAAAGATTATGTGACGCTCAAAAATGCGCATTATTTATTGCTTTCAAACTCTTCTTTCGCGTGTCTGCCAGCGCATACAAGCGAAACATTAAAATTCGCCATTGCTCCAAAATATTGGGCAAGGCATAATGTATCTGACGGATACTGGGCATCGGAACAGAATATATACAGCCTTTTTCATTATATGGACAGAAAAGGCAGGTTGTTTAGTGCGCAACAGTGTAGGGAAGAATTAGAGCAGTATAAGAGAACCTCCCGTAAATATGCCCGTTTGAACACTAAGCCGACAGGGTTATTGCTGACGGGCATGAAACTTCACGCGCAATATATTTACAAAAAAGCATACTGTGCGAAAATCATGCGCGGATTGCAGAGACGGATAAAGGAGAAGCTTAGTAAGTGAGGAAAGACAAGGTAGAGCAGAGATATCAAAAAATAACAGACGATATGAATAGGCATATGGGACGGCTACGCCATGCCGTTAACCATATTTCTATGAAGAAAATGGCGGTATGCGCCACACTTCTTTTCATAGCATCTGTTATCCCGTTGCTTATGCTTGGCAAGTACAATGTCATGTGTATTGATGATTATAATTACGGTAAGGCAGTGCATGATGTGTGGATGCAGACCGGTTCCTTATGGCAGTCCATACTGGCGGCGGTCAGACAGACCGGGCGCTTTTTCATGGAATGGCAGGGGACATATGCTTCTTGCTTCCTGATGGCGGTATGCCCGATGAATTTTCAATATGAGATTGCTTATATCGTGCCGCTTCTGATGATTGGCATGTTTGCGACATCGGCCTTCCTTTTAGGAAAGCAGATCTGGGTAAGGTGGCTTGGCAGTGACCGGCCGGGCGCCTGGTTTGTGATGATGATGTTATTATTTATGTTCTACCAGGTGATTGAGGCGCCATATGAAGGAATTTACTGGTATAATGGGTCGATGCATTATATTTTCATGGAGTCCTTGCTCTTTTTCCTCTTAACGCTTGTATCGGGATGCATTTGGACGGGGAGCAAGAGAAACGGAATCCTCTGGTGCGTGCTTGCCTCCATTGATGCGGTGATTGTAGGCGGAGGGAATCTGGTGACGGGGTTACAGGCGGAAATCCTGCTTGTCTTTTTGCTTGTATATACCTATGTAAACCGAGAGAAGAGGAAGAAGGCCGTTTATGTCCTGTTTCCCTTCCTGCTATTTACGGCAGGATTTTTATGTAATATCTTGGCGCCGGGAAATGCGGTCAGGGCGGGATTAGATACGGATGTAGGATATTCTGCCATAACTTCTGTTATATTATCGTTTTATCATGCAGTTGTTTTCATGGTGGAATGGACGGACGCTTTCGTCATATTATTATGGTTGGCGCTTTTGCCTGTTATGTGGCATATTGGGAAAAAATCAGCAAAAAGCTTCCGCCATCCGGTATGGGTGACAATTGGCGCCCTATGTATTGTGGCAGCCATGTTCACACCGACTTTGTTTGCGGTTGGCATGGTAGGGTTATCGAGGGTGGATAATATCATCCAGATGGTATATTATCTATGTCTGTTCGGAGTGACACAGTACTGGCTTGGATGGAGCAGCCATCAGGAAGAGATGCGATTTGGCTTATTCTTGGAAGGGACAGGCAATGTCATGACAGTAGCCGGCATCTTACTTGTCCTCGTGGTATGGACGATGACGGCAGATAAAAATACGTATACGGGGATTTCCGCGCTGCGTTCTCTTGTAAACGGGGATGCGGTGACCTATTATGAGGAAGCAATGGAGCGGCATGTACAATATCTGGATGAATCAATAACAGATGTTGTGATTGAGCCGTTTTCTGTAAGGCCAGCGCTATTTGACTTCGAAGATTTGACAGAAAATGAGGGAAACTGGTTGAATCTGGCAGTTTCCGAGTATTACCATAAGACTTCTGTAAGATTAAGGGGAAAATGAGCAGTTGAGGTAGAGTAGGTTGAAAAATAAAAATTTTTCAACCGCGAATTTGTGCCGACGCTGATAGCGT
>CAJTSL010000006.1:0-38418 GCA_910578845.1 uncultured Lachnospiraceae bacterium
TTTGTAATCGTATATAAGATGGTATTTACATTCATGATTTCGAGTGGCTCTATAGAAAATGTAAAAAATATATTATATAAAGAATTTGGGATGTTATTTCTATGTTATTTCTTATTAGAAAAATGTTCTAGTGTCATTATCATAAAAAGGATACGAGATTTTGGCTTTTTTACTTCTTTGTTAGGATGCTATGAATTTATTACGCATTCTAATATTTTTGTGCGTTTTATTACTGTCGAATCAAGATTGTATCTTCAGACAATAGGGACAAACAAAACCCGTGTTCAAACAGTATTTATGCATCCAACCATATGCGGTTTATTTATGATGCTTTCATGGCTATGTGTATTGTTTTTTCCTTACAAGAAATTGTGGATTAATTATTTAGCCAAGTGCTCTATTTTATTATGTTTGTTAGGAACGCAATCCAGAAGTACTTGGGTTGCGTTTGCAACGATAAATTTATTTTATATATGGAAAAAAAGAAAGGAAAAAAATATATGTATAAATAGAAGAATAGTTTTTCAAATTTGTATTTTAGTAATTGTTGGTTTGGCTATTGCAATTATTTTTCGAGAGGCCATCAATAATATGGCGAGTATTGTCATCAAACGCTGGCTAGACGGAATGGATTCAAATAATGCGGCAAATTATAATAGAGTGACTATGATTAGAATGGGTATTCAGGAGTGGATGAATTTAGGAATAGGAAATAAAATTTTGGGTTCGGGAAATGGGTATGCATATAAGTTTTTGTTAAATCATCCAATTCGAGGATGGAATGGCGCTGTAGACAATCAGTATTTGACAATTTTATTGGATTTTGGGTTAATAGGAATTGTTTTAATATTTATTCTAATTTACTTGATTTTTAGAAAGACTTTTGCATGCAATAATAAAGCAAGTCAATTATGCGGATTGTGTTTATTGTCCATGTTTATTTCAGGTTTTTTTTATGAGATGTTTTCATGGGTATTTGTAACGTTGCTGTTTTGCTTGTTCCTTTGTATTTTAGAGAAAAATATAGCTGATGCGGAAATAGTTTAAACTATATTTTTCCATATTTACGAGTTTACAAAGCTAAAAGAAGGGGATTTATGGTGCATATGCATTTTAGTGGTTTAATATGAAATTAAGCAGAGGGATTATCCAAGTAGTCATAGCTAATATCATAAATCTTATAATATCAATTGGAAACGGTTTTTTATTGCCTAAATTCTTAACAGTAGAATCTTATGCCACTCTTAAAACGTTTCTTTTGTATATTTCATATGTAGGTATTTTGCATTTGGGGTATATTGATGGTGTCTACATAAAATATGGGGGCAGGTCAATTAAAGAAATAGAAGCGAAAGTGTTTTCTCATGAAAAGAAAGTATTAGTCATATTCCAAATAATTATCTCGCTACCCGTCTTGTTTATTGCTCTTTTGTTAAAAGATACTAGTTTATTGCTGGCGGCTTCCAGTATTTTACCAATTAATATGGTATCGTTCTTTAAATTTGTCTATCAAGCAACAGGGGAATTTAAGCAGTACCGGTATATTACTAATATAACCAGCATTATGATTTTTGCTTTAAATTTGTTATTTTTATTTGTTATTAAAACAGACAATGCATTATGGTATATTTCTATGCAAGTAGCTGTTTCCTTTACTATTTGGTTTTTTTATGAAAATAAGAGTAAGGCAATTTGTAAGGCCTATAAAGTTACATTTGAAGAAATATACTGTTTGATAAGAGAAAACGTTTGTTTGGGCGCGATAATTATGCTGGGCAATTTTATGGGAATTTGGATTACCAATATTGACCGATGGTTTGTTAAAATCTTTCATGATGTTGCGGAATTTGCCTATTATTCTTTTGCAGTGACTATGTTAAAGCTAATTAACGTTATTGTAACAGCATTTTCGGTCACTTTATACCATTTTTTTTGTAAAACAACACAGCAAGAAGATGTTGCTGGATTGCGAAAAATTGTATTAATGGTTGGAGCAATTATTATTGCAGCTATTTTCCCGGTAGAATTTGTTATACAATCATATCTTGAAAAATATATGGATGCTATTCCAATTATTAGAATGCTCTTTACAACTCAGTTTGTTTTGATAGCTGTGAATGCAATATATATGAATTTATATAAAGCTCTTAACTTGCAAAAGAAGTATTTAGTGAGGATGATTGTAATTACTGTGGTAGCCTTTTTGACAAATATGATTTCTGGATATCTATGGAATGGCAATGTTATGGCTTATGCAGTAGCTACTTTTATAACCGCTTTTATATGGCTTGTATTATGCCAGATTGATTTACCTGTATACAGGATGAGATGGAATGAGTACATATACGTTATGGCAGTGATAGCAGTTTATATTGTTTGTGCTAATCTTAGTATATGGTTTGGCATAACATTTTATACGATATGGATAGGAGCAATAACTTTCCTAATCTTTCCAAATGATATCAAACGTTTTGTAAAGATAGTATATGAAATGCTGGATAAGAAAGAATGATGTTACGTCCAAAAAACAGTTGACAAACAGATATCATTGTTATATGATGAGCTTATCAGAGAAATTCAAAACAGTGTGCATATCGTACATTCAGACAGTTTCTGTCAGATTTTTCTAAACAATTAATTAAATACGGCAGGAACTGTGGCTTTTCCTAGCTTTGATAAACCAACAGGCGCAGACGTGTTCCTGCCACATAGAGGAGGATAAAGGAAAGATTATTCCGTTTCCTGTTTGAGAAGGACAAAGATGCGCTTTTAGAGTTATACAATGCGCTAAACGGGACAGATTATCAAGATATATCGAAACTACAGGAAGCGCTTGACATGGCGGTAAGCCATTGCATAGAGCATGGCATCCTATCGGATTTCTTAAGAATACATAGAGCGGAGGGATTAGGGATGTTGTTGGAAGAGTTTGATGTGAAAAAATATGAGAGGTCGTTGAAGGCAGAGGGGATAGAACAAGGCATACAGAAAGGAACAAAACGTGCTAATAAGCTGACTGTTATATTATTAGAGAAGAGCCGTATAGCAGATTTAGAAAAAGCGGCGAGAGACGAGGCATATCAAGAGCAGCTATTCCGGGAATTTAATCTATGACATTAATTAAAAATTCTTCGCGGAGGTAATTAACAAACATAAGAGTTTGTGGTAGAATCGTAATAGTGAAGGAATGGAGGAACCGACTTATGAGCAAGGATAAATATGTAGCATATGTTTCGACTTATACGATTGGGAACAAAGACAAATATGGTATCCGGATTTATGACGTGGATATAGAAAATGGCCGTATGACGGAGAAAAACCAGGTAGAAATTACCAATTCCTCTTATATCAGTATATCCCATAACCAGAAATTTTTATATTCTATTACGGATTTTGGCGTGGAGGCTTACCGCATCCTTGAATCAGGGGATTTAGAGAAGATCAATGAGGGCGGCATCAATGGCATGAGAGGATGCTATCTTTCTACGGATTATGAAGATAAATTCCTTTTTGTAGGCGGTTATCATGACGGCAAGATTACGGTGCTTCGCCTGCGTGAAGATGGCGGTATCGGTGAGATAACAGAAGAAATTTATCATAAAGGCTTAGGAAGCATTGCGGAACGTAATTTTAGGCCACATATTAATTGTGTGAAAATGACAAGGGATAATAAATATTTATGCGCGGCGGATTTAGGCATGGATCATACGAACGTGTATCGCCTAGACCATGTAAGCGGAAAGCTGCGCCCGATTGATATGATCCGGAGCGAACAGGAGTCAGCGCCAAGGCATTTGAAATTTTCTAAGGATGGAAAATATTTATATATTGTTCACGAATTGAAGAATTGTATTGATGTATATACTTATCAGGAACTTCATGGGAACCCGGAATTTGAGAAAATACAGTCAATTTCTACTTTGAACGATTACCATGCAGGTGGCTCAGCGGCAAGTGCGCTGAATATATCCGTTGACTTCAAATACTTGGTAAGTTCTAATGCAGGAGATAACAGTGCTGTTGTTTTTAGGATCGATGGGGAAACCGGAATGCTAGAGAAATTATTCTGTCTGCCGATTAGTGGGGATTATCCGAAAGACGCGAATCTTTTCCCGGACAACAGGCATCTGGTATCATTAAATCATGAAACAAATACTATGACATTTTTCAATGTTGATTTGGAGAGAGGGCTTCTTGTAATGAATGGAAAAGAGATTAAAGTCCCACAGCCAAATTGCATCATATTTCATAAATTACATTGATTCTTGTTACTGTTTGTGCTAGCATGTGAATAAAGGGCAGTACTATATCAGAGAATCGGAAAGTGTTGGGCGCAGATGAAAAAACCTATTAATTCACTTTATAGGTTGGGCAATTATATATTGGCAGTTGTTTTCTCTGCGGTAATTGCTGTAGGTATCGGTTTTATTCTGTATTATTCCGGGATCTATTTATATGGGAGCGCTGTATATGCGCAGTTGTATAAATTAGAGGTGATTACGGATTCTTTGCAGGATGGTATTTGGTTCCCGCTTTATGCAGAGAACTGGTATAACGGCTATGAAATCTTCCGGTGTACGTCACCTGTCGCTTATTGGATAGTTATAATGATTTCCCGCATTTTTCACACTGATGTACATATTGCGATATGCACGTTTTATGGGATTGTGTCCTTTGTGGCGCTGATGGGGTTTTCCTTGTTTGGCATCAGGTTAAAGAGAATGGCCATGGCTTTTTTGACAGGGATGGCATTCCTGCTTCTTCCTTCTACTTTTTCTGTAGCAATGCTAGAAGGTAGCTTGGATATTGTAATGGGATTCGCGATGATACCGTTGCTCTTATATTTCTTTTATTGCTTTATGAAGTGGGAACATAGACTGGCATTATTGCCGTTTTCTGCTTTATTTTGTTTATTTATCCTTTCCAATTATGTATTATCAATTGCGTTAGGCATTGTATTGTTAGTTTATCTTGTTTTTTATGCAATGGCGACTAAAGCTTGGAGATATGGGGTAGCAATGGCTGCCAATATTGTCCTTTTATATATAGTAATGGGTTATTTCCTGTATCCTGCACTGACAGGTGGTTTATTGTCAAGAAGTTATTCCCAACAGGGAAACATGGAGTTTGTTTTAGGGATTCCAGTGCTGGTTATTGCAATCTTAGGCATAGTAACAGCGGATAGGGAGCGATTGGCAGGTTTTTTGTTGACAGTGTTATTTATTGTTTTGTCGTTGCCAGTGATGGAACCTGTCAGACGACTGATATCATCACAGGTGTTACGGAGGTCTTATTGGTATCTGATTATCATAACGGCTGTTTTGCTGGTTACATTGCTTTGCTGGGAGCGGTTGAAGTCGGTCTTTCTGATAGCGGCGCTATTGGCGATGGTAGGAAGCAACATACCGGCAGTGCTTTCGATGCGGGATGGAGATTACGTATTGCAACGGGACAAGCAATTAATCGATGATTATCTGCTTGACGAAGCGGCAGCCTGTACGAAGAACAGAGTCGCGATCATGGATATTGCCAATCTTGGCGCGTTCCCACAGTGGTATTTTAAATGTCAGGATATAGACGTGATGTTTGGGTGGGATTATGAGAATGCGAAGACTGTCCAGAACCAAATGAGCTTAAATGAGGCTTTTTTGGATGGATTTTATGATTATATGTTTGATCGGCTATTGCTTTGCGGAAACGATACGGCTGTTATTTTAAAAGAACTGCTGGAAGACGGCGCATATGATAATTTACTTGCGGCTGCCGGGCGTAACGGGTATGAAGCTGTTGCAGAAAATGAGAATGCCATTGTGCTAAATGCAACATCAGTTGACGGAAGCTATGGCATTGTGACTCATTATGAGAATTTGGCGATTGGAGAGAATGCTTATTACATTGCGTATATATATCCTTCTTTTGGGTATGGCGCGAGCGCTTGTTTAGAGGATTATACGGTGGAAGAGCTTTCACAGTATCATAAGTTATATTTGTCCGGATTTACTTATCGGGATAAAGAAAAAGCGGAGAACATGCTGAAGGAACTTTCCCGGAAAGGCACGGAAGTTTATATTGATATGCAGCACATACCGCTAAATGCAGTGACAGGTAAGAATGAGTTCATGGATGTATATGCACAGTTTGTGCAGTTTAATATTGATTTCCCTGTTTTAGAGAATGATAATGGGAATCAGTTCAAATTGGACTTTAAGACTAATGATTATGCGGTTTGGGATACTGTTTATGTATCTGGATGCGATGAGATCTTAAAAGAGACTGTTTACGAGAATAAGAGCCATTTAGTATACTTAGGACAGAATAATGATCCGAATGTGACATTTATGGGATTTAATCTGTTGTATTATTATCTCACGACTCATAATCAGGATCTGAAGCGTTTCTTAGATGAAGCTTTACAACTTTCATCTGACGTGATGCCGGAACCCGATATCGTTCCGGTACAGGTTGAAAGAGAGCCGGATAGGGTAGTAGTGTATACCGAGGCGGATAATGTAAATTGTAATATTGCCGCTGTAGACGCATTGGAAGCGGACAGGATTGTTTCCATGCAGGAGAATCTTCTGATGGTAAATCAAGGAGAGACTATATTCAGAATTATTTATGCGGGACAAAGAGAAGGAATGTTCTTCAGCATCCTGGGGATCATTGCGCTGGGCGTTATGTGGATTGCGATCTATGTCCTGCTGGAAAATAATGAAACAAAGTAATGGGTGTACAATACAATGTGTACAAAAGGAGGAAAAAGAATGAGAAGGCGAAATGGTAAGCTGGTGCTTTCCCTGCTATTGTCGGTGGCGGTGCTTAGTATGAACATAAGCTTCGTCTATGCGGAGGAGCGGACATTATCCGATATGAGCTCTACATTGGAAAATCCGTCATCCGAGACCCCATCTTCCGGCACGGACATTTCTTCTGCCACATCTTCTCAAGACAAGGAGAATGCAGATAGTGTGACGACTGGCGGTGAAAACACCATGGGGGGGGCTGATAGTGGTACTGGAGGAGAAGATAGTAGTGGAATGGAAACTGAGGGAAACAATTCCACTACCGAAGGAACCACGGACAGCACTGGAACTGAAGCAGGGACAGAAAACGGTGATAATACGACAGAGACCGGAGATAATGCAGCAGGTGTAGAGACTGAAGGGACGGATGCAGGGAATAAAGGCGATGGTACTACAGACGGCACGGAGAATTCGGAATCTACCGAAGCACCGGGAAATGGAACCGAGGGCGCTGAAGATAAAGACGGTGTTTCACAAGATACCGTAGACAAAGATGGCGCTACAGACGGCACAGAGAATAAGGATGGCGTAGAGGGTACAGAGAATAAGGATGACGCTACGACGGACGGTACCGAAGACGTAGAGGGAGAAACAACGCAGGAACCTGAAAACGCATTCATTAATAAAGATGGGGAAGAAGTCTTTCCCTCTACTTTAATAGGCGTTGATTACAATACGGTTGCCGGAAGCTATGACGGAGAGACTAATGTTCTGAAGCAATATGCAGTTTCCGATCTGTATGCGAAAGATGTGATTATAGACAGTTTCATTGACGAGAACGGCAATCTGGTCATGGTCATTAGCCAGGGCGCTCCGGCAGCGGATGCGCCGGAGAAACCGGAGACAATCATTGACACGGTTTTGTCTGCGTTAGATCCGGGAATGGGATTGGAATCAGGACAGGGAGGCAGTGGTTCTGCCCCGCCGATTGACGGTAGCGGCAGCGGCTGGGATGATATACCGGTGTCGTATGAATATAACTGGGACAATTCCGCAAACTGTTGGCAGTGGGGCAATTGGGTGACCGATCCAGTGACCGGGGAGCAGGTATGCTATAAGACGGAGGAAGGAACATACGATAGTAACGTGCGTCATGAAATGCAAATGTATTCTGACGGACAGAACGTTTATTTAAAAATAACATATGCAACAATTTATGGAACGCATTCTAATGGTGATGATTTCAACTTTTATATTGATGGCGTAGGAACGAAATTCGGTATTACACAGGCGAATGGAGAGACATTGACAGGCTGGTCACCGGAAGCCGGCACATATGTAGTGGATGTCAGAAATGGGGATTCAGGAAGCTCCTACAGTATTGTGGATGGCGCAGTTGCTTATTACCATGTAACGGATAATAATATCAATAATTCGTTGGAATTGAAAATTCCTATGGAAGCTTTTAAGGCACAGAACGGAGCAGTAAATCTGGACAATTACAGTATGATCCAGTTCTTTACACCAAATCTGATGTATAATAGGCTCACTGCGGCAGGTTCTTCGTCAGGAGCGGTTCCGTTTGCAACAGTCGTGTTCTTACTGGTACCGGCAAGTTATGTTTTGCTGAAAAGGAAAGATAAGGAGATGGCATTTGCATGAGGGAACGTCATGAAGCGTATTTATACCATGTGACTTTTAATGCGATGCATAATTTGGTTGTAGATGACCCTAGGAGAATGCATGCCCACACATTTTGTGTGGGCATATATGTCATAGAAGAACAGGAAGACCATCCTGTTTTTTTAGGTAGTGAGAAAATATTGGATCGCTACTTTTCGCGATACCGGGGGATTCGCCTCAATGAGCTTTCGCCTTTTATTGAGATTGTGCCAACCCTGGAAAATATGGGAGAGTTCTTTTATTGGGATTTGAAACCGATTTTTAAAAGGAATGGCATGAAACTTCTTCTATTAGAAGTAGGTGACAGTCCAATATCGACCTATCGCATAGGAGAAAGGCCTATGATCGGCAATGTTTACAGCCTGACAGCGGAGAATGCAGTGGATGAATATTGTGAAAGAGTCCGGCAAAGATATAGGCAGGCTTTGTCAGAGGAAGGGGAGAAATAATGCAGGCAATTATTCTATATATAGTGTTATTTATTATATGGATTTATGTTTTGACGGTTTTCAAAAGGAAAAAACTGGAGTTCTTTTATTTTCTGGCAGGCAGTATCGGAACATTCCTATTTGCATTCACGCTTCTCCGGAATATCATGACCGAGATTATGACGACGATGACTTGCTTTTTGACCGGTCTTTTGGGAAATGCCCTGGGCATATTCAAAGCATACACGGCGCATTCCATTCTTTTCATAGAAAATGCAGATGGACCGATTTCTTTATATGTGGACTTTGAGTGCGGTGGCGTTATTGAAATACTCGTGTTTTTTTCTCTTGTTTGGTTTTTTGCAGTATATACAGTGAAGGAGAAGCTTACCATATCATTTTTAGGCGCTTTATGGATTATAGCGGCGAATATTATCAGGCTATTTTCAATTTGCCTGATTATTAATCATTTTGGAAACGAATCTTATTATGTTGCGCATACGATTGTAGGAAGATTGATTTTCTATGCTCTTTCCATCATATTATATTTTTATGTATTCACAAGGGCACAGATCCGCAAACAGAGAGTAGGAGAGTTTGGGTATGATAGCGAGGTTAGCAAATGAGATATTCTTCTGGGCCGCATGGATTATTATCCCACTTATAATCGAAATAGTTCCGGCCGTTGGCAATTTCTTTATATTGCTTTTTAAGCGTGTCAAGATAAAAGATGATATTAAATTGGATTTTTTACCGAATATCACGTTGATGATACCGGTTTATAATTCCGGCAAGACTCTATATCGTTGTATTGAGTCCATTGATGTATCTACCTATCCGAATCATCTGATTGAGATTATGTTGGTGGATAATGGCTCAAAGGATGATAGTTTTGCAATTTTCCAGAAAGCGCAGATTGATTTCCCGGAGCTTGCCATGTGGTGGATGCATTCAAAACAGGGAAAATCGAAAGCATTGAATAAAGCGATTTTTAACAGTAACGGGAAATATATCATCAACATTGATAGTGATGGTGTCCTGGATAAAAATGCGCTGATGAATATCGTACGACAGTATGAGACATATCCTGACGTTGATTGTATGACGGGTGTTATTTTGATAGAACCTGCGTTGATTGAAGAGACGAAAGGCTTTTTCCTGAAACAGTTTCGGAAAATGGAGTTTATGGAATATGCGCAGGCGTTCCTTGCCGGCAGGAATTTTGAATCGCAGTTTAACAGTATTTATACATTATCAGGTGCGTTTTCGTCTTTCCGGAAATCGGTTCTGATGAAAACTTTTTTGTACAATACGAATACGATTTGTGAGGATACGCATTTAACGTTCCAGATCAGGGCGATCCTAAAGAAAAAAGTACATTTATGTAACGATGCCATTTTTATGGTTGACCCGATTGAAAGCATCAACAAATTCTATACGCAGCGGCAGAGATGGCAGATTGGCGAGCTGGAAGTATCCCATATGTTTTTGAAGAATAAGCTGCATAGGCCGCTTACTGGATATTTTAGCGATTTTGTCATCCGTCTGTTGATGACAGACCATACTTTTGCATTTCCACGGATGATCTGGTATTTTGTATTGATTGCGTTGGGATGCATGAATTATAACTTCCGTAATGTTGCGATTGCATGTGCGTTGATTTATGGGTTATATGTATTTAGTTCTTTCTTATATTATTTGAATATTATTTCTTTTTTAAAAGGATACTCGGAACTTAGAAGGTATTATGCGAGGAAGCTCTTGTATCTTTTTATCTTGCCCCTATTTAACTTGTTCGCATTTTTTGTCAGGTTCGCAGGGATTATCAATTCGATTAAGAGAAAGAGCAGTTGGAAAACCTTGACGTTTACGGAAGAGTGTGAAATGGTGAACGATACCGTGAGGAAAGATTTCTTCTTTATATTCGGGATCCGCTCTTTTCTGCTAAAAATTTTAGAAAAACCTTCCAAACAGGAGAACCAGAATGGAAAAAGCGTACAGACAATATAAATTTAAGTTTTATTTGAATATGAACCATTTTATCATTATGAATGATAAGCCGGGGGAAGTGCATCCGCATACTTGGGAGATTATCATCAGCGTTATTGCGGCGCAGAGCGATATGACGCCGTTTGCCAATATAGAGCGGAAAATGGATGAGATCATGGAACAGTATCAGGATAAGCTGTTAAATGACTGTAAGCCTTTCGACAAAGTGGTGCCGACAGTTGAAAATGCGGCGAAATATTTCTTCCGTCTGATCCAGGATAATATTATCCAGGAAGGCTGGATATTGATGATGTTAGAAGTGAGCGAGACGCCTACGAGGTCATATATTATCAATGCGCTTTTTGATGAGGACGATATATGGGATGAATGGTACGAAAACCTGACAAGGAAAAATATGGGCCTTTATGGTGAAAGCAGAAGGAAGCTTTGAGACTTGAGTGATTGAAAAATGATACTATATAAGCAGGAAAACGTTGATGGAGAAATAACTGATAAATAAATCATAAATGTCCCCCTACGTACATACATTTTAGTAAGTATACAAAATGTATTTGTATGGAAGCCATGCCATGTAAAAGTGCATGCGATAACCGGAATGGGGGAATTTATGGATATCGGAAACAGAAATGAATATGCGGTATACAAGGACATACAAGATAGAACGGGCGGAGAGATATACATAGGCGTTGTAGGCCCTGTCAGAACCGGAAAGTCTACTTTTATTAAACGGTTCATGGATTTGTTGGTGTTACCGTATATGGAAAACGAGCACGAGAAAGAGCGTGCGCAAGATGAATTGCCGCAAAGTGCGGGCGGGAAGACGATTACGACAACAGAGCCCAAATTCATACCCAAGGAGGCGGCGCAAATCCAATTAGGGACAGATATTAATGTCAAAGTCAGATTAATTGATTGTGTCGGCTATATGGTAGATGGCGCGTCCGGGCATATGGAAGAAGACGTCGAGAGGATGGTTAAGACTCCCTGGTCAGTGGAGGAGATCCCGTTTACGAAAGCTGCGGAGATCGGGACGAGGAAGGTCATTAAGGATCATTCTACGATAGGGATCGTGATCACGTGTGACGGAAGCTTTGGCGAGCTGCCGCGTAGCAGCTTTCTCGAGGCGGAAGAGCGCACGGTAAAAGAATTACAGGAAATACATAAGCCGTTTCTGGTGCTTTTAAATTCCGCGAAGCCGTATGCGGAGGAAACGAGACAGATCGCGGATGAGATCCATGAGAAATATCAGGTTACGGTAATGCCAGTCAATTGCGAGCAGTTAAAGCAGGATGATATCAACCGGATTATGGAGAATATCCTATATGAGTTCCCGCTGACCATGATAGAGTTTTATATGCCTAAGTGGGTGGAAATGCTCTCCTATGAGCATAAAATGAAGCAAGATATTATCAGCCGGATTAAGAAACTGATGAATGAGCTCACTAACGTAAGGGACATTACAAAAGCCAATTTTGATTTGGAAAGCGAATATATCAGGAAGTGCAAGCTAGACGGCATTAATATGTCGGAAGGCAGTGTCAAGATTGTACTGGATTTGGATGATACTTATTATTACGAGATGATAAGCGATCTGGTTGGCGAATCCATTACCAGTGAATATCAGATGTTATCTACGCTAAAAGAGATGGCAAAGATGAAAAGGGAATATACGAAAGTATTGCATGCAATGGAATCTGTCCGTTATAAAGGATATGGCGTTGTTATGCCGGATAAAGAAGAGATTGTCTTGGAAAAACCCGAAGTCATTAAGCAAGGCAATAAGTTTGGGGTTAAAATTAAGGCGGAGAGCCCTAGCATCCATATGATAAAAGCCAGCATAGAAACGGAAATATCACCGATTGTCGGCACAGAGACGCAGGCGAAAGACCTGATTCAATATATCTCGGATACCGGTACAAGTGATGAAGGCATCTGGGAGACGAATATCTTTGGGAAGACGATAGAGCAATTGGTAAATGATGGAATATCAAGCAAGATTGCAATGATCAATGAAGAAAGCCAGGTTAAATTACAAGAAACGATGCAAAAGATTGTAAATGACAGTAATGGCGGGATGGTGTGCATCATTATTTGAACTCATTAATAACATGTGTTATTACAAAAAGAAGGGGTATCCTAAAAGATATCTCTTTTTTCTTTGCTTATAAAATGATATACTACTGGTATTGGCAATTCCAGAATATGTCAAAAGCGAAGTAACAAAATGAAAAGTAAATGCAAAAAAGCTTAAAAAACAGGAGGCGATAGTATGAATGGAGCATATGAGAAATTAGTAAAATGTTATGAGTGTTTCAAGAGCAGGATAGATTTTAAGCCGGATGTTGCAATCGTGTTAGGGTCCGGTCTTGGTAATTTTGCCAGGACAGTCGATGTAAAAGCGGAACTGCCGTATTCAGAAATTGAGGGGTTTCCTGTATCTACTGTACCCGGGCATGCAGGAAAATTTATATTTGGCTATATCGGCAAAGTAGCGGTTGTTTTGATGCAGGGAAGAGTGCATTATTATGAAGGCTATCCGATTACGGATGTGGTGTTGCCGACACGTCTGATGAAAATGATGGGAGCGAAAGTATTATTTTTGACAAATGCCTCTGGTGGCATTAATCCGAAATTCCATGCGGGAAGCTTGATGCTGATCAAAGACCATATTTCTTGTTTTGCACCTAATCCCTTGATTGGCGCCAATATTGACGAGTTAGGAACAAGATTCCCGGATATGACGCATGTATATGACGAAGACTTGCAGGAAATCATTAAAGAGACGGCGAAAGAAAACGGCATTGAATTGTTTGAAGGTGTTTATGCGCAGTTGACAGGCCCTTCTTTTGAGTCTCCGGCGGAGATTAGAATGTTACAGACGCTTGGTGCGAGCGCAGTCGGCATGAGCACAGTCGTGGAAGCGATTGCCGCGAATCATATGGGCATGAAGATCTGTGGCGTATCTTGTGTCAGCAATCTTGCGGCAGGTATGAACAGCGCGCCGCTGACACACGAGGAAGTACAGGAAGCGGCAAATGCGGTAGCGCCTAAGTTTGAGAAGCTGCTGACAGAATCTGTACTGAAATTTTCAGCAATCTGTTCCGGGGCGGCAGAATAATCAAAGGCCCCGCTGCAAGCAACGGGGTATCAAATTTGCAGCGCTACAGAGCAGCGGGGCATTTGACCCTTGCGGCAGACGCCAAATGTCTACAAGCAGCCACTTGGCTCGTTGCCCGCGGGAATAAAGGGATAGGAACGGAGGCTTTTATGGGAATTTTAAAAGAAGATGCTTTAAAGGAAGATTCTGTAAAGGAAGACACTTATGACGTGAAATCTTTCATTGAGAAAGCCTTACAGGCGAGGGAGGCTGCTTATGCGCCCTATTCCCATTACCGGGTGGGGGCGGCGCTCCTTGCGAGAGATGGCAGTATCTACACAGGCTGTAACATTGAGAATGCTGCCTATTCCCCGACTAACTGTGCGGAAAGGACGGCTTTTTTCAAGGCAGTCAGTGAAGGGCAAAGGCATTTTATGGCGATTGCCATTGTGGGCGGGCCGGAGAATGGGCCAATTGCCCAATATGCATATCCATGCGGGGTATGCCGGCAAGTGATGATGGAGTTCTGCGAACCTGGCACATTTCAGATTATTGTAGCTAAGTCGGTCGAAGAATATGAGACACATATGCTGCAAGAGCTTCTGCCAAACGGGTTTGGAAAGGGGGATGTCTGTCCAAATGAATATTAGGTTATACCATGCCAAAATATTGACAATGGAAAATAGCGCGGTGAAGGACGGGGAGGTCTGGGTCCGTGACGAAAGGATTTTATATGTAGGGGATGGTTCGGACACGGAAGCGGTTTATGAGAAGTTACAGCTTCATGGCATTGTCTGGGACAGGGAAATTGATTGTGGCGGCAATCTGTTGATGCCAGGATTTAAGGATGCCCATACGCATTCTGCAATGACGCTGTTTCGCTCTATGGCGGATGATATGCCGCTACAGGAGTGGCTCAATGAGCGTATTTTCCCAATGGAAGCGAAGCTAGACCAAGAGATGATCTACCATTTGACGAAACTTGCCGTGTTAGAATATCTGACTAGTGGGATTACAGCGATTTTTGATATGTACCTGACACCGGAATCGATAGCGGATGCTTGTGTGGATATGGGGATGCGCTGCGTTCAAGTCGGTGCGGTGAACAATTTCAGCCAGTCGGTGGAACTGGTGGAAAAGATGTTCTTAGAGCTAAATAACAGACATCCGTTGCTTAGTTATCAAATTGGCTTCCATGCAGAATATACTTGTTCAAGAGAACTGTTAGAGCAGATTGCAAAGCTTTCGCACCGATATAAAGCGCCGGTCTATGCACATCTTTGCGAGACGGTTTCGGAAGTGGAAGAGTGCCGGGCGCGCTATGGAGTGACGCCGCCTGTCTTCCTGGATTCTATCGGTATGTTCGAACATGGGGGAGGCGGTTATCACTGTGTCCATATGTCAGACGAAGACATGGATATTTTCCAGAGAAAAGGCTTGTACGTAGTGACAAATCCTGCCTCTAACATGAAATTGGCAAGTGGGATCGCACCGGTCTATGATTACTTGCAGCGCAAGATACCTGTTGCGATTGGAACGGATGGCGCAGCTAGCAATAATTGCCTGGACATGTTCCGGGAGATGTTCTTGGTGACAGGACTTGCTAAAATCAGGCAAAAAGACGCATCGGCAGTTGATGCATGGGAAGTTTTGAAGATGGCGACTGTCAACGGTTCTTTGGCTATGGGGCTGACGGATACTGATATAGTAGCAGAAGGGAAGCTGGCGGATCTGATTCTGATTGATTTGCATCAGCCTAATATGCAGCCTATTCATAATATTCCTAAAAATATTGTGTATAGTGGCAGCAAGCAGAATATAAAGATGACGATGGTCAATGGGCAGATTTTATATGAGAACGGAGAATTTGCTTCTTCCATAGACGTTGATGGCATTTATGCAAAAGCGCGGAAAATCAAAAGCCAGATAGAGGACAGAAAATAGGTTGAAAAATCATGCTGATGCACTGATTTTCAACCGCGAATTTGTGCCGATGCTGATAGCGTCTTGGCCCAAAGTTCGCAAGCTGAGAGAAAGTCATGGGGATTAATATGGAATATATCATTTTAGTAGGAGTATTGCTGCTATTTATCTTGCTGATTATGGGAAAGGGATACATAGACAGCAAGATAAGCGAGAAAGACTTTATCAAGAAGCTGTATGAGAATTATGGGACTGCGGCTACGAGAGAATATAAGGTGGGTGAACTGGATGAGCATATATCTATGTATTATCAGAAACACCAGGAAGCACAGCAGATAGACAACATTACCTGGAATGATTTGCATATGGATGATGTCTATTATAAGCTTAATTATTCCCATAGCGCGGCAGGAGATGAATATTTGTATTACCGGCTTCGTACTCCATGGCAGGACAAAGAGGAACTGGATCAATTTGAAAAACATGTCCAATATTTCATGGAGCATGCAGACGAGCGTGTGGCGATGCAACTGCAATTTGCTAAACTAGGCAGAATGGGGAAGTATTCGTTGTTTGAGTATTTGGAATATCTGGATACGCTTGGAGAAAGGAATAACATACGTTATTTTCTCGCAATATTATTGGTTTTCTTTGGCATTGCGATGATGTTCTATTCGGCGCCAATCGGTGTTTGTGTATTGTTGCTTTCTTTGGCTAGGAACATGATGTTCTATTATAAAGAACAGAAAGAAATTGAGCCGTATATTTCGAGCTTCCATTATATCTTACGCTTGATGGAGGCGGCGGAGAAGATCGGGAAGGAGCCTATTGCAGAGATTGAAAAAGAGCGTAAGGAGCTGTTGTCTCTTTGCAAAGCGATGGAAGGCTTCCGGCGTAATTCATTCATTGTCCTCTCGGGAAGCCGATCGGGGATTTCCGTTAGCAGTAACCCATTGGAAGTCATTTTTGATTACGCACGGATGATATTTTATCTGGACCTGATCAAATTCAATCAGATGTTACGTATGGTCAGGGAGCATTTGCCTGAGATTGATAAAATGGTAACGATGGCAGGCAGTCTGGAAACAGTCATTGTAACAGGTGAATACCGTAGTTACCTACAGGGAGAATATTGTATCCCGAAGCTGTTATCCGGCTTGGAAGATACGGAATGTTGTTTGAAAATAGAGCAAATGTATCACCCGTTATTGGATAATCCGGTGAAAAATGATATAGAAGTGAAAAGAGGGATCCTCCTGACAGGATCTAATGCATCGGGAAAGTCTACTTTCCTGCGTGCGGTAGCCTTAAACGCTGTGCTGGCGCAGACATTGCATACCTGTATGGCATCGGCTTATGAAGGCAGTATGTTCCGTATTTATTCATCCATGTCTTTGCAGGATGATTTAGAGAGTGGAGACAGTTATTATATGGTAGAAGTCAAGTCAATCCGTAGGATCCTGATGCAGGTGAAGGAAGCTGAGCAAGATGGGAAACGGGTGTTATGTTTTGTAGACGAAGTGCTTCGGGGAACGAATACTGTGGAGCGTATTGCGGCTTCCACGCAAATATTGACGGCGCTTGCGAAAGAACATGCCGTTTGTTTTGCGGCGACACATGATCTGGAGCTGACGAAGCTTCTGGGCAGTGTATATGATAATTATCATTTTGAAGAAGAGATCATCGAAGACGATATTTTTTTCCCCTATCGGATACAAAGAGGCCCTGCCGTTTCCAGGAATGCGATCGCGCTGTTAAAAATGCTTGGCTATGAGGAAACATTAGTAAAGGATGCGGAAGCGATGGCGGAAACATTTTTACAGACCGGCGAGTGGCAGGGATCAGTGAGCGGAGATCAATGAGCGAGAGGAAGGGGACGACAGCGAGGATGAAAGTGACAATTTATACGGATGGCGCGGCAAGAGGAAATCCGGAAGGTCCCGGTGGCTATGGGGCGATAGTGCAGTATGTTGATACGAAAGGGACAGTGCACGAGAGAGAGTTTTCAGCAGGATATAAGAAGACAACGAATAATCGGATGGAGCTGATGGCAGCAATTGTCGGACTGGAGGCTTTGACAAAGCCATGCGATGTGACGCTTGTTTCCGACTCTAAATATGTCACCGATGCTTTTAATAAGCACTGGATTGAAGGCTGGCTTAGGAAGGGTTGGAAGACGGCAGGCAATAAACCTGTTAAGAATGTTGATTTATGGCAAAGGCTCTTGCGGGCAAAAGAACCGCATCAGGTGACATTTCAATGGGTTAAGGGACATGATGGGCATCCTGAAAATGAAAGATGTGATATGCTTGCAACGACGGCTGCGGACGGTTCCATGTTACTTGACGATTCAGCCGGATTGGTGGTACAATAGGAATGCGAATTACCGTATAGAAATGGAAAGGGGTAGGGATACCAGGATGAGTAATTTAATTTTATTTTTGAATTCCTTTTTATCGTATTTATTGTTGTTTGTACTTATTATAGCGCTGGTAATCGTTGCTTGCATCATTGGCGTGAAGTGGCGTAAGAGCAAAGACGCGAAGCTTGCGCTTTCCGGAGGCGCTGATGTCGAACAGCCTAATGCCGGAAACGGACGGGCATAATATGGATAAGGCGGACTTGAATGAAGGTGTTCATGTAAATGAACGCCTTTTCCTTATGCAGTATACGACAATCCTTTGGGATTTGGACCAGACGATATTAGATTTCAGGAAATCCATGGATTATGCGCTCAGGCTTTCTTTTGAACATCTGCACCTTGCAATAGATGATGAGAAAATTGCCTTGTATGAGAAGATTAATGACAGTTATTGGCGGCGGCTAGAGCGGGGAGAGATAACAAAGGAGGAAGTGCTGATCGGGCGCTTTTGCACCTTTTTCGAACGTTTAGGGATTACGGAGGAAAAGCCGGAAGAGATTGCGGATTTCTACCAAGACGCGCTGGGTGAAGTTTATTTTTTCCGTGATGAGGCGGACAAGCTGCTTCTAAAGTTAAAAGAACTTGGTTACCGGCAATATATCGTAACAAACGGTGTCAACAGAACGCAGGCGAAGAAGCTGCGGCTCTCTAAGCTGGACCAATTAATGGATGGCGTGTTTGTTTCGGAATTAATAGGCTACCCGAAGCCTCGCAAAGAATATTTTGATGCCTGCTTTGACATGCTAAAGGGGATAACGAGGCAGGAGTGTATTCTGGTTGGCGATTCTATCACAAGTGATATGCAAGGCGCTGCTAATGCGGGCATTGCCTCTTGCTGGTATAATCCGGATAAGCGCGAGAATACGCTTGGGATTGCGGTTGATTATGAAATACGGAATTTGTGGGAAGTAGTAGATATTGTACGGAAAGGATAAGAGATCCATGCCAAAATCGACGAACCAAAAACTGAAGCTTTTGTATATCCTGAAGATCTTGTCGGAGCAGACGGATGAGGAACATTGCATGAGCGCACAGAGACTGATTGATGAATTGGCAAAATATGAGATTAAGGCGGAGCGCAAGAGCATTTATGATGATATGAACCAATTAATAGATTTTGGCTATGATATCATTTTGGTGAAATCTCGGGGAAGCGGTGGTTACTATCTGGCGAGCAGGGAATTTGAATTAGCGGAGCTAAAATTGCTCGTGGAAGTCGTGCAGTCCTCGAAATTCATCACGCTTAAGAAATCCAGGGAACTGATAGGGAAAATAGAGAAACTGGCGTCAAAGTCGGATGCCAGGCAATTGCAGCGCCAAGTATATGTAGCGAACCGGATTAAAACAGCTAATGAAAGCATCTATTATATCGTAGATGATATTCATAAAGCGATCCAGAACAACGAACAGATTTCGTTCCAATATCTGGAATGGAATCTGGAGAAACAGCTTATACCACGAAGAGACGGCAAGAAGTATAAAGTAAGCCCATGGGCGTTGACATGTAAAGAGGAGAATTATTATTTAATTGCCCATGACGCAGACGAGGATAAAATTAAACATTTCCGGGTAGATAAAATGGGGAGCATTGAAATCCTTACGGGTATTCGGAGAGAAGGAAGCGCCTTATTTGAACGTTTTGACATTGCAGATTATGCGAATAAGACATTTGGCATGTTCGGAGGAAAAGAGGAAATCGTCACGATGCGGTTTGAGAACCATTTGATTGGCGTCGTTATGGATCGGTTTGGCAAAGATGTTTCGGTCCGGCAGAAGGATGACGGACATTTCTCTGTCCGAGTGGCAGTGGCGTTAAGCGGCCAGTTCTTCGGATGGCTTACCGGCCTTGGGCAAGGGGCATGTCTGACTGCGCCGGCGGATGTCGTGGATGAATATCGACAATACATACAGAATGTAATGAAAAATTACACATAATTGTTCCGTTGAATTTTGGGATATGTCACAAAACATATCCTTCTTTTTTGGCTAAATTTATTTTACTTTATAGATTGACACAAAGTGGGTATTATCATATACTAGTCCTAAACCACAAAATATAGAGATGTTATGTTAACAACAACTATATTTTGTAGCACATAACAGGTGTAATTGCACAGATCATAGGCGGATTGCGGGTCTGTGGAGTGGATGTATTATCATAAGCAAGGGAGAAATAGAATGAGTAGTCTTTTAGAAATGCCCGGAACAGAAGTCAAGAACTATGGAGCAGAATTCAGGCCGGAGAGAGATGTCAAAGTCATCAAAAAAGATGGCAGCTTAGAACGGTTCAATGTCCAGAAAGTAATTGACGCGGTTGGGAAAAGCGCATACCGTGCCCTGACGAAATTTACAGAAGAAGAGAAGCAGCATATCTGTCAGACGGTGGTAAAGCGGGTCAATGAATTAGAAGAAGACCAGATACCGATCCAGATCATGCACAATGTGGTGGAGAGCGCATTAGAAGAAGTAAAGCCTATTGTGGCAAAAAGCTACCGGGATTATCGCAACTACAAACAGGATTTTGTGCGCATGATGGACGATGTTTATAAGAAGAGCCAGTCCATTATGTACATTGGGGATAAAGAGAACGCGAATACGGACAGTGCGCTTGTTTCTACGAAAAGAAGCCTTATTTTCAACCAATTCAATAAAGAATTGTACCAGAAGTTCTTTATGACGACGGAGGAAATCCAGGCATGCCGTGACGGATATCTTTATGTGCATGACATGTCGGCGAGAAGAGATACCATGAATTGCTGCCTTTTCAATGTAGCCGAAGTCCTGCGGGGCGGTTTTGAAATGGGCAATATCTGGTACAATGAACCGAAAACGCTCGACGTTGCTTTCGATGTGATCGGTGACATTGTCCTTAGTGCGGCGAGCCAGCAATATGGTGGCTTTACTGTGCCGGAAGTGGACAAGATTTTGGAACCTTATGCAGAGAAGACATACCACAAGAGCTTAGCAAAATATACCCGGATGGGCATTGCAGAGGAACAGGCGAAAGAAGAAGCGTTGGCGGACGTGGAGAGAGAATTCGAACAGGGGTTCCAAGGATGGGAATACAAGTTTAATACGGTTGCCAGTAGCCGTGGCGATTATCCTTTTATTACGGTGACGGCGGGAATCGGGACTGGGAGATTTGCCAAGCTTGCGACTATTACGATGCTGAATGTAAGGAAAAAGGGACAGGGGAAGGAAGAGTGCAAGAAACCGGTATTGTTCCCAAAGATTGTCTTCTTATATGATGAAAACCTGCATGGCCCTGGGATGGAGTTGGAGGATGTTTTTGAAGCGGGCGTGTGCTGCTCCGCCAAGACGATGTATCCCGACTGGCTCAGTCTGACCGGGAAAGGCTATATTGCCAGTATGTACAAGCGGTATGGCAAAGTGATCTCACCGATGGGATGCCGTGCTTTTTTATCTCCTTGGTATGAGAGAGGCGGCATGCACCCTGCGGATGAAGAAGACTCGCCAATTTTTGTGGGCAGGTTTAATATTGGCGTAGTTTCTTTACATTTACCGATGATTCTAGCGAAGTCTCGTCAGGAGAGCAAAGATTTCTATGAAGTGCTGGATTATTATCTGAACCTGATCCGGCAGCTCCATATAAGGACTTATGCGTATCTGGGGGAGATGCGTGCCTCTACGAACCCGCTTGCCTATTGTGAGGGTGGTTTCCTTGGAGGGCATTTACAGCTTCATGATAAGATTAAGCCGATATTAAAAACGGCTACGGCTAGTTTTGGCATTACCGCATTCAACGAGCTGCAAGAGCTCTATAACGGGAAATCGTTAGTGGAAGACGGTAAATTCTCGCTGGAAGTTTTGGAACATATTAATGAGAAAATCAATGAGTTCAAAGAAGCCGACGGACACCTTTATGCCATTTACGGGACGCCTGCTGAGAACTTGTGCGGATTGCAGGTAAAGCAGTTCCGCGCTAAATATGGTATCGTAGAAGGTGTTTCAGATAGAGAGTATGTTTCTAATAGTTTTCACTGTCATGTGACGGAAGACATTACGCCGATTGAAAAACAGGATTTGGAGTACCGGTTCTGGGAACTTGCCAACGGTGGGAAGATCCAATACGTAAAATATCCGATTGACTATAATGTGGAAGCGATCAAGACGCTAATCAGACGTGCGATGGCGATGGGATTCTATGAGGGCGTTAATTTATCGCTGGCTTATTGTGATGACTGTGGGCATCAGGAACTGGAAATGGACGTATGTCCGGTCTGTGGGAGCAGGAATCTGACGAAAATAGACAGAATGAACGGCTACCTCGCATATTCACGCGTACATGGCGACACAAGGCTAAGTGATGCGAAGATGGCGGAAATAGCGGAGCGTAAAAGTATGTAAAGCATTGTTATGAAAGGAAATGGAATGAGATATCATAATATTACGAAGGACGATATGCTGAATGGAGATGGGCTCAGAGTTGTTCTTTGGGTCGCAGGTTGTTCCCATTGCTGTAAGGGATGCCACAATCCTGTGACATGGGATCCTGACGGCGGGATTCTATTTGATGAAGCGGCGAAGCAGGAGATCTTTGAGCAGCTTGATCAATCTTATATTTCCGGAATTACATTTTCCGGTGGCGATCCGCTCCATGTGGCAAATCGTCCGGACATCAGAACATTCATGGCGGAGATCAAAGAGAAATATCCATCCAAAACGATTTGGCTATATACCGGAGATGTGTGGGAAAATATCTGTCAGGATGTGGCAATGCAGTACATAGATGTCTTGGTGGATGGTGAATTTGTCTTAGAGAAAAAAGATGCTGCATTGCATTGGCGTGGGAGCAGCAACCAGAGGGTTATTGATGTACAAGCAAGCTTGAAGCAGCCTGACAGCAAGGAACCGGTATTGTACTGACGGTCAAATTGATAGGGAATAAAGGAGAATGTCCATAGATGAAGAGGGTAAGGGTTAAATATTTTACGGATCAAATAGAGAAACTGGAATATATAGACGGAAAGTCAGACTGGATAGACCTTCGTGCCGCAGAAAATGTTATTTTGAAACAAGGAGAATTCAAATTGATCCCGCTTGGCGTGGCAATGGAGCTGCCCAAAGGCTATGAAGCGCATGTTGTGCCAAGAAGCTCTACTTTTAAGAATTTTGGCATTATCCAGACAAATCACCAAGGGGTGATTGATTGCTCCTATTGTGGTGATAATGACCAGTGGTTCATGCCGGCATATGCCATACGGGATACGGAGATCCATGTGAATGACAGGATTTGTCAGTTCCGCATCATGGAGAACCAGCCAAAGCTACAGTTTGATGAAGTGGATACCCTTGGAAATGATGACAGAGGCGGACATGGAAGCACTGGCAGACAATAAAATAATTGGAATAAATAACTCTTTCCGAAGACATACTAAGAAAAAATGTCTCGGAAGGAGTTTTTATCTGTGCAAAATGAGAATAGAATGACAACATCTTTAGAAGAAAGCATGAGCTATCTAAGAGAGAGGCTACAACCGGATGCCAGTTTTGATATTGTCTATAGGGTGATAGAGATCGGCGGCAAACGGGCATGTATCTATTTTGTGGATGGCTTCTGCAAAGATGATCTGATGATGAAGCTTCTGCAATATTTTATCAGCATCAAACCGGAAGATATGCCACAAACCGCTTATGAGATGGCGAAAAAGGCGACGCCATATGTAGAGATAGATTTAAAAGATAAATGGGATGATATTTTCTACAATATCTTGTCGGGCGTCTTTGCGCTTTTCATCGAAGGCTATGATAGATGCGTTCTGATTGATTCAAGGACATATCCGGCAAGAAGTGTTTCAGAACCGGAGAAAGATAAGACTCTGAGAGGATCGAAAGATGGGTTCGTAGAAACAGTTGTCTTTAATACGGCGCTCATACGCCGTAGGATCAGAAGCACCCAGCTGCGTATGGAAATGATGAACGCCGGGAAGAGCTCTAGGACGGATATTGTGCTTTGTTATATGGATAACCGGGTTGACCATAAGTTTTTGGAGAAGATTAAAAAGAGGATTTCAGAGATCAAAGTAGATGCCCTGACGATGAACCAGGAGAGCCTTGCGGAATGCCTATACCAAAGGAGCTGGTTTAATCCTTTTCCAAAGTTTAAGTTTACAGAGAGGCCGGATACGGCATCGGCGCAAATTTTAGAGGGCGATATCATTGTCCTGGTAGACAATTCCCCTTCGGCAATGATCATACCGACATCTATTTTCGACATTATGGAAGAAGCGGATGACTATTATTTCCCACCGATCACGGGGACGTATTTGCGTCTTTCCCGGTTCTTAATCGGCATTCTGACATATTTGATTACGCCGACGTATCTGCTGCTAATGCAGAATCCCGAATGGATACCGGAGTCTTTTCGTTTCATTATGTTAAAAGAGGAATCTAATATACCTCTCATCATGCAATTTTTGATATTGGAGCTGGCTATTGACGGATTAAAATTGGCGGCGATCAATACGCCGAATATGCTAAGCACACCGTTAAGTGTGATGGCGGCGCTGGTGCTAGGCGAGTTTTCCGTCAACAGTGGCTGGTTCAATAGTGAAGTCATGTTATATATGGCGTTTGTGGCAATTGCCAATTATACGCAGTCGAGTTATGAATTAGGATATGCATTAAAATTCATGCGTATCCTGAATCTGATCCTGACAGCGATCTTCAACGTGTACGGGTATGTGGCGGCTATTTTGGTTCTGCTGCTATCCATTATCTTCAATAAGACATTATCGGATAAAAGCTATATTTATCCCATCCTGCCCTTGAATCCGAGGCAGTTTGCCAAACGCTTCTTACGCCTGCGGTTACCGGAAGCGAAAGAATAGCGGTGATTTGAGGCGTAACGGGAGCATTTTGATACGGGCAACAGGCCTTGGTGATGAAGCCGCTTGTCTTATGTATTGACAATGATCTGACAGATAGCTATGATAAAAAAGACAACATCAGTTCTGGGAGGAGTACAGTAAAATGTATCGCCAGTGTCTCGGTTCACACATTGTATATCCCGGAGGAACACTTGGCGGCTGATGTTGTCTTTTTGTGACATTTCAACAGGGTTTGGTGACATTTCGGGTACAATCGCGGTTTTTTATGTTATGATAAGAATCATTCCGCAATCAATTAGTAGAAAAGGATGGGGGATACGTGTGAACATTGCTATATGCGATGATGAAGAACTGATCCGCGAGCAGATGAAAGAATTGATACAAAGCCAGCACATTAAGTGCCAGATTGATGATTTTGATTCCGGCGCAGAACTTCTTGCCGCAGGACAGTTTGATATCATATTCCTGGATATCCATATGGATGGCATGAATGGCATGGAGACGGCAAAAGCACTGAAAGCACGGGAAGATCCGGCAGTTTTGGTTTTTATTACAGGACTGAAAGAATATGTATTTGACGCTTTTGATGTTTCTGCATTCCATTATCTGCTAAAGCCGGTGCGGGAAGAAAAATTTGCGGCAGTTTTTGCCAGTGCCATAGAGGAAGCAAGAAAGCGAAACAAAAATAAAACGGAGTATTTATTAATCCGGACAAGAAGTCGTTGCACCAAGGTCTTACAGCCGCAGATCCTGTATATCGAAAGCCGGGGCAGAAAGGCATTAGTCCATACTATAAGAGAAGTAGTAGAAATGTATGCGACAATGATCCGCTTGGAAGAATTGTTATGCGAAGACTTTTTCCGGTGTCATAGAAGCTATTATGTTAATTTAGCCCATATCAGAGGATATAACAGCAATAGCCTTACGTTGAGCAATGGAGAGGATATCTATCTGGCGAAGGAAAAATATCAGGAATTTGTCAAGACGTATATGCGGTTTCTGAAAGAAGAGCCTAGAAACTAGGATGCCTGGTGTGGCACTGTTGCATTGGAATTTAGTGCGTATGGAGCAAGGACATATTACATACGATGATTATGTTAAAATAACAGTAGTAATTGAAATCTTGATGCTTTTTTTGCTACATCTTATTTTTATATTGGCACTATTTTTCTTGCTGCGCGTGATCATGTTTAGTACGGAAAGAGAAACACTTGTTATTTTATGTGATAAATATCCGATACTGCCTGTTATTGTATTAGCGATGTTTCTTTTCTCTATACATTCGATCCCGTATGGGATCAGACAGTTCCAGGATATCATAGACTGGAACCGGGATAAGAGCAATAGAGCCGTTATGGAGAAACAGATTAAGGGCATGCAGGAACATATAGAAGAAATCGAACATATCCATGCAGGCATCCGCAGCATGAAACACGATATGAGGAATACGATCGCCATTGTGGCGCGGCTTGCCGCGACAGAAAGCGGGGATGCAAAGAGAAGACTACAGGAATACCTTGTAGCGGATGTTCTGTTAACGATGAAAAAACATGAACTTGAGCGTAGCATAGAAGGGGCGTCGATAGATGCCGATGGCTTGCAAACGGCGGAGAAGTATTATGGCGCCATTGACTGGATGGCAGACGAAGCGATATTTATTTTGTCGATCATGATGACAAATGAAGATCGCAGGTAAGAAGGATGCATAGTTATCTGTATGAAAGGAAGGGGAAAAAATGTATATTCATTCACTTGGGGCGGACAGAGGAACATCGCATGCGATTGGGAATGCGGACCAGAAGACAATAACCGCGTCGTCGTATACGAATGTGATGAAGAAAGCGTTGGCAAAGCAGAGCGGCACAGTTAATGCAGCTTCTTATGCACGTGCAGGAGACATTATACTCAGGGAAGCGCTAGAGAAAATGGAGGCAGACCCGGAATGGGGCGAAGCGGTTATGGAAAAAGTAAAAAGCGCTACGCCATATCAGGACATAGCGGATGTTTATGATTATTTGGGAGCAGGACAGTCGGGGTTACGGGGATACTTGCTCCAGAATATGATAAGCGGAAGCTATTTGCCGTATGATAGGATGGGCCTTTTGGGTTATTCGACAATGGGGTTAGGAAGCCTGGCTGCGGCATCTTATGGAAATGTCATGAATGGGGGATATGGGAATAGCTTATTAGGAAATTGGACATTATAAGGCAGGAGCAAAAGAGAGTTTCTAGGTTTCATAGGTATCACTGGGTTTGCGGGCGCATATACATTAACGAAGAAATATTTCGGGTTTAGTGTATGTGCGCTTTTTCTTTGATCAAATCCAATATAGGTAGAAAAATTATTCTGATGCTGATAGTTCTGATGATGTTCGTGGCAGGAAAATCCATGATGGAGGTGCAGGCCGATACGGCTAAAACGGGTATACAGCCGGAAGGGAAGGAGGAACTACAGCTTTATGCGCAGGCGGCAGTGCTTTTAGATGCCGATTCCGGACGTGTCTTATATGGCAAAAATGAAAATGAGGTGCTGCCAATGGCAAGTACCACGAAAATCATGACTTGCATCGTGGCGTTAGAATACGGTAATGTGGATGATATTATAGAAGTATCTGCCTATGCGGCTAGTATGCCGAAAGTGAAACTGTATGTGAAACAGGGAGAAAAATACCGGCTGGGCGATTTATTATATTCTTTGATGTTAGAATCTCACAATGATTCCGCAGTGGTGATTGCGGAGGCAATAGGAGGGAGCATAGAAGGATTTGCAGAAATGATGAATCAGAAAGCACGTGATATCGGGTGTTATGATACTTATTTTATTACGCCAAACGGTTTGGATGCAATTGTCAATGAAACTGGCAAGATTCATTCCACAACAGCCAGGGACTTAGCGAAGATTATGGCGTATTGTGTGAAGGATTCTGCTGCAAAAGAAGCTTTTCTGGATATAACGCAGACGAAAGAATATGAGTTCCAGGATGCAGAGGGCAAAAGAAGCTTTCACTGTAGCAACCATAACAGTTTTTTAAGCATGATGGAAGAAGCGGTTTCCGGTAAAACAGGATTTACGAATAAAGCGGGATACTGTTATGTAGGGGCAATCGAAAGCGAAGGCAGGACTTTTACAGTGGCTTTGCTCGCATGTGGATGGCCGAATCATAAGACGTATAAATGGAGCGATATGAAAAAGCTTTCAGCTTATGGAATGGAGAATTACGAATACAGGAATATTTTTGAAGAGAAGCAATTTGATGCGATCCCCGTAGTGAACGGCGCTGCAGGGAAAGACGCTTCTCCTTATGAGAATGCGCTTGTGGAAGTGGCATTGGACGATCAGGAGGATAGCAGCCTATCTTACCTGCTTTGCCCCCAAGATAATGTTGAGGTAAGAACAAGCGTGGTAAAGGAACTTGAAGCGCCTGTTGCCCCGGGAGACCAAGTGGGAAAAGTTTCTTATTATTTGAACCAGGAACTTGTGAAAGAATATGCGATCGTTGCTACCGGAGAAGTAGAGGCTATTGATTATCCGTGGGTTTTGCGATATATCCTGAAGCTTTTTGCGCCAGGCTGATTGAAGCACGATGAAAAAAATGCTAATACCTTGCATATTTTTGAAATTATATCTGGTCGTTTTCAGGATTATATGTTACACTAGATTATGTGTGTATATGTTTCTATTATTTTTAAGAGATAAATGGAGGGCTGAAAAATGAGTACTACTTCTCAAGCGGGTCAAAGAATTAATGCTTTGCTCGATGAAAACAGTTTCGTTGAGATTGGTGCGCTTGTTACAGCAAGAGCAACGGATTTCAACCTGAAACAAACAGAAACTCCTTCAGACGGTGTCATTACCGGCTATGGAGTAATTGAAGGCAATCTTGTGTATGTATACAGCCAGGATGCTTCCGTTTTAAATGGGACAGTTGGCGAAATGCATGCGAAGAAGATTGCAAACCTCTATGACTTGGCGATGAAAATGGGAGCGCCGGTAATTGGTCTGCTCGATTCTGCGGGTCTTAGATTACAAGAAGCAACGGATGCGTTGAACGGATTTGGCGAAATTTATAGGAAACAGGCGCTGGCATCTGGCGTGATCCCGCAGATTACAGCAGTATTTGGGACTTGTGGCGGCGGACTTGCCATTGTTCCAGGACTGACGGATTTCACATTTATGGAATCTGCTAAAGCAAAATTATTTGTAAATTCTCCAAATGCACTAGAAGGCAATGAGATTTCCAAGTGTGATACGAGCGCGGCCGCATTCCAGAGTGAAGAAGCAGGCAATGTAGATGTTGTTGCGGATGAAGCTTCCATTCTTGCACAGATCAGACAGTTAGTAGCGATGCTGCCTGCAAATAATGCGGAGATTGCAATTTCTGATTGTACAGATGATTTGAACAGAGGATGCCCGGAAATAGTAAACTGTGTTGGCGATACTTCTATTGCGCTTTCTCAGATTGCAGATAACGGGATCTTTGTAGAAGTAAAACAAAATTATGCAAAAGACATGGTAGCAGGCTTTCTGAAATTAAATGGCGCTACGATAGGTGCAGTGGCAAACCGGACGCAAGTATGTGACGATAAGGGTGAAGTTGTAGAGAAATTTGATGCAGCATTATCTGCAAAAGGTGCGGAGAAAGCGGCAGATTTCATTAATTTCTGTGACGCTTTTGAAATCCCGGTGCTTTCTTTGACTAACGTAAAAAGCTTTGCAGCTACAAAATGCTCTGAAAAGAGAATGGCGAAAGCAGTAGCGAAACTTACATATGCGTTTGCTAATGCGACTGTACCGAAGGTAAATGTTATCCTTGATAAGGCATACGGCAGCGCTTATGTAGCGATGAATTCCAAAGCAATCGGCGCAGATATCACAATGGCATGGCCGGATGCGGAAGTTGGTACGATGGATGCCCTTTTAGCGGCTAAGATCATCTGTGACGGACAAGGTTCCGAAGCAATCAACGCGTGTGCAAAAGAGTACGCGGCTTTGCAGAATAATGTGACAAGCGCTGCAAAGAGAGGCTATGTAGACCAGATTGTAGAACCTGTCGATACCAGGAAATATATCATCGGCGCTTTTGAAATGCTTGCAACAAAAAGTGAAGGCCGTCCGGAGAAAAAACACGGAACAGTTTAGAAAGGATGATACTTAATATGAAAAAATGGTTAGCAATATTAGGTATGATTACCTGTTTAATTGGACTGACTGCCTGCGGTTCTTCAGAGGCGGTGCCGTCTGACTATCCTGTCAGTGAAAGCGCCGCGATAGAAACTGGCATGTATACGGTTGATAATATCTGGCAAATTGTCAACGCGGGCCTGGAAGAAAATGTAGATAATGAAGTCATATATAACGGTCTTATCGGTTTTAAAAGCTCGTTAGAAGAGATGGGTAATTATATAGGAACAGATGGTGCTACGGTAGAATATAAGGATGATGAGATTATCGTCAATGTGAATGTGTTAGGCGAGAAACGTGATGCGGTTGTTGAAGTCATCATTAATAAGGACGGGACAGAGTATATTGGCATTACGACAAATGTACAATATACTATGGCAGAGCAGATGCAGAAAGCAGCGCTCAATACTTTGCTTGGTATGGGAACCGTATTTGTTATATTAATCTTGATTAGCCTTATCATTTCGTTGTTTGGCCTGATTCCGAAGCTTTTTGATAAGAAGAAAGCGCCGGAACCGGTGAAAGCAGAGAACACGGATAAAGTAGTTGAGCAGATTGCTGAGGCTGAAGAATTAAATGATGATTTGGAACTGGTAGCTGTTATTTCCGCAGCGGTTGCTGCATATGAAGGCTCTGGTTCAACAGACGGATTTGTAGTAAGGTCTATTAGAAAAGCACATAAAAAGTAAATGGTGAAAACATTGCGGCGTGGATGCCGTAAGCTGAAAGAAAGGAATGGTTATTTAATATGAAGAATTATACAATTACCGTAAACGGAAACGTATATGATGTAGTAGTGGAAGAGGGCGTAACAAGCGGTGCACCGGTAGCGGCAGCGCCGGTAGCTCCCAAGGCAGCTCCGAAAGCTGCTCCGGCAGCGCCTAAGGCAGCAAGCGGTGCAGCAGGAAGCATTAAGATTGAAGCAGGTGCGGCAGGCAAAGTATTTAAAGTAGAAGCCAAAGTCGGACAGGCAGTGAAGAAAGGCGATGCGGTTGTAATCCTGGAAGCTATGAAGATGGAAATCCCGGTTGTTGCTCCTGAAGATGGTACGGTGGCAAGCATTGATGTAGCTGTTGGCGACCCTGTAGAAGCTGGCGCATTACTTGCTACATTGAACTAGTCTGCATTGGATGGCAGCGAATAAACTTGTATCATTACTTGATCACTATAGGAGGTAAAAACATGGATTATATAGCAAATACGCTATCCAATCTGATTCATCAGACGGCTTTCTTCAATTTGACATGGGGAAACTATGCGATGATTGTGGTAGCTTTGGTATTCCTATTTCTGGCTATCCGGTTTGAATTCGAGCCGCTTCTTTTAGTTCCGATAGCCTTTGGTATGCTGCTTGTTAATATCTATCCGGGTATCATGGCCGAGTACGGTGAAGGCGGTGCCGGTGGCGGCTTACTGTATTATTTCTACAAACTGGATGAATGGGCAATCCTGCCATCGCTTATCTTCATGGGTGTTGGCGCGATGACAGACTTTGGCCCGCTGATTGCTAACCCGAAGAGCTTTCTTCTTGGCGCAGCGGCACAGTTTGGTATTTTCGCAGCTTATTTTGGCGCAATCTGGATGGGATTCAATGACAAAGCGGCTGCGGCAATCTCCATTATCGGTGGAGCGGATGGCCCTACATCTATCTTCCTTGCCGGGAAATTGCAGCAGACAACATTACTTGGCCCGATTGCGGTAGCGGCATATTCTTATATGTCACTAGTGCCGATCATCCAGCCGCCGATCATGAAGCTTTTGACGACGGAGAAGGAAAGAAAGATCAAAATGGCACAGCTTCGTCCTGTTACCAAATTAGAGAAGATATTATTCCCAATTGTCGTTACAATTGTTGTTTCTCTGATCCTTCCTACGACAGCGCCATTAATTGGTATGCTGATGCTTGGTAATCTTTTCAGAGAGTCAGGCGTTGTTAGACAGTTAACAGAAACGGCTTCTAATGCGTTGATGTATATTGTAGTTATTATATTGGGTACATCCGTAGGTGCGACAACGAGTGCGGAGGCATTCCTGAATTGGGATACCATTAAGATTGTAGCGCTTGGCTTGATCGCTTTCTGTTTTGGTACTGCGGCGGGTGTATTGTTTGGAAAACTGATGTGCATTGTCACAAAAGGCGCTGTTAATCCATTGATTGGCTCGGCAGGCGTATCTGCGGTGCCGATGGCGGCGAGGGTTTCCCAGAAAGTCGGTGCAGAGGCAGATCCTACGAACTTCCTGTTGATGCATGCTATGGGGCCTAACGTAGCAGGTGTTATTGGTACGGCAGTTGCAGCCGGAACCTTTATGGCGGTATTTGGCGTCTTCTAAAGAACAAAAAAGGAATCAGTATCATATCAGCATATTGTGAATGTAGAGATATAAGAGCTATGATAGAAGGAGGAAATAGAAATGGCAGAACAGGCTAAAAAACCGGTTGGAATCATGGAAACCATTCTGCGTGACGCACATCAGTCTTTGATTGCGACCAGAATGCCTACCGAAATGATGCTTCCAATCGTGGAGAAAATGGATAAAGTTGGTTACCACGCAGTAGAATGCTGGGGTGGCGCAACATTTGACGCTTCTCTTCGTTTCTTAAAGGAAGATCCTTGGGAGAGATTGAGGAAGTTAAGAGATGGTTTCAAAAATACAAAATTACAGATGTTATTTAGAGGCCAGAACATTTTAGGTTACAGACCTTACGCAGATGACGTAGTAGACAGCTTCGTAGAGAAATCAATAGCAAATGGTATTGATATTATCCGTATCTTTGACTGCTTGAATGATTTAAGGAATTTGCAGGAAGCAGTGAATGCGACCAATAAGGTAAAGGCAAGGGAAGGAAGAGGCCATGCACAGGTTGCCCTTTCTTATACGCTAGGCGATGCCTATACAATGGAATATTGGATGGATATGGCGAAGAAGATTGAGGAAATGGGCGCAGATTCTATCTGTATCAAAGATATGGCAGGCCTCCTTGTTCCTTATAAGGCTTCCGAGATGATCGCAGCGATGAAATCCGCAACCAAATTACCGATTCAGCTTCATACCCACTATACTTCCGGTGTAGCAAGCATGACTTATCTGAAAGCTGTAGAAGCAGGCGTCGATGTAATCGACTGTGCGATTTCTCCTTTCGCGCTTGGAACATCCCAGCCGGCAACAGAAGTTATGGTTGAGACTTTCAAAGGCACACCATATGATACAGGTTATGACCAGAGCCTTCTTGCTGAGATCGCAGATTACTTCAGGCCTTACAGAGATGAATGCCTTGCAAGCGGCCTTCTGAACCCGAAGGTAATGGGCGTTGATATCAAGACATTGTTATATCAGGTACCGGGCGGTATGCTTTCCAATATGGTGAGCCAGTTGAAAGAGCAGAATGCAGAAGATAAGTACTATGATGTTTTGAGGGAGATCCCACAGGTTAGAAAAGACCTCGGCGAGCCGCCGCTTGTTACACCGTCATCCCAGATTGTCGGAACGCAGGCTGTATTTAATGTCCTGATGGGCGAGAGATACAAGATGGCGACAAAAGAGACGAAAGCAGTTCTTCGTGGTGAATATGGACAGACGATTAAGCCGATGAACCAGGAAATCATTGACAAGGTTATCCCGGGTGAGAAGAGGATTACCTGTCGTCCGGCAGACCTTTTGGAGAACGAGATGGATAAGTTAGAAGCAGAGATGAAAGAATGGAAACAGCAGGATGAAGACGTATTGTCTTATGCGTTGTTCCCACAGGTAGCAACTGACTTCTTCAAATACCGTCAGGCTCAGCAGCAGAAAGTAGATATGACGCAAGCAGATACTAAGAATGCAGCATATCCAGTATAAATTATTTGTCAATATTGTAGAAGAGAGCGTCTCTACCGTAAGGTAGAGGCGTTTTTTCTATTTAATGCCTTGACTTAGGTTACATAATGTATTATAATAACGTATGTTATAAGAGCGTGCGTTATAAAAGCACATGTTATAATTATATATGTTACATAAAATATGCTTACAAATGAGAAGCAGCTTAATTGGTAAAGTTCAAGAGAGAACGGGATGGGGGCATACTATGGCGAGAAAAGAAACGATTACGAAAAAAGATATTTTGAACGCGGCCTTTGAAATGGCAAGCGAAGAAGGGTTTGACCATGTTACGGCAAGGACGCTTGCAGCAAGGGCAGGCTGTTCAACTCAGCCGATCTTTCGGGTATATAAGAATATGGAAGAGCTTGGCAAAGAATTGTTCGAACAGGTAATCGCATTCTTTACTGCGTATTATGAAAGCTTCCCGAAGAAAAGTGATACGCCGTTTGCCAATCTCGGCCTTGCATATGTCTGTTTTGCACAGGAGAACCCAAAGCTATTCCAATTATTGTTTGATTCAGAGAACAGGCATGGCAAAAGCCTTTACGATATATTAAACGGGCCAACGGGAGCGGTTGTCAAAGAAATTAATAACGCGCGTGTCCATGGCTGTAAAGACCCAAGCACAATGTTCATGAAGATGTGGATTTTCATACACGGAGCTGCCTGCATGTCTTTGACAGGCGATTATGATTTGAGTGAGGCAGAAACAATAACGCTTTTAGAAGAATCCTATCATGCTTTTCAGGAAAGGATGCAATAGGTGACTGAATGGAGAATCGTTATGATATTATTACTAGGATAAACGACCATTATGGGAAAATGAGCAAAAGCCAGAAAATGATCGCGACCTATATTTATGACCATTATGACCAGGCGGTTTTTATGACGGCAGCGAAATTAGGCGAGACACTAGGCGTCAGTGAATCTACTGTTGTAAGGTTTGCTTCTTTCATTGGCTATGCCGGTTACCCGGAGTTCCAGAAAGATTTGGCGGAGTGGGTGCAGAACAAGATCAATTCCGTGCAAAAGATTGGCGCTAAATACGGAAGAAGCACACAATCAGAAATCCTCACATCGGTGCTGACAGCGGATATTGAGAAGATCAAAGATACGATTAATAATTTGGATCCGGTTGCTTTTGAAACGGCGGTCAAGATTATCTTAGAAGCCAAGAACGTATATATTATGGGCATCAGAAGCTGTGCGCCGCTTGCTGATTTTTTGCATTTTTATCTGCAAATGATCCGCGAGAATGTTATTCTTTTGCGGACGACTAGCGTATCGGAGACTTTTGAACAAATGATCCGGATTGATGGGAATGATGCGATCATCGGCATTAGTTTCCCAAGATATTCTATGAGGACATTGAAAGCAATGGAATTTGCCAATGACAGAAATGCCAAAGTCATTACGATAACCGATACGGTACATTCACCGATGAACTTATATTCTGCTTGTAACCTTTTAGCCAGAAGTGACATGGTCTCTATCGTAGATTCCTTAGTTGCGCCTCTTAGCCTGATTAATGCTTTGGTTGTCGCTATGTGCTTGAAGAGGCCGGAAGAAGTGAAACGGAACTTGAAAGATTTGGAATATGCTTGGAATAATTATCAGGTTTACTTAAATGACGAGATTAATTTTATTGATGAAGAACCAATGTTAAATTATCCATTGCGGAAAGAAGATGCATGAGTAAAGTAATTGTTGTAGGCGGTGGCGCCGCCGGTATGATGGCTGCTATTAGTGCAGCAAAGCAGGGGCATAGAGTGCTTTTGCTTGAACAGAATGAAAAATTAGGTAAAAAACTATATATCACGGGAAAAGGAAGATGCAATGTAACGAATGCATGCGAGATGGACAAGCTATTTGAGAATGTTGTGACCAATTCCAAATTTCTGTATAGTGCCTTTTACGGATTTGATAATCAACAAATGATGGCGTTTTTAGAAGCGGCAGGATGCCGTCTGAAAACAGAGCGGGGAGAGCGCGTGTTCCCGGTATCTGACCATGCATCGGATGTCATTGCAGCGCTACAGCGCCTCCTACAAAAGGAAAAAGTAGAGGTCCGTCTACATACAAGAGTCGATAGCCTTTACATAGAAGAGACGAATGTGTCATCACCAGTCTGGCCGGAGAAAGAAGAGCAAACCTTGATCAAGCAGATCAGTGGCGTATGCCTTGCTAACGGGAAGAAAGAGAGCGCAGATGCGGTTGTGCTTGCAACGGGTGGGATTTCTTATCCAACGACAGGCGCTACGGGAGATGGATACCGTATGGCGCAGGCTTTTGGACATACTGTGAAAGACTGTATGCCTGCTTTGGCGCCTTTTGAAATAGAACAGGAATGGTGTGCCAGCCTACAGGGTCTTTCTTTGAAAAATATCAGTTTAAAAATGTTCCTTGGCAAAAAAGAATTATATAGTGGTTTTGGGGAAATGCTCTTTACACATTTTGGCATTAGCGGGCCGCTCGTCTTAAGTGCGAGCAGTTTCTATGCTAAGGCTAAGAATAAAGATAACATCACGATGGAGTTAGACTTAAAGCCGGCGTTGTCAGAAGAGCAACTGGATAAAAGGCTATTGCGTGATTTTGATGATAACCATAACAGACAGTTTAAAAATGCCCTTAATGGTTTATTCCCAGCGCGGCTGATTCCGGTTATGATCATGCTCTCTGGCATCGTCCCTGAGAAAAAGGTAAATGATATTACGAAGGAAGAGAGAAAGGCGTTTGTCCATATGATGAAGCATCTTGCTTTGCATATAAAAGGCGTCAGAGGTTTTACAGAAGCGATAATCACGCAAGGCGGCATCAACGTGAAAGAGGTGAATCCTTCTACAATGGAATCAAAACTTGTCAGGGGATTGTTTTTTGCAGGTGAGATGTTGGACGTAGATGCATTGACTGGTGGCTATAATTTGCAGATTGCATGGTCTACGGGACATTTAGCGGGAAATAGCATAACATAAGAGAAACAAGATGACATAGGAGGAAAAGCATATGGGATTTAAGGTTGCAATTGATGGGCCCGCAGGCGCCGGGAAGAGCACGATAGCCAAGACGGTAGCGAAAAAACTTGGTTTTATTTATGTAGATACAGGAGCGATGTATCGTGCGATGGCTCTTTTCCTGATGAGGGAGCGTGTGGATGCCGGGAATAAGGAAGCGGTGGAGAGAAAATGTGCGGAAGCAGATATTACGATTCGCTATGAGGACGATGAGCAGGTCGTATATTTAAACGGAGAGAATGTCAACGGTTTGATCCGTACCGAGCAAGTGAGCAATATGGCTTCCCAGACAAGCAAGAATGTAACTGTTAGGGAGAAGCTTGTCAGTTTGCAGCAAAAGCTTGCAAAAGATACCGATGTCGTCATGGATGGACGTGACATTGGCACTTGTGTGCTGCCGGATGCGGAAGTAAAAGTATTCCTGACGGCAAACAGTAGAGTGCGCGCAGAAAGAAGATGTAAAGAGTTGACAGCCAAGGGAGAGGCATGTGATATTGATGCGATAGAAAAGGATATTATCAAACGCGACCATCAGGACATGACAAGAGAAGTCTCTCCGCTTTTGCCGGCAGACGATGCTTTTTTCATAGATTCTTCTTACATGACAATAGAGCAAGTGGCGGAGGAAATCCTGGGAAAGGTAAAAAGCGTATGGAAGTGATCGTTGCCAGGAAAGCCGGATTTTGCTTTGGCGTGAAAAGAGCAGTGGATACCGTATATGAACAGGTAGACACAGGAGAGAAGATTTATACCTACGGCCCTATTATCCATAATGAAGAAGTAGTAAAAGATTTGGAGAAAAAGAATGTCCATGTCATAAATTCCCTGGAAGAATTGGCAAAACTAAAAGAAGGGACTATCGTGATACGTTCCCACGGCGTGTCAAAACGAATCTATGAGCAGATAAGACAACAGGGGTTAAAATGCGTGGATGCGACATGCCCATTCGTGAAAAGAATACATGACACGGTAGAAGAAGAGAGCCGTAAAGGCTGCCAGATCATTATCATTGGCAATGCCGGGCACCCGGAAGTCGAGGGGATCATGGGATGGTGTATGGAGCCTGCCATCGTGATAGAATCTATAGAAGAAGCGGAAAAATTCCGGTATCAGGGGGATAAAAAACTCTGTATCGTATCACAGACGACATATAACTACAATAAATTTCAAGATATAGTTGAAATTTTTGAACAAAAAGGTTACAATG
>CAJTSL010000006.1:38428-101199 GCA_910578845.1 uncultured Lachnospiraceae bacterium
GTTATTGTTGTGAATACTATATGTAACGCTACGGAAGTGCGACAAACCGAAGCAAGGAAAATAGCGGCTCAGGTTGATGTAATGATAGTAATAGGTGGAAATCATAGTTCTAATACGCGAAAGTTATATGAGATTTGTATGCAGGAGTGTGAATACACATATTTTATACAGACATTGGATGACTTGCAATTGAGAAAGTTACCTGAATCTGTCCGGCTGGTAGGTATTACAGCAGGGGCATCTACCCCAAATAATATTATCGAGGAGGTTCAAAATTATGTCAGAATTAACTTTTGAACAAATGTTAGAAGGATCATTAAAGACAATACACACAGGGGAGGTTGTTGAAGGTACAGTCATCGATGTGAAACCTGAAGAGATCGTGCTCAATATCGGATATAAATCAGATGGCATCCTTACTAGGAATGAATATACGAATGAACCGAATGTAGACTTAACGACCGTGGTAAAACCTGGTGATACGATGGAAGTAAAGATTTGGAAAGTAAACGACGGCGAGGGACAAGTTTTGCTTACTTATAAGCGCCTTGCAGCTGACAGAGGCAATAAGAGGATTGAAGAAGCTTATAATAATAAAGAAGTCCTTACAGCGAAAGTAACGCAGGTGCTTGGCGGCGGCCTTAGTGTTGTTGTGGAAGAAGTAAGGATCTTTATTCCGGCAAGCCTTGTGTCCGATAGCTATGAGAAAGACCTGACGAAGTACGCAGGCCAGGAAATCCAGTTCGTGATCAGCGAATATAATCCGAAAAGAAGAAGATATATCGGAGACAGAAAACAATTATTGGTAGCTGAGAAAGCGGAATTACAGAAGAAATTGTTTGAAACCATCAAAGAAGGCGATGTAGTGGAAGGCGCCGTGAAAAATGTTACAGATTTTGGCGCATTCATTGACCTTGGCGGAGCTGACGGTCTGCTTCATATTTCCGAAATGTCTTGGGGCAGAGTTGAGAATCCTAAGAAAGTATTTAAAGTTGGCGAGAAATTAAAAGTTTTAATTAAAGAGATTTCAGGTACGAAGATTGCGTTAAGTTTGAAATTCGATGATGCGAACCCATGGAAAGATGCGGCGCAGAAATATGCAATCGGTAATGAAGTGACTGGTAAAGTGGCTCGTATGACTGACTTTGGTGCATTTATCGAGTTAGAATCAGGCATTGACGCTTTGTTGCATGTGTCACAGATCTCTAAAGAGCATATTGACAAGCCTTCGGATGTTTTAAAAGTTGGTGAAGAAGTAACTGCAAAAGTGGTAGATTTCAATGAGCAGGATAAGAAAATCAGCTTGAGCATCAAAGCAATGTTAACGCCGGAACCAAAAGAGGTGGAAGAAGAGGATGCAGACGTTGTTTCTGTAGATATAGCATCCGTTATTGCGAAAGAGAATGAAGAAGCATAGAGCATCATAAAAATAAAAGCGGGAGTGGAATTCGCATATGGCATACGATTATGAGTATTTTAAAAAAGCGGTTCTTGATTTGACAAAGATTGATTTGGATGCTTATAAAGAGAAGCAGATGAAACGTCGTATTGATACGCTGATTGCCAAGAATAAGATCGTCGGTTACGAGAATTATGTTGCGGCGCTCAAAGCAAACAACAGGATGTTTGAAGAGTTTGTCAATTATTTAACGATTAATGTGTCGGAATTCTACCGTAATCCTGACCAGTGGCAGATTATGGACAGAGAGATTATCCCTGACTTGATCCGCCGCTTTGGTAAGAACCTTAAAATATGGAGTGCGGCATGTTCGACAGGAGATGAGCCATATTCTCTGGTCATGGCGTTCTCTAGGCATATTCCACTGAACCAGATTAAGATTTATGCGACTGATTTGGATAAACAGGTAATTGCAAAAGCGAAAGCAGGCCTATATGCAGAGAAAAGCATTGCCAGTGTGCCGGATGATTTTAAGAAGAAATATTTTACTAAAATCGGCCCGTCATATCAGATCTCGAATGAGATTAAAGCAAGGGTAGAGTTTAAGGAACATAATCTATTAAAAGATGCCTATCCGACGGATTATCATTTCATTATATGTCGTAATGTCTTGATTTATTTTACGGAAGAAGCGAAAGAAGAAGTGTTCCGCAAATTCCAGAGAAGCCTTAAACCGGGCGGATTTCTCTTCATTGGTAGCACGGAGCAGATTATCAATCATAAAGAGATTGGGTTTGAGAGGAAGAATTCCTTCTTTTATGAGAAGCCATAATAATGCGATGATAGCGATGGACGAACGTATAAAAATGTCAGGCAAGAGCCTGACATTTTTTTATACGATAATAATATGATATTATGATGAGGCCTGCGCTTTTTAAGCGTTTGTTCTAAATATTTGCCATTTTGTGTAAAATATAGCTGGCATAGACAGAGAATAGCGCGCGGTCTTTTTTCCGTTCATCAGTCAGTTCAAAGAATAGCTCCTTGCTCTTATAATCCCGTTTGAAGAACGGCTCGATCTGGATGTCCCATTGGGGAAGATAGGAGGAATATTTACGCGTATAGCAGGTCGCTGCGGTAGCTTGTACACGATGCCCTCTGTCAACATAAGATGCAACTGATTTATGCATAGCGGCGTCTTCCGCAGGAAGATAGTAGTAGTCTTTATAATTGGAATAGAAATACTTCATTTCTTCTTCGTAGATCGGGACTTTGAGGATGCCCTCTTTATCTTCGCCGCTAAAACAACAACCATTTGAAACCGCAGATAGCGGACGGGGCAGCACGGTCGGAAGCGCCAATTTCATGACAAGGGTATGCCGTTCCATACTGTCATTGTCCTGGTAAGTATTTGCCTGCACTTTTTTCGCACGAAGCTTGCCGTTAAACAAATCATAATAGGCAAGCAAAGAGATCAATTGTAGCATCCCTTTCATATCGTCGCTGTTATGCAACATGAGCAATTGGAAATTGAATTCCGAAGGGCGATTGACATATTTGTGGTAAATATTGATAAGCTCGCCCCCATTGTACATATCCCGGCGATTGATGCCTAGAAATGTTTCCAAGGTTTTTTGCTTGCAATTCGGTGTATTTAAGAAAAACTTATAGGGAGAGATTCTCTTATATAAGTCAATTCCTTCAAATGATTCAAAATTATAAGGCAATGCATATTGCACGCATTTTTGCAATAGATAAGGCAAATCAAAATTATTGCCATTGAAGTGGATCAAATGCGTGAAGGAAGAAGCAAAAGTGAAAAAGGCTTCCAGGACTTCTTTCTCTTCTGCATAGCTCTCCGCGAACCATTGCCTGATGCACCAGCAGCCGTACTGATAATAGGCTGCGCCAATCAGATATAGGGAGGAGCTTTTGGCAGTAAATCCGGTTGTTTCGATATCAATGAACAGGATATCTTCAAGCGGCGCAATCCTGTCTAACGGATACGCCATTTTATAATTGTCTAATTTAAGATTTTCAATACGCATACGCACCATCATCCATTCATTCAACTATGTTACAAAAATATAATAGCACATTTTGAAAAGATATATATAGATAATAACATATTTTTTGAATTTGCAGTAGTATTTTCCGTCGAAAAATAGTATATTTAATTATATGAAATGAAGAGAGAGGGGCGGCAAATGGCAAAATTAACATTTTTGGGTGGAATTCATCCATATGATGGAAAAGATATTTCCAAAGATAAGCCTATTAAAGCGATATTGCCAAAAGGAGATTTGGCATATCCTTTATCCCAGCATATCGGTGCACCGGCAAAGCCGATTGTGGAAAAAGGCGAACATGTATTAACAGGACAAAAGATCGCAGAGGCAGGCGGGTTTGTATCGGCGCCGATCTATGCGACTGTGTCCGGTACTGTTAAGGCGATTGAGCCAAGGCGTGTCGTAACCGGGGACAGCGTCATGAGCATCATCATTGAGAATGATGGCCTATATGAGGAAGTGGAATATGCGCCCGTAAAACCGCTTGCAGATATGAGCAAAGAAGAGATTATCGAGAGAATCAAGGAAGCCGGCATTGTTGGCATGGGCGGGGCGGGATTCCCTACTTTTATCAAACTTTCACCAAAAGAGCCGGATAAGATTGACTATGTCATTGCAAACTGTGCAGAATGTGAGCCATATCTTACATCTGATTACAGGAGGATGTTAGAAGAGCCGGAGAAACTGGTGGAAGGATTAAAAGTATCGCTCCGGCTATTTGATAATGCGCGAGGGATCCTAGCGGTAGAGGATAACAAACCGGATTGTATCGAGCTATTGAAGAAGCTGACGAAAGATGAGCCGAAGATCAGCGTGAAGGCGCTGAAGACGAAATATCCGCAAGGAGCGGAGAGACAGTTGATTTTTGCCGCGACCGGCAGAAAAATTAATTCTTCTATGCTGCCGGCGGATGCAGGCTGCGTAGTAAATAATGTAGATACGATTGTGGCTATTTATCATGCCGTCATAGAAGGAAAGCCATTGATGAACCGGATTGTGACGGTGACAGGAGATGCGATTGCCGAGCCGCAGAACTTCATTGTCAGGATCGGGACGAATTATCATGAATTAATCGAAGAAGCGGGAGGGTTTAAAAAAGAACCTGCGAAAATTATCTCTGGTGGGCCAATGATGGGCTTTGCGCTTTTTGATCTGGATGTCCCGACGACAAAAACAGCGTCGGCATTGCTTTGCCTGACGGAAGATGATGTATCAGATATGGAGCCTAGCGCCTGTATTAACTGCGGACGCTGCGTGGAGGCATGCCCGAGCCGTATTGTGCCAAGGCTGCTTTCGGATTATGCGGAGAATTATAATGAAGAAGCGTTTCTTTCCCATGACGGGATGGAGTGCTGTGAATGCGGATGCTGTAGCTATGTATGTCCGGCGAAGAGGCCGCTGACACAGACTATTAAGTCTATGCGCAAGATACAGCTTGCGAAGAAGAAAAAGTAGGAGGAAAGCAGAATGAGCGATTTGATGAAAGTATCGTCCAATCCCCATATCCGGTCGAAATCATCGACGAGCAGCATTATGCTTGCTGTCGTGATTGCACTTTTGCCGGCGGCAGGATTTGGCATTTTTAATTTCGGATTGGATGCACTGATTTTAATTCTGGTGACAGTTCTATCTACTGTTTTAACGGAATATATATTTGAGAAAATTCTTGGTAAGAAATCAACAATAGGAGATTATTCGGCGGTCGTTACGGGCCTGCTCTTGGCAATGAACCTTCCTTCGTCGGCGCCATGGTGGATAGGCGTAATAGGCGGGGTTTTTGCTATTTTAGTAGTGAAGATGCTTTTTGGCGGCATAGGGCAGAATTTTATGAACCCGGCATTGGGCGCGAGATGTTTCCTGCTTATAGCTTTTACTTCGATCATGACGAATTTTGACTGCGATGCTTATACAGGAGCAACGCCTCTTGCACAGCTAAAGAGTGGGGAAGCTTTGGATATTTATGGGATGGTCATTGGTAGGACGGCAGGGACGATTGGCGAGACATCCATGATTGCGATTATCATTGGCGCTTGTTTCCTGATATTAGTAGGCGTCATTGATTTGCGGATTCCCGGGAGCTACATAGTTAGTTTTGTTATTTTCATTGGGTTATTTGGCGGCTATGGTTTTAATTATGCGTTTTTGGCCGCGCATCTTGCCGGAGGCGGGTTAATGCTTGGCGCTTTCTTCATGGCAACAGACTATGTCACAAGGCCGATTACGGTAAAAGGACAATATGTATACGGTATTTTATTGGGTATTCTGACAGGTATCTTCCGGATTTTCGGCGCATCTTCGGAAGGTGTTTCCTATGCGATTATCCTTGGGAACCTTTTAGTGCCGCTTATTGAGCGTGTCACGCTTCCGACGGCATTTGGGAAAGGAGGCGCAAAAGCATGAGCAAGATGATGAAAGACACGGCGATACTGCTTGTGATTACATTGGTTTCCGGATTGCTGCTTGGTCTGGTCTATCAGATTACGAAAGAGCCGATTGCCATACAGAAGGAAAAGGCGAAACAGAAAGCATGTCAAGAAGTTTTTCAAGAGGCGTCTTCTTTTGAAGAAGTACAAGTGAATCAGCCTGATGCTACGGCGTGGGCGGATGCTGGCTTTGCGCAGGAGACGATTGATGAAGTGATGGCAGCAAAAGATGCTGCGGGCGAGACCATAGGATATGTGATTACCGTTACAACCAAAGAAGGTTATGGAGGTGATATCCGCTTTACCGTGGGAATTGCAAATGATGGTACTGTAAACGGTATTTCTATATTAGATATTACCGAAACCGCAGGCCTTGGCATGCGCGCGGAAGAGGTATTAGCGCCTCAATTTGCTAATAAGAACGTAGAGCAGTTCCAATATGTAAAAACCGGGGCGGCGGCTGATCATCAGATCGATGCGATTTCCGGGGCTACGATTACAACGAATGCGGTAACGAACGGTGTCAACGCAGGTATTTACTATTTCCGGACGGAAATGATGCTGGGAGGTAGTGGCAATGAATAATATAAAAGAACGTCTGCTTAACGGACTCATTAAAGAAAACCCGACTTTTGTTTTGATGCTTGGCATGTGTCCGACCCTCGCCGTTACGACTTCGGCAATGAATGGATTGGGCATGGGACTTACGACTATGGTCGTTCTTGCGCTTAGCAATGCATTTATTTCCATGCTTCGGAATATTATTCCCGGTAAAGTAAGGATTCCGGCATTTATCGTTATCATCGCTTCTTTTGTAACGATTGTAGAGCTTTTGCTGGAAGGATTCCTTCCGGCGTTATATGATGCGCTTGGGATTTATATTCCGTTGATTGTTGTTAACTGTATTATTTTGGGGCGTGCTGAGAGCTACGCGTCTAAGAACCCGGTGATTCCTTCTTTGTTCGATGGAATCGGCATGGGGCTTGGATTTTCCTTTGCGCTTACTTGTATCGGCGCAGTGAGGGAACTGATTGGCGCAGGTACTTTATTTGGTGCTAACATAATGCCGGAAAGTTATGTGCCTTGTAGTATTTTCATTATGGCGCCAGGCGCTTTCTTCGTTCTCGCCGCGCTGACTGCGATACAGAATAAGATTAAGATTGCCGGAGAGAGAAAAGGAAAAGACATGTCAAAGATACAGTCTGGCTGTGGCAGTGACTGTATGAATTGTAAAGATACCGGATGCACGAAGCGCATCTATGATGATAAGGGAAAGGGGGAGAAGACAAATGCTTAAAGATTTATTGATTATCTTAATCAGTTCTTCCCTCGTAAGCAATGTAGTTTTAAGCCAGTTCTTAGGACTGTGTCCGTTCCTTGGCGTTTCTAAGAAAACGAATACGGCGAGCGGAATGGGCGTGGCGGTTATTTTTGTTATAACGCTTGCTTCTGCGGTAGCGGGCGTCATCTACAAATATGTATTGGTTCCGCTTGACATTACTTATTTGCAGACGATTGTGTTTATCTTGGTCATAGCAGCTCTTGTACAGTTTGTGGAAATGTTCCTTCGAAAGTTCATTCCTTCCCTTTATGAGTCGTTAGGCGTATATTTGCCGCTTATTACGACTAACTGTGCAGTGCTTGGCGTGGCTCTGACTAATGTACAGAAAAATTACGGGATATTGACCGGGGTTGTAAATGGTTTTGCAACAGCCGTAGGATTTACCATTGCGATAATTATTCTAGCGGGCATCAGAGAGAAGATGGAGTATAACGATATACCGGAATCCTTTAAGGGAATGCCGATTGTCCTGGTAACAGCAGGGTTGATGGCGATTGCCTTTTGCGGCTTCTCCGGATTGCTTTAGAAAGGAGCGTAGTGACTGATGGAAATAACCGGAGTTTTAGTCGCGACACTCATTGTTGGAGGAGTCGGCCTTTTCGTAGGGCTCTTTCTGGGAGTTGCGGCAATTAAATTTAAAGTGGAAGTAGATGAGAAAGAAGAAGCCGTGCTTGGGGTATTGCCTGGGAATAACTGCGGTGGTTGTGGTTTTGCCGGATGTTCTAATCTGGCATCGGCAATTGCCAAAGGGGAAGCGCCTGTGAATGCCTGTCCTGTAGGCGGTGAGAAAGTCGCTAAGCTAGTGGCAGATATTATGGGCGTAGAGGCAGGAGACAGCGTAAGGCAAGTAGCCTTTGTACAATGCCAGGGTGATTGTGATAAATCGAAGGCGGATTATGAGTATCATGGGATTGAGGATTGCCGTATGCTTGCTTTCGTACCGGGGGGCGGTGCAAAATCATGCAATTATGGATGCCTTGGTTATGGGAATTGTGTAAAGGCTTGTCCTTTTGACGCAATCCACGTTGTAAATGGCGTAGCTCTTGTTGATAAAGAAAAATGTAAGGCATGTGGAAAATGTGTGGCAGCATGTCCAAAGAATCTGATCACGCTGATTCCTTACGATGCAGAATATGCGGTGGCATGTAGCTCTCACGATAAAGGCCCTGTCACCATGAAGGCATGCGAAGTCGGCTGCATCGGCTGTCAGCTATGTAAGAAGAACTGTCCTTCTGATGCAATTGTCATCAACGAATTTAACGCAACAATTGATCAGGATAAATGTACCAGGTGTGGGACTTGTAAGGAGAAATGTCCGAAGAAGGCGATTGTGTCACATTAAGTGCGTGGGGAATTAGAGAATATTAGATAATTGAGAGAGGAGAAAGCTATGGAAACGGTAAGGCTTGGAAGTACAGGGATTGTCACGAATAAAAACGGATTCGGTGCGTTGCCTATCCAGAGGATTTCGGATCAAGAAGCCGTATATTTGCTGCAAAAAGCATATGAGAATGGCATAGATTATTTTGATACGGCAAGGTGGTATACGGATAGCGAGCATAAAGTCGGCATTGCTTTTGCAGGGATGCGGGAGAAAGTGTTCATTGCGACGAAAACAGGCGCAAAGTGTGCGGATGATTTCTGGAAAGATTTAGAGACCAGTTTAGAGCAGTTGCAGACAGATTATATTGACGTCTATCAGTTCCATAATCCGGCAGTTTGTCCAAAACCCGGGGATGAAAGCGGACTCTATGAAGCAATGCTACAGGCTAAGGAACAGGGGAAGATTAGACATATCGGCATTACCAATCATAGGCTTGCCGTTGCCAAAGAGGCGATTGAAAGCGGGCTTTATGAGACGTTACAGTTCCCGTTCTGTTATTTGGCTACAGAAAAGGATATCGCTTTAGTGGAAATGTGCAAAGACAAGGATATGGGATTTATTGCCATGAAGGCATTGTCTGGCGGGTTGATTACCAATTCAGCGGCAGCTTATGCCTACCTTTCACAATATGATAATGTCTTGCCGATTTGGGGAGTACAAAGAGAGAATGAACTAGATGAGTTCCTTTCCTATATTGATAATCCGCCTAAGATGGATAGTGAAATTTCGGCATTTATCGCACATGACAGAGAGGAACTGCTTGGAGACTTCTGTAGAGGATGTGGTTATTGTATGCCATGCCCGATGGGCATTGAAATCAATAATTGTGCGAGGATGTCCCTTCTTCTGCGCCGTTCTCCTTCCGCTTCCCATTTGAGCAAGGAAGGGCAGGAGAAGATGATGAAGATAGAAGACTGTATCCATTGCAACCAGTGTAAGAGCAAGTGTCCTTATGGGCTTGATACGCCGGCATTGCTTGCCAAGAACCTGGAAGATTATAAGAATGTACTGGCTGGGAAAGTGCAAGTATAGCCTCGGTATTTTAAAGCAAGTGCTCCTGTAATATTTTAGGGGGACACCAAGTGCTTCTGTAATACTGCCTTAAACAGTTGTATTGAACATTTTATAGCGGCATATACAGAAATAATTCGAAATTTCCATTCGCTGCTTTCCAAGTGAGCGCACCCTGATAACGGGTCACGATTTCATGCATGCTTTGGAAGCCTAAGCCGTGTTTTTGTGCATCGTGCTTGGAGGAAGATGGGAAGCGGACGGATTTTGACGGATCATACGGAGGAAAATCTTGTGTAGGTGCGAAAGGGTTGGTGATTCTAAGACAGAACAACCCTTTTTGCGCCTTACTTTCTAATAAGATTTTCCTTTGCTTTTTCTCTAGCCTCATACAGGCTTCTATCGCATTATCAAGCGCGTTGGCAAATAATGCGCATAAATCTGTTTTATCAAAGGGAAGTTCTTCCGGGATAACTATGTTCCATTGCATCTGGATTTCATATCGGCGCATCAGGCTCTCCTTGACTGATAATACGGCATTGACTGTAGCATCCCCGCAATAGTGTAATGTTTGTGTTATGGCAGGGTTAGTCGATAACGCATGGATATATTCCTCTCTTTTTTCAGCGGGAAGTGATAAAAGGATCTGGATATGGTTCGCCATATCGTGTTTTAAGCGACGGATTTCAAAGTGCTGCTGTTCCATGGCCTCATAATAACTCTGGTTCATATCTGCCAATACGATTTGTTTGTTTAGTTTCTGCTGGTTTGCCAGCACGGAGATAGTTAAGAACAAGCTGATGCAGGAAAGCAAGGAAAGCATGAGCAATACGGCATAGGAGCGGTATTGATTGATCATGGAATAGGCGATTTCTCCGCTGGGATCATATAAAAGGACAACACTAAGTACAATGCCAACTGGCATTGCGGTAAGGAAAAGGAGAAGCTTCCACATACTGTCAGAAAGCTCATAATCTTTATCTGGTGCAAATAATCTTGTGACAATCGTTAGGAAGATGGAAAAGAGAAGAGAATATAAACCGCTATAGATAGGGGGTGTATCATCCCTTGTATAAATGCTTATGATGTAATTATCGCGAAGCGCATTAAAAGAAAAAACCGTATTGGCCAAAATCAGTCCGATTGTCAGTTTCTTCCAAAAGCTTCCCTCACAGGAAAGGAAAACGCATAGAAGAAAAATGAGGATAGTAGGTATAATATTGAAGAGATCTCCTACGTAAATGATAGAGGATGAGAGTACAAAAAGAGCCAAAATTAGCAAAATGCGCTTCCAACGGCACTTAGATAGCGGGATTAGCCTCTCGATTGTATATCGTAATAGACAAGCGCATAATAGGTACAGAATAATATAAGCAATCATTATAGGCCTCCTAACATGGAACGGGCAATCTGCGCGGTGGCGGTTTCCTTATATTTCCGGCTACAAGGCAGTTGTTTTCCCGCCAGAACCACACAATCGCTTCCTAGATAATCTACATGTGCTGGGTTGATCAGATATCTTTGATGGATTCTGATAAAGCGCATGTCAAGTTCTTGTTCTACGTCATCTAGTTTGGCATAAAAAGGATATTCTTCCTTTTTGGTAACAAGCATGACTTTCCGTTTATCAGAATAAAAGTATAAAATGTCCTGCAAGCGGAAGCGCCATGTGCCATCAGCATTTCTAAGGATGTATGTCTGTTGTGCTTCCTGAGAGAACTTTTCGCGCACACGGCAAAGCAGGTCTTTTAATTTCGGCAATAGAGCCGGTTTCATTATATAATCCAGAGCGCCTACACGATATCCGTCGAAAACATAATCCGCATGTCCGGTAACGAATACGATGATCAGATTTTGGTCAAACTGCCGTATTTTTCCGGCAGTTTCCATACCGTTTAACCCTTTCATTTCCACATCCAGAAATAACAAATCAATTTCGCCCGGATGTTTTTCCAGCCAGGATACGGCATTTGCTCCTGATGAAAATTCATATACAATTTCCTCTTTTCCTTCTACAAGTGCGTTCTCTAATTGTATGCGAAGCGCATCCCTTGCAGCTACTTCGTCATCACACAATGCGATACGTAACATACCGTTCCAGCCTTTCTAACATGTTTAATTTTCAAATTAAGAGACGCAGGCTGCCGAGCCAGAGTCAAGTAAAGAGGCACCATAGAGCCACAACCCAGAGCGCCTTCAATAAGAATTGCAAAGCAATTCTTAAGACGCAGGCTGCCGAGCCAGAGTCAAGTAAAGAGGCACCATAGAGCCACAACCCAGAGCGCCTTCAATAAGAATTGCGGAGCAATTCTTAAGACGCAGGCTGCCGAGCCTGCGTCTAGTATACCATATTTCCCCCCAAAACGATTCCCTATATTTGCGCCTGCCACGTCAATCTTTACAAAACCAACGCCAAACTTTACATTTTTCGCAGTATATTTCCAAACCTTACAGGAAAGCTGTCAGATTTGACAGCGTCAGGCCACAGGAAAGCGCGTTCATGATAAGATTTCTGTATCGCAAAATGTATCACGCTTGCGCTAAAGGTTAGGCTTAGAGTGCCAGCGGGTGTTGGGTATAAGGTTTTGTACAATATGCCAAGCGAGTTTAACCGTAGTGGTTTTGTCACCTTAAGCCTAACGAGAGAATAGGAATGAAAGGAAGGAGCTATTATGTTATATGTAAAAAATCTGAAAAAGTCTTATGAGGTGGGAAAGGCCAAATATGAAGTCTTAAAAGGGATTGACTTTCATGTAGCGCAAGGAGAATTCGTTGCGGTCATGGGTCCGTCTGGTTCTGGTAAGACGACACTTTTGAATTGTATATCATGTTATATTCCTTTTGATGAAGGCAGCATTACGCTAGGCGGTACGAAGCTGGCAGGGCAAAGTGAAGAAATGTTAGCCAAGATACGAAATACACAAATCGGATTTGTTTTTCAGGATTTTATGCTTTTAGACGGTCTGTCAATCCGTGAGAACATTCTGGTGCCGCGCATTGTACAAGAAGAGGTCGGAGAAGATGCGGAGAAGCTTGCCGATAGCTTGGTTTCTTTGTTTGGCATTGGGCATATCATGAATAAGTATCCGGCAGAGATCTCCGGTGGTGAGAAACAGAGAGCTGCAGTGGCGCGCAGCTTGATTAATAATCCGTTGATCATCCTTGCGGATGAACCGACTGGTAATTTGGATTCTAAGTCAAGCCGCGCCGTTATTGAAGCGTTTGGCAATGCAAAAGATAAGATGCACGCAACGATTTTCATGGTGACACATGATAGTTTTGCGGCGTCCTTTTGTGACCGTGTGATTCTCTTAAAAGATGGTGCTGTTTACCGTCAGCTAGAGCGCAGAGAAGAACGGAAGAACTTCCAGGATGTCTTATTGGATGCCATTAAAGAGATGAGCGAATAGATAGGGAGGTGTTTATTGTGACAGAGAACTTTACTATGAAAAAAATGGAGCGTAAATTGCAGCATGCAGACAGAAAACATTCTAAATTATATTTGTTCTGTAATTTCATGGCTTTAATGATCATTACGGCATTTTCAGCTTTGATGCTTTCACCGACGGTTCAGACGGTGTTCCCGGAGGGAGGGGACAGCCGGAAACAGATGTATGCGATATTTGTCCTAACATTAATTGGATGCGTTATTTTTACGATGTATGCATCGGCTCTGTTTTTCCGGCATAAATCAAGCCAGCTTGGCATATTGATGGCGCTTGGGGCATCCAGAAAGCGCCTTGTCCCGGGATTGTTCAGGGAAATCCTTATTTTGAGCAGCATATCGTCTATAGCAGGTATTGCAGCGGGTTTTCCATTTGTATGGATTATTTGGAGGGGATTCCGGTTATTTTTGGTGGATAGTGCGGATATGTATCTTACTTTTGATCTGAAGTGTATCTTCGTGTCCATTGCTTTACTGTTCTTGGTAGTTGGATTTGCTTGCCTGAACGCATGGCGCTATCTACGGAGAACAAATATCATGGAAGTCATAAGAGAAGAGCATATCAATGAGCCAGTGAAAGAATTCCGGAAATGGTGTGGGCCGGTCGGTTTTATCCTGATCATAGCTGGCGGTGTTCTGGGATATTGTGCCCCTAGTTTCTGGTACAATATTCTTCAGGCATATCCGCCTGCATGGATAAATTTCTTCTATGTGCCGGTATTCATAGGCTTATACATGGTCATGCTGCATACGGTCGTGCATGGATGGCGTAATTATAAGAAGAACCCTTATAAGAATATTATTGCAAGAAGCATGATGAAATTCCAGGGAAAACAGACTGTCAATAATTTGATTATCATAGCGCTACTGATTGCAGGAGGTTGTTTTGCCATTTTTTATGTGCCGGCATCGGGGGCAGGCGCTCTGCTAATGTACGCAAAACAGCCGTTTGATTACTTTTTCCATTATCGTGCAGACCAGAATATTGACAGCGAAGAAGAAATACGTGCGTTCGCGGCTCGCTATGGACTTTCCCTGAAGGATTGGACACAGGGAGAGTATATTACGCTTGGAGGTGGGGGGAATCAAGAGATTATGGATGACGAGACGCATTTTCATATCGAATATGTGCCCATTGCCGGGGAGGTGAAAATCCTTTCTGAAGAAAATTATGCCAGGATAACAGGAGAGAGCGTAGATGTAAAGCCAGGGACTTATATGTGTGTCATGAACGAGGAAGAATCGAGTATAGCAGCCAGCCAGTCTATAGGGCATCTCACGAATATGGACACGCGGGCACAGCTTACGACAGAATATGCTGGAAATGTGCATTACACATTGCTCGCATCGGACAATTATGTTGTGGTGGATAATGCTGATTATGAGAAGCTATCGGAGGGTCTTACAGACGAGTGGAAAGGGAAAATCGTAGGATTTAATATTGTTGAAAAGGATTCTTATGCATTCGCAAATGATTTCTTCCATCACTTTGTAGACTCTTTTGATGAATCCTGTGAACTTGTGTATTATTATGACAGAGTTGCTAAATTGATAGCAAATGAAAAGGGCGAAGAGTTTTGGGGTGAATATTTGTTAGATGAGTTACATTATGAAGATGTGGATTCCAGCTTTTTCCGGCTTATGTGGGCGTATCGCCCGAGTTTCCGCATTTTGAGCCAGAATGATTATCTGTTTACGATGTCAGTATTTTTTATGATGTTTATCTTCATTTTTATTGTCTGTCTGCTAACGGCGTTAGTCGTATGTTATACAAGGTGCCAGACGATTGCGCTAAATAACCGTTATGTTTTTGATGATCTGAAGAAGCTTGGCGCATCTCCGGCCTTTATGCTGAAAGAAGTGAGAAACCAGTGCAACAATGTATTTAAAGTCCCTATGTTAGTCGGAATGTCGGTTATGTATCTCTTATTTGCCATGATCCTATATGGCAATGACGGTAAGATTGTCACTTCGGAAATAATATCATTAGGCGCTTGCCTGGGGATATTAGTATTAATCGGTGGCGTGGTTTATGCCGTGTACCGGGGGACGGTAAAAGAAATGAAAAGGAAGCTAGGGATCTGAGGCAAAGGTAATGGCAAAAAGTTATGCTGGCAATTATGGAAGATCGCTTAGATGTGATAAACCACTCGAGTAATGTAAATGGTAATCATCCGTAATAAAAATTGCCTCTGCGTCATCCAGTGATTCAATTAACGCCATGCCGTCTTCTAAGCCTAGTACAAAGCATGTCGTAGATAGTGCATCCCCCGTAACAGAGGAATCTGATAGAATCGTTACCCCAAAGAGACGGTTCTGTACCGGATATCCGTTTGCGGTATTGAGAATATGATGATAAAGGACATCATCTTGGTAAAAGTAACGTTCATACACGCCGGATGAGACAATGGACTGATCGGAAACAGAGAGAACCGTGATCGGGGTGCCATGTTCATCAAAAGGCTTCTGGATGCCAAACTGAAAAGGCGTGCCATCAGGCTTTTGTCCGATTGCCAAGAGGTTGCCGCCTAAGTTGATAATAGCGCTTTCGATATGCTGCGATAGAAGATATTCTTTCATTTTATCAGCGATATAGCCTTTGGCAATGAAGCCAAGGCTAATGGCGCTCTCGGGATCTAGTAATGTGACTGTGTTATTCTCTATCACAAGATTATGGTAATCCACATGTGAGAGTGCATTGGCAAGCGCAGATTCATCAGGAAGGCGGTTAGCAGGAAGTATGTCTGCTGTGATATCTTCCGCATGGAAATCCCAGAGACGGCTTACCGTTTCCATTGTCAAGTCGATGCGCCCATCGGTGATATCACAGTAAGAAAGCGCGGTAGCAAGAAGCGTAGCCGTTTCCGGGGAAACGGTTACGGGCATACCGCCGCTATGGTTGATTTTCCAGATGTCAGAGCCTTCTAATGTTGGACTGAGCATTTCCTCGTATTGTTTTGCTAATTTCAAGCATTCGTCCAGACAGTTTTCTTTGCTTGCATCATAGATGGTAATCTGAACGATGGTATCAAAATAAAACCCTGAACGGGATATTGGTTCCTGCGCAGCGCTGCATCCGCATAAGAGAGACGTTATGCAGAAACTATATAGGAGCAGGAGATATAATTTTTTGCATAATGGTGAGCGTTTTGATAAGTGTTCCATAAATTATCTTTGTACCGTTTCTCTATATTCTGTAATTTATTTCTCAGACATTTCCATGCCCGCAAAAGTTGCCAATCATTTTTTTTCATGATAAAATAACTCTATCTGCTATTTCTCATTATAGTAGAAAGAAAGTATTTTTTCCATGGAAATATCATTTTTTAGCAAAAAACATAATGATGGTAACATAACGGCAAGCGCTAAGGTTTAGGCAACAGGAAAGGTATGGTGGATATATGAAATTACCGGGTGAAGATGAACAGAGGCCGATGGGATTTTCTGTTATATATATGGTAATCGGCGTATCGGCATTCGTCTTAATATTATTGCTTAGTGTCATGAAGAACAACAAAAAAGAAAATAGCAGAGAATATGTACAAGAGACGATGCAACAGCAGGAGGAAGCCGTGGTCGTACAGGAAGAGAGCGAACCGGAGCAAAAGCTGCGCGCGGAGGACTTAAGCTTCTGGGATATGTATCCCGTTGAGGAAGAAGAAAAGGAGAGGCCAACAGTTCAGGATAAGGAGGATGAGGGCATGTCGTCTTTCGAAGCCGAGGATGATAATCAGGAGGGTGAAAGCGCTGATGAGAAAGACGAGGTCGTACAGGAAGATCCGTCTATGGATGGGAAACATACGTTGGTGAAGAGCGCTGATGGAACAGAAGAATGGGTCTTGATCAGTCCTTATCTGGAGAAGAATACATATGATTTCACGAATTTGTCGGAAACTGCAAATCTGAAAAAATATACGGATAATGGTAAAAAAATATCATCTATAGGCGTTGATGTATCCAAGCATAATGGCGTCATTAATTTCAGGGGCATCAAATCGGCAGGAATTGATTATGTCATGATCCGGCTAGGCGCAAGAGGGTATAGCACAGGACAGCTTTCGTTAGATGATAATTTTGTAGAAAATATAGAATCGGCAATTGAAATGGATTTGGATATCGGCATATATTTCTATTCCCAGGCGGTCAATCAGGAAGAAGCGACACAGGAAGCTAATTTTGTGATACAGAATCTTGAGCCATACAAAGAGCATATTAGTTATCCGGTTGCTTTTGACATGGAGCATGTGGCGAATGGCAAAGCGAGGATTGACGGGTTATCCAGGGAAGATAAGACTTCTATTACCTCCACTTTTCTGAGTGGCATACGAGCGGCAGGATATATGCCAATGCTGTATGGGAACAAAGAATGGCTGATCAAAAATGTTGATCTGGCTAAACTGACGGACTATGATGTATGGCTTTCCCAGGATGAGGATATTCCTGATTATCCTTATCAATTTGCGATGTGGCAGTATACGACAACAGGCGTATTGAACGGGATAACCGGGGATGCCAATTTGAATATTTGCTTTGTCAATTATTCAGATAGATAGTGTTCGATTTTAGGTGAGATTTTAATAGCAGCATACAAGTCGGCGTAAGTGACGGGCGACATGCCATCCATGTAGTTAGGGGCATAAGCTTTGTTTACGCCGGCTTTTTTTAAGATATCAATTGCTTTGTTATAGGCAATAGCGGCTTCTTCTTTTGTCTGATAGATTCCTACGGTGTAGTTGCCTTTGATGTGGATTTTGGTCTTATATGCCAGTTTGCCGTTTCGGTAAATGGACGATACACCGTTATATATATTTAATATTTCGATATTTTCATAACGATAATCATTTGGGTTCCCGTTGATAAAACGAAAATCTTTGCCTGGTATAGCATAATTTTTGATGCCATAGCGGTTCATGATGTTGATCTGCATGCCATAATCCGCAACAAAGTAGTGACCGCCCCGGCAGGAAATTTTGTGATTGGAATAATAAAATAAATCGTCTCTGTCAAATATGAAAAAATGTGACGGAGAAAAATAGTAATAAAAAAAGGCAGGGCGTATATAAATCGGATTGGCGAAATAAAGCTGGTTATCCCTAAAATTGATCAGGCATACCCATTTTTCAAACAAAAGCACTGAATCTTGACAGTAATGTGCGATTTCGATTGTATGATCTTGTAGTATGTGACAGGCAAGCAGGTATGCTTCATGTGCATCCTCCATCGTGTCATAACTGCCAAGGCTGATATGCTTTGCGCGATAAGTCACAGAAGAACGGTAATATAACGTGCCGTTTTTCTTTTTTGCGGTATAAACACCGGGTAATTGCGGCATCTTTTTGCTCCAATCTATAGAAATATTTCTTTATATTGGCATTAGTATAACATATTTTTCCGGATTTCTGTATAAAATATTACAGAAGTATTACAGGACAACATCTAACCACTTCAGATTTATTGAGGAAAAACAGTGGGCAAGAAATATAAATATGATGGAGAAATGTGTATGTATAGGAGATGCTTGACAATTTTGATTTTGATGAATATGACGCTTTTAACGTCGTGGATATGCGTAAAGGAGTTAAAGATCAACCGGATTGCAGCAACACAGGCGTTTCGCATGGAATTTATGAGCGCGACGATGGAAGAAGACAAGATGAGTTTCTTAGAGGTCGTCGCCTGTGTATCGTCCGGGCAACGGGTTGTGGATTATGAAGTACTAGAGAAGGAGATGAAATATCATTTATCTGCGCAGGATTATGATTCCCTGCTCCGGATAGTAGAAGCAGAAGCAGGAGGCGAAGATTCTGACGGGAAACTGCTCGTAGCCAATGTGGTATTAAACCGTGTCAACGACGATAAGTTCCCTGATACGGTAACGGAAGTCGTCATGCAGAAAGAACAGGGCGTGGCGCAGTTTTCCCCGACAGTGGACGGGCGTTTCCAGAATATTACAGTCAGTGAAGAAACGTATGCTGCGGTAGAAAGGGCTCTTTATGGAGAAGATATTTCACAGGGCGCTTTGTATTTCTGCGCCAGAAGCCGTGCTGACTCCGGTAAGCTGAAATGGTTCGACCAGAACCTGACCAGATTGTTTGCCTATGGGAATCATGAATTCTTCTTGTAAGCCTGCCAAGGTTACAAATCCCGCCAATCTCGCAGATCCTGCATATTTTGTAGATTTTGTAAATCTTAAAGATCCCGCATATTTTGTAGATCTTACAAATCTTGCAGAACCCGCATATTTTGTAGATCTTACAAATCTTAAAGATCCTGCATATTTTGTAAATCTTACAATATTTGTAAGGGCAAGTTGCATGTGGGCATACTTTATGGTACAATAACAGAAAATTTATACCGTGGTTACGTTCCTAGCGCTTGCAAAAAGAATGGGTAGATGAGGATTAGGCGAATAATGAGCGGACATAGCGGATGATGAGCGGATATAACGGATGATGCCATATCCGGGAGAAAGGTTTGGTTAATTAAGATGGAAGTATTATATAGCAGCACAAGAGAGGATTTGAGGAAAGTACAAGCTTCGGAAGCGATTTTAAAAGGTCTGTCAGAGGATGGCGGACTGTTCGTGCCGGATCATATACCAGCATTGGAGAAATCTTTACGAGAATTATCTGAAATGAACTATCAGGAAGTGGCTTATGAAGTCATGAAGCTCTTTTTGACGGATTTTACTGAGGACGAGCTTAAAAGCTGCATTGAAAAGGCATATGACACGAAGTTCGATACGGAAGAGATAGCGCCGCTTGTGGAAGCAGACGGTACATATTATCTGGAATTATTCCATGGCGCGACGATCGCTTTTAAGGACATGGCGTTGTCGATTTTGCCACATTTGATGATTACTTCGGCGAAAAAGAACCATGTGGAAGATACGATCGTGATTCTGACTGCGACATCTGGGGACACAGGGAAAGCTGCCCTGGCAGGTTTTGCAGATGTGGAAGGCACGAAAATTATTGTTTTTTATCCCAAGAACGGCGTCAGTCCGATCCAAGAGAAGCAGATGGTGACACAAAAAGGGAAAAATACGTTCGTAGTCGGCATCCATGGGAACTTTGATGATGCGCAGACAGGAGTCAAACAGCTTTTTTCTGATAAAGAGTTAGCAAGAGAAATGGCGGAGAATGGCCTTCGTTTCTCATCTGCCAATTCCATTAATATAGGACGTCTTGTCCCGCAGATCGTTTATTATGTGTATGCTTATGCTAAGTTGTTGAAAGAAGGACGGATAGCAGACGGCGAGAAGATGAACGTCGTTGTCCCCACTGGTAATTTCGGCAATATATTGGCCGCGTTCTATGCAAAGGACATGGGCATTCCCATTGAAAAACTAATCTGTGCGTCCAATGAGAATAAAGTGCTGTATGACTTTTTCAGGACAGGCGACTATAATCGAAACAGGGAATTTGTACTGACAAGCTCTCCTTCAATGGATATTTTGATCTCGAGCAACTTAGAGCGGTTGATTTACCGGATTGCAGGCAATGATGCGAATAAGAACGCAGCATTTATGGAAGCGTTGACATCGGCAGGAAGTTACCGGATTACAGAAGAAATGAAAGAACAGCTTTCTGACTTTTATGGTAATTATGCGAGCGAGCAGGAGACCGCAGACAGGATCAAAGCGTTGTATGAAAAAACAGGATATGTCATTGATACGCATACTGCGGTGGCGAGCGCTGTTTATGAGAAATATAAGAGTGAAACAAAAGACGGGACGGTGACAGTATTGGCCTCAACGGCAAGCCCGTTCAAATTTACGAGAAGCGTCATGGATGCAATTGATCCTAAATATGATAGTATGTCGGATTTTGAACTGGTAGACGAGTTATCTAAAATTGCCAATGTGAAAGTGCCAAACGCAATCGAAGAGATCAGGACGGCGCCAGTCATTCATGATACTGTCTGCGATAAAAGCGAGATGAAAGAAACTGTTAAAAATATTCTGTCTATTTCTTGATTTTCTAAGATAGCAGACGAAAGAAAAAGAAAGGCGTGGTAGTTGAATATGTATAGTGTGCTTGATTTTATATGCATTCTTTGTGGCGCTTATTTGGCGTATACAGGAACAGTCATGAAAACGCAGGGAAAGATCATTAGCAATGTTGTGCTTGGCAAAGGCGCAACAGAGGCTTCTATCCGTGATAAAGAAGGATTTATCCAGTACTTGCATGGCAAGCTGATTGGCGTAGGCGCAATCATAATCGTAGCAGGAGCCGTGAACCTCGTCAGTGATTATAAGGGCGGAAACGCTATCATATCCTTTGTCTCTTGCGCAGTTTTCGCGGGCGCGATTGTGGTATACGGGATTTTCACGAATAAGGCAATGAAGAAATTCGTTATTTAAGATGCCAGCTTCTTTTAATTGAAACCCATATTAAAACTGGTCTCTCATGAATCGATGATATCTGGTTCATGAGAGGCCAGTTTTGCATTCTGGCTTTATGGAATTTAGGAAAGAATTAGCGGCTCTCCATTGGAACATACTGTCTGTCTTCGCCAATCGGCTTATAAGCAGGACGGATGATCTTGCCGTTATTGGCCAGTTCTTCCATGCGGTGTGCGCTCCACCCGGCAATCCTGGCAATAGCAAAAATTGGCGTATATAGTTCTTTTGGCAGATTCAACATATTGTATACAAAACCGGAATAAAAATCCACATTGATATTAACGCCTTTATACATCTGCCGCTCATTGGCAATGATTTCCGGTGCCAGCCGTTCAACAAGAGAGTAGAGTGCAAATTCATCTTCTAACCCTTTCTCCATTGACAATTTCTCTACGAAAGATTTGAAAATAATTGCTCTTGGATCAGATTTGGAGTATACAGCATGGCCAACGCCGTAAATAAGACCTGCATGGTCGAATGCCTCTTTGTGCAACAGTTTGATCAGGTAATCAGAAACCTGTTCCTCATCTTTCCAATCGGAAACGTTGTGTTTCATATCATCGAACATTTGTACGACTTTGATATTGGCCCCACCATGCCTCGGGCCTTTTAGGGAGCCGATTGCCGCAGCGATAACAGAATAGGTATCTGTTAAGGAAGAAGTAACAACATGCGTAGTGAAAGATGAATTGTTACCACCACCGTGTTCCATATGCAGCACCAAAGCAATATCTAAGATTTTGGCTTCTAACGGCGTATAATTACTGTCTGGGCGTAAGATATGTAGAATGTTTTCGGCAGTGGATAATTCTGCCTTTGGCTGGTGGATGAATAAGCTTTTTCCGTCATGGTAATGACTGTATGCCTGATAACCGTAAATAGACAGCAAAGGGAAAAGGCTGATCAGTTGTAGGCATTGCCTAAGCACATTGGGCAGGGACGTATCGTCTGCTCTGTCATCATAGGAATATAAGGTAAGAACGCTTCTTGCCAGCGTGTTCATCATATCATTACTGGGCGCTTTCATGATAATGTCGCGTACAAAGCTGGTAGGAAGAGAGCGATAACCAGCCAGAAGATCCTTAAATGTGTCCAGTTCTTCCGGGTTTGGGAGTTTATCAAATAATAGCAGGTAAGCAACTTCTTCGTACCCGAATGTCGAATCTGCGGCAAAACCGTTTACTAGGTCTTTTACGTCATAGCCTCTATAGAAAAGCTTTCCATGAGTCGGTACTTGGACGCCATTTACGATTTTATTGGCGCGTACATCGGAGATTTTGGTCAATCCGGCAAGTACGCCTTTACCGTTTAAGTCACGAAGCCCCCGTTTGACATCGTATTTTGTGAATAATTCCGTATCAATAATGCCTGCCTCTTTACTCATATTGGCAAGACGAAAAATTTCTGGTGTGATTTCTGAATAACTGTTATGATTCATGGTATACATGAGATGAGCCTCCTTTCAAAATTGCGAGTATCAGGTGAACGCGAAATAGCGGTTCCATGCCATGAGAGAGAGAGTTTCGCGGACGCCTATTGCGAATATGTGTTTACAGATATGAGTCACATGCATGAGTGGGTCATGAGATTATGCTCGAATACATATGTCTGGCTGTAAAGCCTGCGTTTATTATATCATGAAAATTATGAGAAATGGTGAAAAAATATAAATTGTATGGAAATTTTATAAAGTTTTAACATATTACACAATTCTATTCTTATTGCGCCAGGCACCAAAAGGTATTAAAATAGGTATTAAAAAAGAGGAAAAAATTGATAAAGGAGAATCGTGGATAGGATGAACAAACAAGAAATATTGAGACATATAGACCATACCCAGTTAAAGGCGTTCGCGACATGGGATGATATTGTGACCTTATGTGATGAGGCGATTTTTCACCAGACGGCATCGGTATGTGTGCCGCCGTCATTTGTGAAAAGGATCCATGATACTTATGGAGACGAGATCAATATCTGTACGGTCATTGGCTTCCCGCTAGGCTATCAAACGACCCATGTAAAGATAGAAGAAACACGCCAGGCGATATTAGATGGCGCAAATGAAATAGATATGGTTGTTTCTATCGGTGATGTAAAAGCGGGGCAGTATGATAAAGTGACGGAAGAGATCCGTGCAATAAAAGAAGCATGCGACGGACATGTTTTAAAAGTGATTATCGAAACATGCTATTTAAATGAGGAAGAGAAAATTGCCATGTGCCATGCGGTGACGAAAGCAAAAGCGGATTATATCAAGACATCGACTGGTTTTGGCACTGCCGGCGCTACGATAGAAGATATCAAGCTCTTTAAACAATATATCGGGCCGGATGTTAAAATAAAAGCGGCGGGAGGCATTTCTACATTAGAAGACGTGGAAGCATTCCTTGCGCAGGGCTGTGAGCGGATTGGTACGTCAAGAGCCGTTGGGCTGTTAAAAGAATAAAGGCTGAAAAATCATGCTGATGCACTGATTTTCAACTTGCAATTTGAGCCAGAGCCGGGGATATGCATTGATCGCAGTCGGAAATTTGAGATTTCCGACGCTTGCCAGAGCCGTAAACTGCTCTGACATGGCTATTAGGTTGAGCTAGAATGGAAATTAATAGGAAACATAGTGAGGAGTGGATGAAAATGGATATAAAAGACAAACTTGCATTATTGCGTACTAAAATGGAAGAAGAAAAGATAGATTATTATCTGATCCCAACGGCAGATTATCATAATTCGGAATATGTTGGCGATTATTTTAAAGTAAGAGAATATTTCTCAGGATTTACCGGTTCCAACGGGAATTTGCTCATCAGCAAGGATCAGGCCGGGCTTTGGACGGATGGGCGCTATTTTATACAAGCGGAAAAGGAACTGGCAGGCAGTGGCATAACTTTATTCAGGATGCAGGAAGAAGGCGTGCCGACGATCAAAGAATATTTGGAAGAACACGTAGCTGAGAATGGGACGGTCGGATTCGACGGCAGAGTTGTTACCGCAGCTTATGGGAAGGCCTTAGAAGATGCTTTGCACAACAAAGGCATTAAAATCTGCTATGAAAAAGATCTTGCAGGCAGTTTGTGGGAAGGCCGCCCGGCAATGTCGGCAAAGCAAGTTAGCGTTTTGCCGGAAGAGCTTTGCGGAATGAGCGTGGCTGAGAAGCTTGCAAAGGTCAGGGAGAAGATGAAGGCAGCGAAGTGCACGGCGCATTTAATCGTGGGACTGGATGATCTGATGTGGCTTTTCAATATCAGGGGAGGCGATGTAGAATGTAATCCGGTGGCTTTGTCGTATGGTTTTCTGACGATGACAGAGTGCTATTTATTCTTGCAGCCTAACGCTATAGATGATACATTACGCCAGTATGCACAAAAATGGGGCATTATTTTAAAGCCATATGCAGAAATAGAAACTTTTCTGGATGCAGAAGCAAAAGAAAAAGTGTTATTGGATGAAAAAAATGTCAATTATACATTATATAAAATGTTGCAGAAAAGAGCAGAAATCGTAAGTGGCATAAATCCAAGCGAACAATTGAAAGCGGTCAAGAACCCGACGGAACTTAAGCATATGGAAGAGGTTTATTTACAAGATAGCGTTGCCGTGACGAAGTTCATTTACTGGTTGAAGAAGAATATTGGGAACATGCCAATAGATGAATATTCGGCAGCAATGCATATGGACAGCCTCCGGCGCAATATAAAAGGCTTTTTGGACTTGTCCTTCCCGACGATTTCCGCGTATCGCGAAAATGCAGCTATGATGCATTATGAGGCAACGCCGTCTGCCCATAAAGAGTTAAAACCGGAAGGGATGCTTTTAGTTGATTCCGGAGGACAATATATGGGCGGGACTACGGATGTAACAAGAACGATTGTTCTGGGAGAAATCAGTGAAGAGGTCAAGAAACATTTCACAGCGGTAGCAGTCGGCATGTTACGCTTGAGCGCGGCTAAATTCCTGTCTGGATGTACCGGGAGAAACTTGGATATCTTGGCGCGGGAGTCCTTATGGGAGATGAACATTGATTATAAATGCGGAACAGGGCATGGCATCGGTTATATTCTTAACGTGCATGAAGGACCGCAGGGAATCCGCTGGCGCTATCTGGAAGGGGCGAAAGAGGCTGTAATCGAAGCGGGCATGGTGATCTCTAATGAGCCGGGCGTCTATATAGAAGGCAGCCACGGGATCCGTACGGAGAATGTCATTGTAACAAGAAGCGGCGTTAAGAATAGTGATGGGCAGTTTCTGTATTTTGATACGCTTACCTTTGTGCCGATTGATTTAGAAGCAATTGAGCCTTCTTACATGCAGGAAATCGACATTAAAAGACTGAACGACTACCATAAGCAAGTCTATGATAAGGTAAGCCCGTATCTGGAGGAAGAAGAAAGGCTTTGGCTTATGGAGGCAACCAAACCGATAAAAAAATAATTCATATTCGAGGGATCCATGAAATTTTATAAAAATCTGTATATCGGAGACACTATAAAAGATTCGAATAAAGTAAAACGTAAAATAAAGCACCATGCGAAGCAGTTAACAGTCTTTGTCATTATGTTAGCATCCGGGGATGGCCAATTAGAAATATGCCATACTATGCTTTTGCGACAGCCATATTATAGAAAAAAAGAAAACGCGCCGTTTATTATCGGCATTGCAGGCAGCTATGAAGAAGCAGTGGGGTTAGTCTGCAAAATCACAGAAGAAGCGGTGGCAGAAATTGGATGCGCCGATCTGAAACGGTATTTATTTCCTGAACATTATGCAATAGGAAAGGCATAGGAAACGATGTTACATATATTGTTGCTTATTTTAAAGATCATAGGGATTATCCTTGGGATATTGTTGGGCGTGCTCCTGATCTGTTGCTGCCTCGCTTTGTTTGTTCCCGTGCGTTACCAACTAGAAGCGAAGCGGAAGCAGGAAGAGGGCAGCCCGCCGGTGGAAATGCAGGTGAAGATTACGTGGCTATTGCATTTGGTGAATATCCGATTGCATTATGCTACAAAACTACAGCTTCGTGCACGGATTTTCTTATTCACGGTATTTAGCCTGCCCCAAAAACAGAAAGCTAAGAAGAAAAAGCGCAGGCGTAAAGGGAGCGAAAAATCTTCTAAAGCTGCCAAAGAAAAAAAGGATATACAAAAAGAAATCAAAAATGAGAACTTGGAAAAAGAACATGTAGAAGAACCTGTTAAAGAAGAACAACATGCAGAAGAATCTACAAAAGAAGAACAACATGCAAAAGAACCTATAAAAGAAGAACGACATATAAAAGAAGGACAGCATGTAAAGGAAAACAAAATAGAAGAAGATGGCATAAAAGATCAAAACAATAATACAGATGAAAATAGCGGAAAGGTAAAGAAGAAGTTTTCTTTCAAAGAACTTGCGGCCAAAATATGCCGGTTCTTTCAAAATATCTGGTACACAATTATAGGAATCTGTGATAAAATAAAAAAGATACGGGAAAATATAGAATATTACCTGGATGTTTTGCAAAGCGATGCTTTTTTGAAGAGTTATGCTCTATGCAAGAAAGAGCTTGGCAGGATCCTTTCTTATATCAAGCCAAGAAAGGTCCAGGCAGATTTGATGATTGGCATGGGCGATCCGGCTGCCACCGCCAAAATCCTTTCCTATTATGGAATGTTATATCCGATAATCGGTGGCAACGTTAATATTGTCCCGGATTTTGACGAAAAAAGAATAGAAGGCAATGTCCTTATCAAAGGTAAATTAAAGCTGTTCACGTTTCTTCGGGCAGCGTTCCATATTTATTTCAGTAAAGATATTAAAAGATTGCTCAAATTATTTAAAAAGGAGGACGTATAAATGGCAGACAATAATTTTACCGGTGTAATCGAGTCCCTCATGAAAGGGATGAATGCTGTCTTATCAACGAAAACGGTAGTAGGGGAAGCGACGCAGATTGGGGATACAATCATACTTCCTCTTGTGGATGTTACATTTGGCGTTGGCGCAGGAGCAAGCGCCGGGGACAAGAAAAATGGCGGAGCGGGCGCCTTTTCAGCTAAAATGAGCCCAAGCGCAGTGCTTGTCATCAAAAATGGTTCTACCAAACTTGTAAATATTAAGAACCAAGATACTGTCACCAAAGTAATTGATATGATCCCTGACATTGTAGATAAATTTACGGCGCCAAAGGAAGAAATGATTGAAGACGATGCGGCAGTAGACATTGCCTTCCCAGAGGAGCATAAAGAAGAGCACTAAAGTGTAGGGCAAGTTCGCTAAGGTGTATCACAAGTTTGTGGATGGCACAAATTAACGGCTGTTTGCATATGATGAATAAAAAGCATAAGCAGGGGATTTATATGAAAAAATTGATTGGGCTGGTAGCACTGTGTGTTGCAGTAGGCATGCTGGTTATGCTTTTTATGACAAATCGGTTCGTCGGGCTGATTTTGATTGTATTATTGCTGTTAATAGGTTATAATTTCTTTTGTTGCGATTGATGAAGATAAATAGTAATAGAAGATTTGCTGTTTAGGCAGACGTGGAAGATGGATTATGGAAGAAAAGATTTTAGAAAACTTATTAGAAGAAGAGGAAGATTTTCCCATAGATACAGATGGGGAATCAGATGAGCCAGAAGAAACAGAGAGCAAGGCGGAGAACGAATCGGAAGAACTGAATAAAATGAAATCCTGGCTTTTCCGTGAAAATGTCAGATTGATCACGGCAGCAAAAGAACTAGAAGCGATGCAGGCGCAATTCCAGAAGGAGAAGGAACAGTTCCAGGAAGAAGTGAAGTCATTGAACCGTAAAATGTCCGTTGAGAGGCAGCGGTTAAAAGATGACGCGCTTTTCTTTGAAAAGAAAATGGACATTTTAAAAGGCGGATTCGAACAGCTAGACATGGACCGCCGTCGCCTAGAGAAAGAACGCGCCAAATTCGAAGCGCAAAAAGAAGTCTTAGAACAGCCGTCTTATAGCATGAGCCGGGGAGAGGTATCGGCTTTTTTCAGAGGCGTCAGAAACCCGCTTGCTTTAAAGAAGCGGTATAAAGATCTGATCAAGATCTTCCACCCTGATAATGTGGCGGGAGATAAAGAAATCATCCAGATGATCAATAAAGAATATGAAATATTAAAGAGAGATTATGATATCGGAAAATGGGCATAAGCGGAAGCCATATTTTAAAAGAAACATTTTCCTTAAGGAGTTCAATAGTAAGAAGCACAGAAAAGGAAAGCTGCTGCCTGACTGAGGTTAGACAGCAGCTTATTTCTTGTCAACAGATAATCCATCGAAAAAAGGACAGAGAAAAATCCCTGCCCTACAGTAAACTTGTGAAACAAAACCAGTCTCTAAGCTCTTTCAACTTTTCCGGACTTCAAGCATTGCGTACATACATGTAACTTTTTGGATGCACCGTTTACTTTACACTTTACATTCTTTATATTAGAATGCCAGATTCTGTTAGATCTTCTATGAGAATGGCTGACGTTATTTCCGAAATGAGCGCCCTTACCACAAATATCACATTTAGCCATCTTTGCACCTCCTAACAATGTATAATCAGTTCTTTTTCTACGTAAACAACATTAGTATAATAGCAGAAATAGGAAAAGATTGCAAGTAAAATATTAAGAAACTTTACCAAAAACGATATTTTTTGCTTGATTTCTTTCAAATGCCGGCGCGTTTCAATACTCTTGCCGGAATCTGTGAAGGATCAGAGATTTCCTCCCTCCATATTTCTTCGTAGCCATGAGCCTTTATAAAACTGTCCATACGAGGATCAGATCGCTCCGACTGTAAAATGATGAGCATCGGTAATTCTTCTGCCAATTCAGAATAGTAGGATTCCATAATAGCCGGAGATACTTGTCCAATAGGGAACTGGTATGAGTATTTTGTAGCATGTCGCCTGTCACTTAACACATAAATGATATCCCAGTTCCCGAAGACAGAAATGCAATCTTCCGGGGAGGAAGTTTCTGCAATGATTTGACAGACGCTCAGGACGATATCACTATGATGCTCTTCGTTTCTTGCTTTGTAGATGCCTGGCATATCCTTTAGCGATGAGAACCAGCTTGGAAGCGTGATGCCGCCTAATAAGAAGATGCATAGCATACAAAAGGCATATCGTCGCCTGGACAGCATAAACTGATAAAATGATGCCATAGGAAAAACGATCGCAGGGACAAGGATCATCCCGTAGTGGTTAAACGGATATCCTGACATGCACATCAAGAGCAGGGTAATGAGAAGGTACATAGCATATACACCGTATAAAAATCGCTCTCTTTTCAGACATAAAAAGACGCAAGAAATGATCGCGGTTATGGTGAGCAACTGGCTAGAGTAGACGAACGGATTTAAAAATGTCAGTACACATACCAGTTTTGTAGATAGGGAAGCGCCCATGCCGGTAGAAGAATATAGAAAATTAAACAGAAAATATTGTTCTATAAACGCGGACAGCGCATGGCGATGCGCAAGCCAGATGATAATCGGTATGGTGATGATACAAGCGCCAGCAAGAAAAAAGCGCAGGTAGATAAGAAGGTCAAGGAACAGGCGCCTCCTCAAGCAATCGGTCAAAACAGCGGTACAAAAGACAAACCATACGGATATCATATTTGGGCGCAGCATCATGACGGCGCCAAAGCCAAATCCGCATAGGAACAGGCGGAAAGCATTGGTCTTTTGGCTGATCAGAAAGTCAAGGAAAATATATAGGGAAACACCGATAAAAGGCATGGCATATTCTTCAGTAAGATTACCATGCTTGAAATAATCAGCTAATAGCATAGCGGATGTTAAAACCAAAATACAAGAGAAAACTTTGCTACAATACAAACGGGCAATTTTATATATTGCAGCATAGGTAATCCAAATCGCTATGAATTCTATTATCCAGATGCCGTGGCGTTTGTTGATCATCATGCCCCAGTAGTTAATGAGATAGATCAGAGGGCCTTTGTGGTCAAAGCTATCAAGATAAGGCATATAACCTTTCTGCATCATCAAAGCGACTGTTTGGAATACACTCTGGTCAGTGCCGGCATCGGAATCCAGCCAAAAATGCATTGGGCTTTTTAGCAGGAAGATAAAGCTGCAAAGGCACAGGAAAAGTATAAGCGCCAATTGGGGCAAGGCATTCCGGGTGGATTGGGTTTTAGGGGTCAACATCTTGAGGAGAGCAGGCATTATGATTCCACCAATCCTTTCTTCAGCAAGTAGAAATCATAGAGAGACTTCCATCCTATTTTGATGATTTTGATAAGGTTGATGGAATTTGCGCCACCTTGTCTCGGCTGAAAGGTAATATCAATGAATTGAATATTTTCCTTAAAATAGGCAAAATAAGTCGTCAGCATGACGTTGGGCAATGAATAATCAAGTGGCAGCTTTTTTAGATATTTTGCAACAAGCGCTGCTTTCATCAAGCGGAAAGGCGCATTTGCATCCGATATAGATACGTTGAAGTAAATCCCGAGAATCGTGCATAGAACGTCTTCGATAAATTTTCTGATTTTCCCGTCTCCACGGAAAGGGCGCTTTCCGATAATTGCATCATATTTTTTACGGTCTTGCCAGAATTGCAAGAATTCTGTAGGGTTCGTCTGCCCATCAGAATCTGTCTGGAAAATATAATCAGCGCCGCATGTAATGGCGTATTCGTAAAGCGCTATGATTTTTGGGCCATGTTCTTTTCGGATAGTGGGAAGGATGATTAAATCAATCGGGGGGGGTAGTTTTCTGTAGTTGTAAGAGCAGTTCATGGGTAGCATCCGTAGAGCCGCTATCGGCTACAACCAAGCGGATATTATTTCCCAGATTCTCCAAAACGGTGTACCATGAACGGATGACGCATTCAATGTTTGCAGCTTCATTGTATGCCGGCATAACAAGATATAATGTATCCATTGTTTTCTCCTTTGTCTGTATTTTTTACTGCACACATTCTATTACGATTTCATGCATGTCAGCTTTATATATACTTTAGCGCATCTATGGCAAAAGTGTCAACTAAGGGGCAAAGATTCAGAATTAAAATTTAAATGCGCGAGATTTGTGTTTGTGCGCTGCTTACCACAAGCTCGTTCATGCGCAGGCTCAACAGACTGAGCCAAAAGCAGCGCAGAAATGGAGTAAAAAATGAAAAAACCATTTCTAAATATTGACTTTTACAAGTGATTTTGAGATAATATATCCGATGTGCCAGAGTAAATGGTACATGTAGTATAGAAGCGCTGCCTGTCGAGGGCGCGTCATAAGCGGATGACGGATAGCCGGGGTTTTTATAAGGCTTTTTCCGTTAAAAAATAATAAAACTTTCAAGGAGGATATGTCATGTCAACAAAAGCGAATTACAAGATTGACGAAATCGGTAAAGGCAAAGTCGGTTTTTCTAAGACACGTTCCATTATCGAAGCAGCTTTCTACGGCAATAACGTAGTAAAGGTAAACACACTGAAAGAGGCTTACAATTTAGCGAAAAATTCACCTGGAACAATTGTTACGGATATGCCGATTAAAGACGGTGAGACATTTGGTCTTGACGCAGATGCTAAAGTGCTTCTGTTCAATGACGGTGCAGTAACCGGCCGTTATGCTGCTGCACGTCGTATCAAAGGAGAGCCAGGCGTTGACGAAGCTAAGCTGGATAAAGTAGTAATGGACGCTATTTATGAGACACGTTGGAAAACAATGTACCATGCAGAGTGCTTTGTAGGCCTTGATCCTGAATTTATGGCAAAAGCGCATCTGTTAATTCCGGAAGGAGAAGAGAACCTGCTTTATAACTGGATGATCAACTTCCAGTATATGTCTGATGAATATGTGAAGATGTATAAAAAATCTGCACCGATCGGCAATGGCAATGAGCCTGACATTTATATTTTCTCAGATCCACAGTGGGCGCCTCATGAAGCTCCTGACGTAGACTATAGCTGCTTAAGCGATCCGCTTACGCTTTGCTATTTTGATACCAATGAGAACTGCGCAGCAATTCTTGGTATGAAATATTTCGGCGAGCATAAGAAGGGCACTCTGACAATGGCATGGGCTCTTGCGAACAGAAATGGTTACGCTTCCTGCCATGGCGGACAGAAAGAATATATCTTAAATGACGGTTCTAAATATGTTGCTTCCGTATATGGCTTGTCAGGTTCTGGTAAGTCTACACTGACACATGCAAAGCATGGCGGAAAATATGAGATCAAAGTGCTTCATGACGATGCTTTCATCATCAATACAGATACTTGTGCATCTGTTGCTTTGGAGCCTACTTATTTCGATAAGACAGCAGATTATCCGACAGGATGTCCTGATAACGAGTACTTGTTATCTGCTCAGAACTGCTCTTGTACAATGGACAGCGAAGGTAAGATCCAGTTGGTTACAGAGGATATCAGAAATGGTAATGGCCGTGCTATTAAGTCTAAATTATGGTCACCTAACCGTGTAGATAAGATTGACGCACCGGTTAACGCTATCTTCTGGATCATGAAAGACCCTACGATTCCTCCGGTAGTGAAATTGAAAGGCTCTGCGTTAGCTTCTGTTATGGGCGCTACCTTAGCTACAAAGACATCTACAGCAGAGCGTGTTGCTGCAGGCACAGACTTGAATGCAATCCGTATCGTACCTTATGCGAATCCATTCAGGACTTATCCGCTTGTTAACGATTACGAGAAATTCAAGAAGTTAGTAGAAGAGAAGAACGTTGCTTGTTATATTGTTAACACAGGTGATTTCATGGGCGAGAAAGTAAAACCTGCTGATACGCTTGGCATCCTTGAGACAATCGTAGAGGGAAGAGCAAACTTTGAGCAGTGGGGACCTTTCGAAGATATCGAAATCATGAATACATGGGATGGACAGACAGAAGGCTTTGCGAACTTCAAAGCTGACCTTGGCAATGCTGATTATAAAGCACAGTTGAAATCAGCTATGCAGACCCGTGTAGATGCAGTAAACGGTTTTGCTACAAAGAAAGAAGGATATGACAAACTTCCTGATGAAGCATTAGCAGCACTACAGAAACTGGTTGATGCTCTGAACTAATTTATGTTTTATCTGTTGGAATAAGGAATAATTAGAAGCTGTCGCTTTAACGGTTGCATAAACCGTGGAGCGACAGCTTTTTAATTCTATGATCTGTTGTGCTAATTTTGTTATAGGTTGTTTTTGGTTTTATTACAGGATGCTTTTGTTTTTCAGAAGACAAATAATGGATGACATCTTTTACAATCTTTGCAGAAATAGTGGTTGTATTTTTCTTTGCTGTTGGATATAATAGAATTAACCTGAAATGTACGATAATTCTTGTTATTTTGAACCTACAGTTACTTTAAACGGGATTCCTATATTGTTATGTAGATGTCAAGCCTCCGGTCGTAATTGGACAGTGTGCAGTGGAAGGCAGAAGCATGATTGCGGTTACCCACCTAGCTATCGCTAGGAGTCAAAATACAAGTTCCGGCATTTTGGGGCATATATACAAAAGAAGAAGCAGTCATTATGGCTGCTTTTTCTTTGTTTACCCGTGTTGGGTAAGCATCAGCCAAAAAATCGGGTGGGGGATCGTGAATGAGGGAAAGCATGAGGAGACGTGCGGAGAGAAATGATTTTGAGAATTTCCTAAAGTTGTTAGCAATTATTGCCGGGATGGTATTGCTATTCTGGCTATGGCTGCATCGGCTGGGATTGGAGAAAGGCTTGGAAGCGCCGGAGGGCGAGCCAATCAGCATAGAGGATATCGGCATACTATTGCAGGCAATAGAACTGAAAGTTGATTTTGGGGAAAACACGGTGCCTGAAACGGGTCAAAATGATAGGGAGCAAGAAGAAACGGAAGATATAGCGCAAACGGAATTTTTTACATATGGGCAGTATATGGAAATTTATGAGCAAATTGGCGGAGCAGAAAAAGGTATGCCGGATTACGCCGGGAAATATGAACTTTATCATGCCATGTTAAAAGAGGATTGGTACCAGGCATATCAGATTATGCTTGCCTATTTTGACACGCAATCCTCGATCTGGAAAACGACTGTCTTCATTTTAAAGGTAGATGAACAGGAGAAGAAGGCGTATACACAGAATAATGAATATATTTATTGTTCTTCCTCCTTTTCCGGGTCTGTTTTTTCAAAAGAAGAAGTTTATGTGAAAAATGGTGAGCTTCTGACAAGCATTCGCGTATTGGATGAGAAGACTATTCTAGAGAACGTCTGGGTAATGGAATTATCGGATGATGAGGATGCCTATAAGATGGAATGCTTCTATCACCAGGTAGATTTTACGGTGACAGGAACGGAACAGGTTAAGCACATGCAAGCAGAGAGGGAACAAGTCGCAGACCTGACGTTTAAAGACGGAGCATTAATAGAAGTACAGGGGAAACAGGATAAAATCCATGGGAAATTACTGAGCGTCTCTGATGATACAATAGAGATAGAAGGCTATGGAGTCTATGAAACGCAGGAGGCAATGGAAGTATATAAATTGTGTGGCACGCTTGAGGCACAGAAGAAATCGGATCTGATGATAGGCTATGACTATACAGATTTTGTCATATGGAAAGATAAGATCTGCGCATGCCTGGTTTCTAGAGAAGGAGAGATGGATCAGATCCGTGTCTTATTAAAGAATACGACAAACGGCAGCTATTATTATGAAGAAGCGCGTGTAAGCGTTGACGGTGAGGAGACGGTAATTGATGCGGATAAAATGCAAGATGGGGAGCGCATTTCTTTTCAATGCAATGCTTTAACCGATAAAGTCGTATTAGAAGCAGACGGGGTCAATCAGGACAATAATGAATATAGAGGAATGTTGGAATTTTATAAGAGCGCAAAAGGCATGGTCATTATTAACGAATTACCGTTAGAAGAATATTTATATGCCGTCGTACCGAGCGAGATGCCGGCGTCTTATCCCAAAGAGGCGCTAAAAGCACAGGCAGTCTGTGCAAGGACATATGCATTCCGTTATATTCTGCATGCAGGGTTTGCCGATATGGGAGCGCATCTGGATAACACCACTTCTTATCAGGTTTACCATAATATTTCGGAAAATGCAGCGACAACGACAGCCGTAAAGGAAACGGCTGGCATGATGCTCTATTATGAGGGAGAGCTTGCGGATAATTATTATTATTCGACTTCTTGCGGATATGGTACGGATACGGGAATTTGGAAATCTGACAGCAAAGAGGAGTTCCCATACATACATGCCGGAAAGCTGGCGCCGGAAGAAGAGGCAAAAGAAGCGCGCAGCGCGCAGGATATGGCAGAAGAGGAAAACTTTGCCGCTTTCATCAGAAGCGTGGATGAGGCTGATTTTGAACGTAACGAAGCATGGTACCGGTGGCGCTACGAAGTAACGGAAATTGATATGGATTCAATGCTTAAAAGATTACAGGAGCGATATCAGGCAAATGCAGCTTACATCCTAACGGAAAAGGAGAATGACGGAGAATGTTATTATGTATCGGAAGAGATCAATGATCTTGGGACGCTACAAGACATTGTCATTAACAAGCGGGGCACTGGCGGCATAGCAGATGAAATGACGATTATAGGAAGCAAAGCTGTGATCAAAGTAATTTCAGAATATAATATCCGCCGTATCTTATGCGACGGGCAAACTAAGGTGATCCGGCAGGATGGAAGCAGCGTATCGGCAGGCACGCTCCTTCCCAGCGCATTTTTTATTATAGAAACTGGAAAATCACAAGGAGATGTGGTAGGATATACTTTGACTGGCGGCGGCTATGGACATGGCGTCGGCATGTCGCAAAACGGTGCGAAAGAGATGGGCAGTCGCGGCTATAGCTATCAGGATATTCTGGGGAGCTTTTTTGCAGACTGTGAGGTACGGGAATGAGGACAATGGTAAGGTTATTTTTTATATTCAAGGATTTTTCCACACAGATGACACGTAAAAATATAAGTGCGTTTGCGGCGAGCGCAGCGTTTTTTATGTTCTTATCCCTGGTGCCTCTTCTGATGGCGCTTTGTGCTATTTTGCCATACACGTCCTTGACTGCGGATAATCTGATCATGGCGATCATGAAAGTAGTGCCTGAGACGATGAACGGCTTCATAAAGAGCGTTGTCTATGACGTATATGCACGGACGGCGGGCACGATCACAGTATTCGCGCTGGTTACGATCTGGTCTGCGGCAAAGGCGATGCTTGCACTGATACAGGGATTGAACGAAGTCAACGATATTGAAGAGAAGCGTAATTATCTGTTGCTTCGGACGATAGCTTGTTTCTATACAGTGATTATGTTGATCGCAATTATCCTTTCTATCTTTATCATGGTGTTTGGGAACGTCATTGTCAACATTGCTTTGCGCGATTTTCCGCAGTTACAGGTATTAGTGCATTTTATCATGCACTTTCGCTTCCTGTTCTCCTGGATTGTGCTGACGTTTATTTTTTCCATGATATATACATTCGTGCCAGGCATCAAGCTCCGGTTCCGCAGACAGATACCTGGCGCAGCGTTCGCGGCGGTTGTCTGGAGTGCTGCTTCTTATGTTTTTTCTGTTTATATAGAATATTTCAATGGGTTTGGCGCCTATGGAAGCCTGACGACGATCGTGATTTTGATGTTCTGGTTTTATATGATGATGTACATATTACTAATCGGTGCGCATATTAACCGTTATTTTGGGCCAGTATACAAATTTCTGTTCGGATGGCTTGACAAGTCAAGGAAAACTCATTAAACTAAGAGATGAAATTTGTTACGACCGGGCATATCCCGGTAAAAAGAGAATAGAGGACATAAAGGCTAGGAAGGTGTAGCAGGGTATTATATTCTTTCAGAGAGAAGAAGTCACCGGCTGTAAACTTCTTTAAGTTCAGATAATATCTTAATTTCCCACCGGAGCCGCTTGAGGGAAGGAACGGTACGCAGCCTGGGAGCAGAAATGTATAAAAGGCTGGTTGTATAGTTTTAGTAGTTCAAGACGTAGCATGCACGTTACGCAGGAATGAGCGCCTGTTTTGCTTTGTATGATGGAGGATAGTTAAACCGTCTATTGAGCCAATGACAGGAATCTGGGTGGTACCGCGGTTTATTTCGTCCCATATGTTGGATTGACATATGGGATTTTTTATGTCCAGGAAAGATAGCAGAGGCATAAGCTCACCATTGACAGGGATCAAATGCGGGTGAAAAGCAGAATCTGTTGTGGAAAATAACCGATAAACGAAGAAAGGAAAGAAATCATGAAAGAGAAATTAGAACAGCTCAAAGCAGAAGCATTACGGCAGATTGAATCTAGTGATGCTTTGGAGAAATTGAACGAGGTACGTATTAGCTTTCTTGGGAAAAAAGGCGAACTGACGAGCGTGCTGAAAGGAATGAAAGATGTGGCGCCTGAAGATCGTCCCAAAGTCGGACAGCTTGTCAATGAGACGAGAGAACAGATTGAAAAAGTTCTTGAAGATGCAATTGCAAAAATGGAGAAGATCGCCAGAGAAGCGCAGATGAAAGCCGAAGTAATTGACGTTACGTTGCCTGCAAAGAAAAGCGAAGCGGGACATCGCCATCCAAATACAATTGCAATGGAAGAAGTGGAGCGTATCTTTGTTGGCATGGGATATGAAGTGGTGGAAGGCCCGGAAATAGAAACGGATTATTATAACTTTGCAGCCTTAAATATACCAGCCGACCACCCGGCTAAAGACGAGCAAGATACTTTTTATATTAGCGGCGATTTCTTATTGCGTACCCAGACATCAGGCGCGCAGGTACACGAAATGGAGAAAGGGAAATTGCCAATCCGTATGTTAGCGCCAGGAAGGGTATTCCGTTCTGATGAAGTGGACGCGACCCATTCGCCTTCCTTCCACCAAATCGAAGGCTTGGTGATTGATAAGAATATTACTTTCGCAGATTTAAAAGGCACGTTGGCAGAATTTGCCAAAGAATTATTTGGAGAGGATACAAAAGTAAAATTCAGGCCACATCATTTCAACTTCACAGAGCCTAGCGCGGAAATGGATGTCAGTTGCTTTAAATGTGGCGGAAGCGGCTGCCGGTTCTGTAAAGGCTCTGGCTGGATTGAGATATTAGGTTGCGGCATGGTGCATCCAAACGTCCTGAGAATGAGCAAGATTGACCCTGAGGAATATTCCGGGTTTGCGTTTGGAATGGGGTTAGAGAGAATCGCCTTGTTAAAATATGAAATAGATGACATGCGGCTTTTATATGAGAATGACATCAGATTTTTGAAACAGTTTTGATTTCCGATCAAATGATAATTGGCGGGTTTAGCAGTGGTAAGAAGATAAACAGAAAGGAATAAAGAGTATGAATACTTCATTATCGTGGATTAAGGCATACGTGCCGGAACTTTCCTGTAGTGACCGGGAGTATGCGGATGCAATGACATTAAGCGGGACAAAAGTGGAGACGTATGAGCGATTAGATAAGAATCTGGAAAATATCGTCATCGGGCAAATAGAAAAAATAGAAAAACATCCTGATGCAGATAAACTGATTGTCTGTCAGGTAAATACCGGCAAGGAGACGATCCAGATTGTTACGGGCGCTCCAAACGTAAAAGAAGGAGATAAAGTACCGGTAGTATTGGATGGCGGCAAAGTAGCCGGAGGACATGACGGCGGGCCTCTGCCGGAAAATGGGATTGCCATTAAAGCAGGTAAACTGCGCGGCGTCCCTTCAAACGGCATGATGTGCTCCATAGAGGAATTAGGCTCTTCCAGGGAACTGTATCCCGAAGCGCCGGAAGAGGGCATTTATATTTTCCCGGAAGATGCAGTAGTTGGGGCAGATGCGGTGGAAGCGCTGGGTCTTCGCGATACTGTTTTCGAGTATGAAATCACTTCTAACAGGGTAGACTGCTACAGTGTATTGGGCATTGCGAGAGAAGCAGCGGCTACATTTGGGAAACCATTTGTTGCCCCTAAAGTAGAAGTAAAAGCAAATTCGGAAAAAGTAGAAGATTATATTAGCGTAGAAGTAGAGGATAAAGAACTTTGCCCACGATATTGCGCAAGAGTATGCACGAATATTAAGATTGCTCCTTCGCCCAAATGGATGCAGAGGCGGCTTGCATCGGCAGGGATCCGTCCGATCAATAACCTGGTTGATATTACCAACTATGTCATGGAAGAATATGGGCAGCCAATGCATGCTTTTGATTTGGATACGGTGGCAGGACATAAGATTATCGTGCGGCGCGCCAAAGATGGAGAGGTATTCCAGACACTGGACGGGCAGATGCGCAATTTAGATAGCGATATGCTGATGATCTGTGATGCGGAGAAAGAGATTGGGATCGCAGGCATTATGGGTGGTGAGAATTCCAAGATAACCGACGATGTCAAGACGGTTTTATTTGAAGCAGCGACTTTTAACGGTGCTAATATCCGTAAATCGGCCAAGCGTCTTGGACTGCGTACGGATGCTTCCGGGATATTCGAAAAAGGATTAGATCCGCGTAACGCGCAGGCAGCGATTGATAGAGCCTGCCAATTGATCCAAGAGCTTGGCTGCGGCGAGGTAGTAGAAGGAACTGTGGACGTTTGTGTTCCGTTAGAAGAGCTTAGGAAGGTAACGTTTGACGATAAGCGTATCAATGCACTGCTTGGAACTGACATTTCGGTGAAAGAGATGGAAGAAATCTTTGCCAGATTGGAGTTGCGGTTAGAAACGGAAAGCGATGGCATGAAAACTCTCATTATCCCTTCTTTCAGGCAAGATATAGAAGGCATTGCAGATATTGCGGAAGAAGTAGCAAGATTCTATGGTTATGATAAGATACCGATGACATTGCCGGGCAGCGGATCGACAACGGGAAAACTGCCATTCTCATTGAGGATTGAGCAAAAAGCAAGAGATATTGCAGAATATTGTGGATTTTCACAGGGCATGTGTTATTCGTTCGAAAGCCCGAAAGTATTTGACAAACTTCTCATAGGAGAGGATGATATACTTAGAAAGGCGATTACGATTGCCAATCCGCTTGGAGAAGATTTCTCGATTATGAGAACAATCTCTTTAAACGGCATGTTGACAAGTCTGTCTACAAATTACAATCGGAGAAATAAAGATGTGCGTCTTTATGAGCTAGGAAATATTTATCTGCCGAAGGAGCTGCCGCTTACAGAGTTGCCTGATGAAAGAATGCAGTTTACGTTAGGCATGTATGGAGAAGGTGATTTCTTTGTCATGAAAGGCGTGGTAGAGGAATTCTTTGACGGAATCGGTATGAAGAAAAAGCCAAGTTATGACCCGAATGCGGGCAAGAGCTTTCTGCATCCCGGTAGACAGGCTAATATTTGTTATGAAGGAAAAGTTGTGGGATATCTGGGCGAGGTTCACCCGGAAGTATGCGATCACTATGCCCTAAAGACAAAGGCATATATTGCCGTGCTGGATATGCCAGAAGTGATCCCCTTTGCCACATTTGACAGAAAATATGTCAGCCTTGCAAAATATCCAGCCGTATCACGCGATATCAGTATGGTCGTGCCAAAGAACATTATGGTAGGCGAGATCGAAACGATGATTGTACAACGTGGCGGTAAGATTTTGGAGGACTGTAGGCTATTCGATATTTATGAAGGTAGCCAGATCAAAGAAGGTTACAAGTCAGTCGCTTATTCTATAACGTTCCGTGCAAAGGACAGGACGTTAGAAGATAGTGATGTCAACAGCGTTATGAAGAAAATTTTGAATGGATTGGAAAGCATGGGAATCGAGCTTCGCAGCTAAAGATTGGCAATGGTAAAGAATAAGAAAAGGAGACAAGATTATGGAAACAAAGAATACCTGGGAGACATATGATGAGAAACAGTTGCAGGAAGTCGATGTTTTTGCTAAAGAATACATGGATTTCCTCAACAACGGAAAAACCGAAAGGGAATGTATTGATACGATCGTCAATCAGATTGAAAAAGAAGGATATCAGGAACTGAATGAGCTCGTGAAAAACAATATGGCGTTAAAATGCGGCGATAAAGTATATTCTGTATGGATGAACAAGTCTATCGTTATGTTCCAGATCGGTGAACAGCCTATGGAAAAGGGCATGAACATCCTTGGCGCGCATATTGATTCTCCCCGTTTAGATGTAAAACAGAACCCACTATATGAAGACGGCGGCTTTGCGTATCTGGACACGCATTACTATGGTGGCGTTAAGAAATACCAGTGGGTAGCGATCCCGCTTGCCCTTCACGGCGTCATTGTGAAAAAGGACGGTACGACCGTAGAAGTAAATATCGGTGAAAATGAAGATGATCCAGTATTTTTTGTATCGGATCTGCTGATCCATCTTGCCCAGGAGCAATTAGAGAAAAAAGCGTCCAAAGTCATTGAAGGAGAAGCTTTGGATATTGTCATTGGGAATAAGCCGCTCATTATTGAGAAAAAGGAAAACAATGGCAGTGATTCCGATAAGGAAACGGATAAACCGGAAAAGGATCTGGTAAAAAAGAATATCCTTGCTATTTTAAAGGATGCATATGAGATAGAGGAAGAAGATTTTATCTCTGCGGAGCTTGAAGTCGTTCCGGCGGGTGCAGCAAGAGAGGCTGGCTTTGATAAAAGCATGATCCTTTCTTATGGACAGGATGATAGGGTATGTGCCTTTTCTTCTTTAAAAGCGATGCTCGAGATTGAAAAGACAGAGAGAACGGCATGCTGTATCCTTGTTGATAAGGAAGAAATCGGTAGCGTTGGCGCAACTGGCATGCAGTCTAAGTTCTTCGAGAATGCGGTGGCGGAAGTGATGAACCTACTTGGAGAATATAGCGAATTGAAACTGAGAAGATGTCTATCAGGATCTTGTATGCTCTCTTCTGATGTCAGCAGCGCATTTGATCCAAGCTATGCATCCAGCTTTGATAAAAAGAATGTGGCATACCTTGGCGGAGGCATGGTATTCAATAAATTTACCGGTTCAAGAGGAAAATCGGGATCAAATGATGCCAATGCAGAATATCTTGCCCATATCCGTGCTATTTTTGAGAAAGAAAACATCAATTTCCAGACAGCAGAACTGGGAAAGGTAGATCTTGGCGGCGGCGGAACAATTGCATATATCCTGGCTCTTTATGGGATGAATGTCATCGACAGCGGCGTGGCGGTCCTGAATATGCATGCGCCTTGGGAAGCTACCAGCAAAGCAGACGTATATGAGACAAAAAGAGGGTATGTTGCCTTTTTAAATCATGCCGGGGAAGCGTTCTAATAGAATAGGAAAATCTGTTCATATGGCAGGAAATCCTCTGTTTTATCCCTAAGAGGAGCCTGCCAATATGAACTGACTGTGAGATAAACGATGGAAATAAAAGAAAAGATAGAAGAGAAAACACAGGGGAATGCGGCGCTTAAAAAGTCGGATTTCTACTTTGATTTGCCACAAGAACTGATCGCGCAGGATCCATTAGCTGACCGCGCTGCATCAAGGCTTCTGACGCTGCGCAAAGAGAACGGGGCGATAGAACATCATGTTTTTCATGACATCATTCATGAGCTGCATCCTGGGGATTGTCTCGTCTTAAATGATACGAAGGTCATTCCGGCAAGGCTTATGGGCGTCCGCGCTGATACAGGCGCTTCTGTGGAAGTGCTCCTTTTAAAGCGCAAGGAACATGATGTATGGGAAGCGCTTGTGAAGCCTGGCAAGAAAGCAAGGCCTGGCATGCAGCTTCATTTCGGCAATGGCTTACTACAGGCAAAGGTATTGGATATCGTTGAAGAGGGGAATCGGCTGATCCAATTTGATTATGATGGTATTTTTGAACAAGTGCTGGATAAACTTGGAGAAATGCCCCTTCCGCCTTATATTACCCATAAATTGCAAGACAAGAACAGATATCAGACCGTATATGCGAAATATGAAGGCTCCGCAGCAGCTCCGACGGCAGGGCTGCATTTTACAAAGGAACTGCTCCAGGCAATTGCAGAGAAAGGCATAGAGATTGCTTATGTCACGTTACATGTAGGCCTTGGGACATTTCGCCCGGTGAAGACGGACAATATATTAGAGCATCACATGCACGCGGAATCTTATCAGATAACAGAAGAGGCCGCTGAGAAAATAAACAATGCCAAGAGAAGCGGCAATCGCGTCATCTGTGTCGGTACGACAAGTTGCCGTACAGTAGAAAGCGCCGCAGACGAAAATGGGATGTTACATGCATGTTCTGGCAATACACAGATTTTTATATATCCAGGATATCGTTTTCGGGTAATGGATGCTTTGATCACTAATTTTCATTTGCCAGAGTCTACATTAGTCATGCTTGTTTCTGCGCTTGCAGGACGCGAACATGTCTTAAATGCATATGAAGAAGCAGTCCGGGAGAAATACCGGTTTTTTAGCTTTGGGGATGCGATGTTTATACGGTGAAGTTTCGTTTGATATGCACATATTATATTGACGATATAAAGTGATTTGCGTATAATAAACAAAAGACAGTATACTACGTGAAACATGTAAAGAGGAGGCATATCATATGGCGACAATAACAAATTTGAATATACGAACGGACAAAGCGGTAAAAGAAGCGGCAGAGAGTATCTTTGCGGAACTTGGTCTGAATATGACCACAGCAGTAAATATGTTCTTGAGACAGACTATTCGGGAAAACGGTATACCTTTTTCGTTAAAGCTGAATATGCCGAATGAAATAACAATGGCTGCTATAGCGGAGGGGAGGCAGATTGCAACTGATCCGAATGTAAGAGGATATAAGAGCCCTGGTGAATTAAAGGAGGCTCTGGATGAAGTATGAAGTAAGATTCACGGGCCAGTTTAAGCGGGATTTGAAACTGGCGAAAAAACAGGGGAAAGATATTGAAAAGCTTTTTGAGGTAATCTATACGATTGCAGAGGGTAAAAAATTGGATCCCAAATATCATGACCACAACTTGAGCGGTGATTATTACGGATGCAGGGAATGTCATGTGGAGCCGGATTGGTTATTGGTATATGAGATAATGGATAACATTTTAGTATTGATGATTTACCGTGCCGGTACGCACTCGGAATTGTTTTAAAAATAACACTGAATAATCTCCCCAAAGTGCATTTCAGAGTGTAACTGTACAACAAAGGGGATGCGATGTTTATAGTTTAACCATCAGCTTCTTTACTTCATTATGAAAAATGGTTATAATAAACGGAGATACTATATACAGCAGAGAAAGGCATGAGGGGTGTGAACGATGGAAGAGAGAAGAAAGAACAGGCGGATGGAGTTATCTTCCCGGTTATTGATCAAAAACCTTACCGGAAATACACAGGAAGATGTTTCTATTGAGATCACGGATTTGTCTAAGACGGGGGTCGGGTTTATCTGTAATAGTATGTTGCAGATCGGTACTGTATATGAGGCTTTTCTAACGATCTGGATGAAAGAATCCATTCATGCGTTTTTGGAGATTGTCCGAGTGGAAAAAATAGCAGATAACCAATATTGTTATGGATCAGTTTTTATCGGTATGTCGGAAATGGACTCAAAGCGTATAGAAGTATTTGATACGATGGGAAATATGGAGAAGTAGCAACGTGCCTTATGAACAAGAATAGAAAAAGAAATTTGTGGCTGGAATTAGCGGTTATATTTGTATCCATTATTGGTTTGATGTTGCTCGTATATATTGTCATGCGATTATCTTTCCAAGAGGGGAAACAGTCTATTAATGAAACAATGAATATCTCGGCAAAAATTGCACGTTATATGTCCGATAACCCTACAGATGGAGAGATCCGGACAATTAATTATATGCTGCGGTTTGCTGCGCACCTGGTTTTGTTCTTTATCGTAGGATTGGTGACGACTTTTGTCAGTATGGTGATTTTTAGAAAGTATTACCGTATTTTTGGAGTTTTTGCATCTGGTGTCATTTGTTACATATTAGCTTACTATACTGAGTATTATAAACAGTTCGTGGAAGGAAGGCATTTTGAGTCAATTGATGTTGCTTTGAACTGGTATGGGAGCATAGCAGGAATCGTCTGCATGGTAGCATCCTATTTTATGAACCGCATCTTGGTCAAATTGTCTTCTTAAAAGTATGAAAACAGAAAGATAAAACCTTGCGTTATCGGCGCAAGGTTTCAAAGTCCTGATAGAAGGAAGGGTAACTGATGGTAACACAGTCTCTTCCTTTTATTGTTGTCTCTCCGTCGGCAAGCAGGGAGGCAACCGCAAAGCTCATTGCAATCCGATGATCGGCATAGGAGTCAATGATCGCGCCATGGAGGGGCTTACCGCCTTCGATGACCATACCGTCTTCGGCCGCGGTAATCTCTGCGCCCATTGCACGGAGATTCTCTGTCATAACTGTAATCCGGTCAGATTCTTTCACTTTTAATTCCGCTGCATCTTTTATGATCGTGGTGCCATTCGCAACAACAGCCATGATATTGATGATAGGGATCTCATCAATCAGCGTTGGTATCATGTCGCCCTCTATGGTTATACCGTGCAGGTCGGAAGATTTAACCAAAATGTCGGCAGTCGGTTCTCCGTCATGGTTTTCGTTGAGCAACGTAATGTTACCGCCCATGGCGATCGCAGCTTTTATAATGCCATTCCGTGTTGGATTAATGCCCACGTTTTTAATGAGGATCTCGGAGTGGGGGACGCATAATCCTGCTGCAATGAAATAAGCTGCGGAAGAAATGTCTCCCGGTACGTTCACAGATTGTCCGTTTAACTGGGGATGAGGCTGTATAAGCGCAGTAGTGCCTTCCGTATGTACATCTGCGCCAAAATATCGCAACATGATTTCCGAATGGTTCCTGCTGAGCACAGGCTCAGTGACTTTCGTTGCTTCATCTGCATAAAGCCCGGCTAGAAGGATTGCCGATTTGACTTGTGCGGAAGCAACTTTGGAGTGGTAGTGGATGCCGCGAAGAGGCTTTCCCGTAATCTGTAAGGGAGCGCAATCATTTCCGTTTAGGCTGATGATATCGGCGCCCATCATAGATAGCGGCTCCATAATTCTTTTCATAGGGCGTTTCTGGATAGAAGAGTCCCCGGTCAGCGTCGTTACAAAGGGCTGCGCGGCGAGGATGCCAGAAATCAGGCGGGTAGTCGTGCCACTGTTGCCGGCATCTAAAGTGGAAGAGGGAGCGCTTAACCCATGAAGCCCCTTGCCGTGGACTATGATTTTGTCAGCCGTATTTTCAATGTTGATCCCTAATTTGCGGAAACAATCAATTGTAGAGAGACAATCCGCCCCCTGCAAAAAATTGGTGACTTGTGTCAAGCCGTTTGCAATCGCGCCGAACATGACTGCTCTATGGGAAATAGATTTATCCCCGGGGACTGTAACTTCTCCATGTAATCCTTTTGTAAGTTGGTTTGATATCATAATAAGTTTTCACTCCTCATGCCGCATTTTAAGATGTTATTTTTTGGTATGGATGATGTATCCATGTTCTTTTAATACTTTGATTGCATTGTCTGCCATAGGCTCTTTATAGAATTCTATCCGCAACGCGCCTTCGGCAAGCTCCCTGTTATGGTTGATCCCAATATTCTTAATGCTAATATCGTGCATAGCAAGAAGCGAGGCGATCGCAGCGATCGCGCCGGGCCTGTCCGCAATCTCTACAGTGATGACGTATTCTGTTTTAATCGGCCCGCTAGAGACATCTATGAAAGATTCCCGGTATGTTCTTGCCGTAGCGAAGAACTGATAAAGCGCGTCCGTGTCCTTTTTCGCCAATTTCTCTTGAAACGCAGACAGATCTTGGATGTATTGTGAAAGCAGGGCGCATATATGATCTGTATTCGTCAGACAGATGTGCTGCCACATCGTAGGCGAGGAGGAGGCGATACGCGTTATGTCCTTAAAGCCGCCTGCGGCAATCATTTTCATAATCCCTTCTTTGGAATCTGCATTTTTGACCAGATTCACTAAAGATGCAGCGATGACATGCGGCAGATGTGAAATTGCTGCCGTGACATAATCATGCTGGTCATATGGCAATACAAGGGGAATGGCGCCTATCGTCTGTACCAGAGTCTGATAAGCAGAAATCTTATCGGTTGGTGTCTTATTCGTTGGCGTCAGGATATAATATGCGTTTTCAAAAAGAGACGCTTTGGAATTGGCATAACCGAACCGCTCGGAACCAGTCATAGGATGCGCGCCGATAAACTGTTCTTCTAATCTTAACGTGGCAATATGCTCATGGATGCCGGTTTTAACGCTGCCAACATCAGTGAGAATGGCATCCGGCGCCAGGTGTTCCTTTACCGAATGAAGATTTTCGTCGTTATGCGCTACCGGCGCACATAAGAAAACATAATCACAGCGGCGAAATGTTTCATCAATTTGGGAACAGGCTTCTTGGATGACGCCTTCTTTTTGGGCGAGCTCTAATGACGCCATATTAGTATCGTAAGCGATTAATGTGCTTTCCGGTAATTTCTGGTGAATGGCTTTGGCGATAGAACCGCCAATCAGGCCTAATCCGATGAACCCACATGTAAACTTTGCCATAGCATAAGGACTCCTTTGTATGTCATTAAGTCATAAAAATGATAATTATATCCGTATATTATCATATCGCAACGAGGGACATTCGTCAAATAGCTATCATTTCAATCCTGCCTCTTTATTGACACTCCACAGATCGGTTGTTATAATCTGATTTAGCGGTAAAAATTGTAAATAAACCGTATAGAAGCGGAGGGGTTTTTCAATGGAGAAGCTGAAAGAAAATGTTATCAAAATAGGTATCTGGGGACTCGTGTGTTTTTTCACGGTATTATATATCTCTCTTTTGTTCAACCATAATATCTGGACAGATGAAGCATTCACTTTGCAACTATTAAGAGGAAATGTAAAAGAGATTATAGCAGGCACAGCGGCGGATGTACATCCTCCACTGTATTATCTGTATGCGAAACTTTTTGATGTGATATGCGGGAGTTCCTTGATTGTGCAAAAGATAGCGGCCATTATCCCGATGGTGGCAACATTGGTTTTTATAGCGACAGTGATCCGAAAGCATTTTGGCGATATGACTTCTTTTCTGAGCTTGCTTTTCCTTTCTTGCATTCCCTGCTCTATGGAATTTGCCTTGCAGGTGAGGATGTATTCTCTTGCGTTATTCTTTGTCACCGTATGTGCTATGTACGCGTATCTTGCCTTTTTAAATGGCAATAAGAAGGAATTCCTTATTTTTGCGCTCAGCGGTGTAGCGGCGGCCTATACGCATTATTTTGCTTTTGTTTCCATTATTATTATCACGGGGATGCTGTTGCTTGCGATTCTCATATGGAGAAGGGAGCGAGTGGTTTTATGGCTGATCAGCGCAGTTAGCATGGTCGTGTTATATCTTCCATGGATGCCTTTTTTCGTGAAACAGGTGACATCGGTGGAACAAGGATATTGGATCCCAGAGATCACGGCTGAAGTCATATGGTCTTATTTTACGTGGACATTTGATTTAGAGCTTGTGCCGGGCATGGTTTTTGTGTTTTTGATTATTTTAAAAGGAGCGAGCACATATAATACAATAAAACTAGCCAAATACAAGGAGCAAGATGCCATCTATGCTTTGCTCTGTATGCTGGTCCCAACGCTTACCACGGTCTTAGGCGTGTTGCTTTCTTGGCTGAAGACACCTATTTACCGTGACCAATATGTTTTTCCCAGCCTGGCGCTTTTGGCGCTTTTCTTTGGCCTGTCCATGAAAGATGCCAAAAAGAGCATTCTTGTCATGGTCAGCATTTTCCTTTTATTTGTGGGCGCGGTCCAGTATAAGGAATGCTTCCGGCAAGAATATCGCAGCACCTATGTTCCGCAGACGGAAGCCTTTTTTGAAGAGAATTTAGGGGAAAATGATTTTATCATTTATAACTGGGAGAGCTTTGGCTTTATCTATGAATGCTATTTTCCGGAAGAGCGGCTGGAATACTTAGAACGTTTTGACTTTTCACAAGACTTTGATACAGTATGGTTCTTGCGTACAGAGTGGATGCCAGAGCTTGATGCGGCTCTCTTAGAGGCAAACGGGCTGGAAATGAATATGATCGGACACTATGGGATCGAGCATAATGAATTTGATATTTACAAGATTGATAGGAAGTAAATTATTTTCGATGTATAAAATGGGCAAAATATGCAAAAAAGATTGCAATCTACTAAATTATTTAGTAAAATATACACATCATATCATATAAGGGGCAAATAATTCTTGTGACTATTTGCCATACGACAAAATAGACGGAATTGGAGGATAAGATATGAATGTTTACACAACTGACAAAATTCGTAACGTAGTGCTATTAGGTCATGGCGGCTGTGGAAAGACCAGCTTGGTGGAAGCAATGGCATATCTTGCCGGGGTAACATCCCGTATGGGGAAAGTTTCTGACGGCAATACCATCAGTGACTATGGTAAGGAGGAGCAGAAACGCCAGATATCTATCTCCACTTCCGTAGTTCCGATCGAATGGGAAGGCGTGAAGATCAACCTGCTTGATACGCCTGGATTTTTTGACTTTGTAGGGGAAGTAGAAGAAGCGGTCAGTGCGGCTGATGCGGCGATCATCGTCGTTTCCGGGAAAGCTGGCGTAGAAGTCGGTACAGAGAAGGCATGGGAGCTTTGCGAGAAATATAAACTGCCCCGGTTTGTCTTCGTAACGGATATGGATATTGATAATGCTTCTTTTAGACAGGTTGTAGAAGATATGACAGACACATATGGCAAGAAAATGGCGCCGTTCCATTTGCCGATCCGTGAAGATGAGAAATTTGTCGGCTATATCAATGTCATCACAGAACAGGCATATCGCTGGCAGGGCAAGGAAGTCGTGGAATGTGACATGCCGGAATATAGTAAGCCGAACTTACAGATTTGCCGGGATGCTTTGTTAGAAGCGGTAGCCGAGACTAGTGAAGAGTTCATGGAACGTTATTTCAATGGGGATTCTTTCTCAGAGGCGGAGATTAGGGCAGCGCTTAAGAATAATGTGATGGAGAGCAGCATCGTGCCGATGTCTATGGGATCGAACGTACTATGCCAAGGCATATACACTTTGTTAGATGACATTGTAAAATATATGCCTAGCCCAGAGAATCATGAGATGGTCGGCATTAACTTGAAGACAAATGAGATCTTTAGCGCGAATTTCGATTTTGCTAAACCGAAATCGGCCTATATTTTCAAAACAATTGTAGACCCGTTCATCGGTAAATATTCTTTGATCAAAGTTTGTTCAGGCGTATTTAAGAGTGATGACCTGATCTATAATGAAGAGAAAGATATTGAAGAAAAAATCAGTAAGTTATATATATTGCAAGGAAGCAAACCGATTGAGATGAAAGAGCTTCATGCCGGAGATATTGGCGCAATTGCTAAATTGACCGCGGCAAGGACTGGAAATACGCTTTCTACCAAGGCTCATCCGATCCGTTATGGCAAGACTGAAATCTCTACGCCATATACGGTAATGCGTTACCAGGCGCAAAACAAAGCAGATATTGATAAGATATCACAGTCTTTACAGAAGATGACGCACGAAGACCAGACATTGAAAGTAGTCAATGATGCTGAGAATAAGCAGACGCTTTTATACGGCATGGGCGATTTGCACTTAGAAGTCGTTACAAGCAGGCTGTTAAGCGAATATAAGGCAGGCATTAAACTGTCTCAGCCAAAGGTGGCATACAAAGAAACGATACAGAAGACATCAGACGTTGAATATAAGTATAAGAAGCAATCTGGCGGACATGGGCAATACGGTCATGTCAAGATGAAATTTGAGCCGTCAGGTTCTTTGGAGGAACCATATGTATTTGAACAAATGGTAGTCGGTGGCGCCGTGCCGAAGAATTTCTTCCCAGCAGTAGAAAAAGGATTGCAGGATTCTGTAGGCAATGGGCCGATGGCAGCTTATCCGGTAGTTGGCGTGAAAGCGATTTTATATGATGGATCTTATCATCCGGTGGATTCTTCTGAAATGGCATTCAAAATGGCGACCATTCAGGCATTTAAAAAAGGCTTTATGGAGGCAAAACCGATTTTATTAGAGCCAATCGCTTCCTTGAAAGTAACCGTGCCAGATGCTTATACAGGCGACATTATGGGTGATTTGAATAAACGCCGTGGAAGAGTGCTTGGCATGAATCCTACAACAGACGGCAAGCAAGTGATTGAAGCGGATATCCCGGTATCTTGCCTATATGGATATTGTACGGATTTGCGTTCTATGACAGGCGGCAGAGGCACTTATGAGTATCAATTTGCCAGATATGAACAAGCGCCGAGCGATGTGCAGGAGAAAGAAGTGGCAGCTAGGGCAAGCAAAGTAGATTCCGGCGAAGAATAATTGTAAGAGGTTAGGTTTCGTGTGTAAAAGGGTCATACCTTTTGAGTAATAAGATCCCTTTTTGGGGAAGGAGCAACAGGATGCGTATGTATTGGGGAATGCAGCATCCTGTTTTGCATTTGCGCTTGACAAATTATTTGGGTATAGTAAAATATTTTTGTGTTAGAATGGAATCAGATTTTGCTTTAGAAAAACGGGGCGTAAGTCTTTGGATTGAGAAAGGACATGGATACAAAATGGCAGAAGTATACAATCACAGGGAAGTGGAACAGAAATGGCAGAAGATTTGGGACGATGAGAAGGCTTTTAAGACTTCTGATGATTACTCCAAACCAAAATATTATGCGCTGGTAGAATTTCCTTATCCGTCAGGACAGGGTCTTCATGTAGGGCATCCAAGGCCTTATACGGCATTGGATATTGTAGCGAGAAAACGCAGGATGCAGGGATATAATGTTCTTTATCCAATGGGATGGGACGCTTTTGGCCTGCCTACGGAGAATTATGCGATCCAAAACCATATTCATCCAAGGATCGTTACCGAGAGAAATGTCCTTCATTTTAAGAACCAGCTTCATGCATTAGGGTATTCTTTTGATTGGGACAGGGAGATCAATACGACGGATGCCAATTATTATAAATGGACACAATGGATCTTCTTAAAACTGTTTAAAGCAGGACTGGCTTATAAGTCAGAAATGCCGATTAACTGGTGTACTTCCTGTAAAGTCGGACTTGCAAATGAAGAAGTCGTAAATGGTGTCTGTGAGCGATGCGGCTCTGAAGTCATCCGGAAAGTCAAGAGCCAGTGGATGTTAAAGATTACAGAATATGCAGATCAACTGATCCAGGGACTGGATACCGTAGACTATATAGAAAAAGTCAAGGTTTCCCAGAAAAACTGGATTGGGAAATCTATGGGCGCGGAAGTTGATTTTTCGATTAAAGGAAAAGAAGATAAGCTTCGTGTCTATACAACCAGGTGCGATACCCTTTTTGGCGCTACTTATATGGTTGTATCACCGGAACACCCGTTAATTGATAAATACAAAGAGGAACTACAGAATTGGGATGCCGTTTGTGCATATAGGGAGCAGGCGGCGAAAAAATCCGATTTTGAAAGAGCAGAGCTTGCCAAGGATAAGACTGGCGTAAAGCTGGAAGGCATGTCAGCAGTCAATCCTGTTAACGGCAAAGAAATACCGATTTTTATATCAGACTATGTCCTGATGAGCTATGGCACGGGCGCGATCATGGCAGTACCGGCGCACGATGAAAGAGACTGGGATTTCGCGAAGAAATTCAATTTACCGATTGTCGAAGTCGTAGCTGGCGGTAAGAATGTACAAGAAGAAGTATATACGGATGTGGCGACCGGAACGCTTTGCAATTCTGATTTCCTGGATGGGCTTAGCGTAGCAGAAGCGAAAGAAAAAATGATTTCTTTCTTAGAAGAAAAGGGAATCGGTACTGCAAAGACGAACTACAAATTGAGAGACTGGGTATTTTCCAGACAGCGTTACTGGGGAGAGCCTATTCCCATCGTTTATTGTGAGAAATGTGGATATGTGCCGCTTGAAGAAAGCGATTTGCCACTTGAGCTGCCAGATGTAGAGAGCTATATGCCGACTGATAATGGCGAGTCTCCGCTTGCAACAATGACTGACTGGGTCAATACTGTTTGTCCATGCTGTGGCGCTCCGGCTAAGCGAGAGACGGACACGATGCCGCAGTGGGCGGGTTCTTCATGGTATTTCCTTCGTTATACGGATCCGGATAATCAGGAGGCTTTGGCTAGCAAGGAAGCGCTTGCCTACTGGATGCCTGTAGATTGGTATAATGGCGGTATGGAGCATACAACGCTGCATCTGTTATACTCCCGTTTCTGGCATAAATTTTTATATGATGAAAAGATAGTGCCTTGTCCGGAACCATATTTAAAGAGGACTTCCCATGGAATGATCCTTGGCTCTAATGGGGAGAAAATGAGCAAGTCCCGTGGCAATGTCGTCAATCCGGATGATATTGTCAGAGATTATGGCGCGGATACTTTGCGGACTTATGAAATGTTCATCGGGGCGTTTGACTTATCAGCCGCCTGGTCGGAAGATGGCGTCAAAGGCTGTCGGCGTTTCTTAGAGAGAGTCTGGAAGCTGCAAGACATCATGACGGATGAGACCGGTTATTCCAAGGATATGGAGACAAAGATACATCAGACGATTAAAAAAGTAAGCAATGATTTTGAAAACCTGAAATACAATACAGCCATTGCGGCAATGATGGCGCTGATCAATGAGTTTTATAAGAACAACAAAGTAACTAAGGACGAATACCGCACACTGTTGATTCTGCTAAACCCGGTTGCGCCTCATATTACGGAGGAACTTTGGCAGATCGCCGGATTTGAAGGAAGGCTGTATCAGACGGAGTGGATTTCCTATGAGGAAGCTAAAACGGTTGAATCTACGGTAGAAATTGCAGTCCAGATAAATGGCAAGACAAAGGCGGTTTTATTAATTGGCAAAGAAGATCCCAAAGAAGATGTCATCGCTAAAGCAAAGGAAACCATTACCGATAAATTGACAGGAACGATTGTCAAAGAAATCTATGTGCCGGGCAGGATCGTGAACATTGTCCAGAAATAGAAGATAGCGCTATAAAACTGATTTATTTAAAAATGCGGGCGAGCTGGGATCGTCCGCATTTTTTAAATATTATTTTTTGTTTTTACGGTAAAGCGCTGCCATTTTATTCATTTTATCAATTTCATCTTCTGAAGCATATTTTTTTAGTGTCTGGATAATCGTGTCTATTTCTTCTTCCGTAAAACTGATGTTGTTCTCTTTTCCGCGCTTGGCGACGGCGATCAGAAAAGGAAACATTTGCTCTTTCGATAGCCCATTGCTTTCAAAGACGAGCATCTGTAAAAAATTTAGTTTTGCTTTGTCAATGTGCGCAACATCCGGATCATCTAACCATGATGCCATAAAAAACCTCCTATAATATTGGGTAGCGTTATGTCATTGTGCTGCTAAAAGTATCAAACATTGCCTTTTGTTCAGGAGAAAGCATGCCCATCAGCAAATCTTCCATAGAAGAAGAGGAGCCGCTATCTGCGCCTTCTTTGCTCATATCAGGAAACATTTCCTGCATGGCGCTCATCGTCTGGCTCATCTCCTGATACATTTCCATTGTCTGGAACATGGATTCCATCTGTTCTAATTGTTTTACTTCTGTTTCCGTACAATAGGGTTTTAGTTCATGACAGATTTTTTTCATATCAGGTTTCTCCGTCTCCCCAGAAGCGGCGCGGATTTGCAAAGGATGTTTCCTAAATAAATCCATTGTATAACGCAATTCCATGTATTTAATATAAATCGCCATATTTTTCTGCATAGAAGGGTCTATGTAAGGGAGAAGAACCTTCAATTTCTGTATTTGATTGTTCGTATACAAGGCATCAAATGCCATGACGTTTGACGAATCTTCTTTCACAATAATGTCATGCCCCTTTCTCGGCTTGTGAGTCTATGTCCTTCGCTGCCTGTAAGAAAACGTTACGAAGCGTTAAAGCTTGCTTATAAAGTATATGCACGATAGAAGAAAAATAGGCTCACTGGGAGCCTATTTTCCAGATGTGCATACTAGATGTGAAAATTAGCAGAAGGAATTTCCGCAGCAGCTAAGAAGGATTAACAACCAAATCCAGGAACCACATCCGCATCCACAGCCGTCGGAATTATTGTTGAATAAACCAAAACCGCTACCGCATCCACAGCCACAGCTATCATTGTTGTTGCCGCAGAGAGAGAATAAGATGATAAGCCAGATTAAAGAACAGCATCCGTTATTTCCTTCTCTTGTGTTGTTGCATCCGCATTGTGTTGCTGATAAATCGCTCATGTTTATGCCTCCATGTTTTAATTTGTTTTGTTTCATGATTTATCTTATGTATATGGCAGGTCCAGGTTTCCGCCCTAAAAGAAAAAATAATGATAATTTTTTCTCAAAAAGATGACGAAGCTTGGCAAATAATGTATACTATACTATCATGGTAAAAGAAGGGCACGGTTCTTATTATGAATATTGAAGTACAATGCTGTGGTATCGCAATTTTACTATTATTATGGATATTTTATCTGAGACAGAAACCGTTAGGCTTATACTCGGTCAAATTATTCCTGCTCACGATGGGCGTTACATCGTTTTGTGTGACCATGGATATTTTGTCTATTGTAGCAATTAATCATAAAGAGCAGATTTCGGGATTTCTCTTGGCTTTGATCTGTAAGACTTATATTGTATCTCTGATCTGGGTAGGATATTTCGGGCTGTTATATTCTTGTACAGATTTTATAAAGTCCCGCGAAGAGCGCCTGAAACTGAATAGACTATATACGATCGTGGTTTTGGCTGGTACCGTGCTGATCTATATCCTTCCTATCTATTACTATCTGGAGGGGGATATTGTTTATACATATGGGCCAAGCTGTATGGCGACTTATGCTTTTGCCTTATTATTTGTGCTGATCACACTGTATAAAGTGGTGATTAGGGGTAAAGAGATGAATGCGAAGCGAAGAGGCGCTGTAATTACTTGGATGGTCATATGGATGGCCGCAGCTATCGTACAGTTTTTGAATGCGAATTTGCTTTTAGTCGGATTCGCTTCGGTAGTTGGCATGGTCATTCTCTTTTTTGAATTAGAGAATCCGGAGGCGAATCTGGATAGAGAAACCAGTGCTTATAGCGCGCATGCGCTTGGTGAATATATGAAGCAGTTTTATGATGCGCAGGAAACTTTTGCTTCTATATTGATTGCTTTTACAGACATGAATAAACAATCTGAAGAAGACAGTGATTCGCAACAGACAGTAGTGCTACAGGAAATCGTTTGCTATTTAGGTACGATCAAAGATATTAAAGTCTTTAAAACGCTCGAGAGGGAACTGATCTTAATTATCCGTGATGGGGAGCGGATGCAGCAAGTTTTTCTACAAATAAAGGAGCGGTTTGAGCAGCCATGGCATGCTGCAAAAGGGAAAGAGCCTGTCTTTTGGCATCCTTTTTATGTTCTGTTATATGATTCTTCCATTTTAAAGAACACGGGAGAAATATTTCAAATGCTTCGCTATTTCCGGGTAGAAGGAAAGAAGACGGAGAAACATATTATCCTTCTGGATGAGCAGAAAGTGGCTCGCTTCAGGGAATTGGAAATGACAGAAAATATGATATTGTCAGCGATAGAAGAGGACCGGATCGAAGTGTTCTATCAACCGATTTATTCTACGAAGGATCACACATTTGTAGCTGCGGAGGCGTTAGCTCGTATCCGGGATCATGATGGCAGTATCGTTCCGCCCGGAAGATTTGTCCCAGTGGCAGAACAGATGGGGCTGATTGCTAAAATTGGTGATATTGTATTTGAAAAAACATGCAAATTCATGAAACAAAATAATATCCGTGAGCGGTACGGCATCCGCTATATTGAAGTAAACCTTTCTGTTAAGCAATGTGAAAAACGAGATTTTGCCGATAAATTCATCCAAATTATGAAGAAGCATCATCTGGATCCTTCCTGTATCAACCTTGAAATCACTGAGTCTGCACCGATACAGACCAGACAGATTTTCTTAGAAAACATGCAGGCGCTGATTGAGTATGGTGTATCTTTTTCGTTGGATGATTTCGGAAGCGGGGAAAGCAATTTAAATTATATTGTAGAAATGCCGGTTTCTATCGTTAAATTTGACCGGGGCATGAGCCAGGCATATTTTGCAGACTCCAAAGCAAAATTTGTAATGGAAGCTGCCATGCACATGATTCATGATATGAAATTAAAGATTGTTTCGGAGGGCGTGGAAACTAAGGAGCAGATGGAGACAATTGTAGCGCTTGGGATTGATTACATACAAGGTTACTATTTCTCGAAGCCATTGCCAGAAGATGAGTTTATTGCATTTGTAAGCAAGCAGGAAGGTTCTTGATCGTATTGTCTGGAAAATTGCACAATACAATACTTTGTGTTTTATAGTCCCGTGAAAGCATTCTTTTCCTATATTTTGTAAAAGGAATGCTATATTCGTAATACCGTTATTATTTTTTCTATCAGGAAAAGCAGATAAAGTATTTGCCATTCCTTTCGGTATATGATATATATATCATATCATTTATCAATTCTTCGAAGATTGTTTCAATGAAAACATCTGGATTCCATCGAAATTCTGAATCTCTGATAGGAAGAGAATCTATGACAAAATCCAAATGACCAAAATAAGATATGGATAAGGAGCGTATTGAATGAAGAAAAAAATGAATAAACTATGGAAAAAGCCATTGGTAATGGCACTTGTGGCAATTGTCATGGCGGTGGCAGGAGTGGCTGCGCTGTCATTTCCTGTCTTTGCAGAATCTCATTTACAAAGTAAAGGGGCGATTGCCATGGAAAATACAGATTTGTATCTTTGTACTGCGGATGTAGAGATGTTACAGTCTGAAATGGATACGCTATATCAGGAAATCCCGGAAATAACAGGTACATTCCTAAACACGGGATCTCGCAAAGAGAGCATAAAGTCAAGAGGAAATATTAATTATGCGAATGGGACAATAGCCATTTATGCGACTGATCTGGTTTATCTAGCGGATGAAATTGATTTCCTAGAGTCTGCTTATAAAAGCAATACCATGTTAGCGCTGAAAGATATCGGGACTTATTTTACAAATGAAGGCTTAATCACGCATTCACGAGAGGGCGCTGATTTTTCCGTGGAATCGGCGGTCAGGCTTTCTTTTTCCAAACTATATGAGGCGATTTTACAATCCCAGTCTGTGGAACATCTTGCGACACAGCAAGCATTGAACTATGAAGGCGTGCCATTATATTATGCGACAGAAGACGATCAGAATCATCAAAATATATGTGCAGTGACGACAATAGACAATGGCTTCCCGTTATTCGTCCAAGCCGTAACGCCTGCTAATATGACGGCTGGCGCCGCCGCATGGGTGAATGGCGAAATCGTCATCGGGAACGGAGCGGATAATGAGGCATTTTACCGGCGGGGATATTTGGACGGTTATCAACAGGTGATGAATGGCATTAGCATAGAATACCAATATCATGTCCATAGCGGTAGCAGTGCTGATGGTTCCGGCTGTTATACGAAAGCAGAATATCATAAACATTCAGATAGCTGTTACGTGGAAGGCGGACATAGTGATTCCTGTTCCTACCATATGGAATTTCACGATTATGACTGCGGGAGTGTACATGATTGGGATGGAGATGGCCATGGATGTGATGGATATCAGGTATATGATTGTGGCGGTCATCGAGAACTTATATGTAAAGCAACGGATGCTGTCACAGGATATTCTTTAAATTGTGGAATGACAGAAGAAACGATCCTTTGTGCAGTCATTGTGTTCCGATAAATGATAGCCTATTGGGAAGCAGGCAAAAGATGCAGGATAAGATTAGACGGGATTTAGTATGTAGATGAAAGAGAACGCAACAGCCATTTTCAATATTAAATATGCATAACACAAAATAAGAGAAAATATAGGCCAAAAGTGTCAAGAGGGACTTCCTTTTATTACAAGTTCGTGGTATGATAACTCCGAAAGTCTATTGTTCATCGGTATATGGAATCCTCCGAAGGAGGCCTGCCGAAAGATTAAGTGGGCTTTTGTTATGTCTAAAAGAAATGTTGAAAAAGGAGCGATGTAAAAATGGTTACAAAACAGTCAGACTTCCGCTCTGGACGAAAAGCGAGGAGAAGTCTCAATGGAAGAATATTGAGGAATACCACACTTAATATTTTGATATTGGTGGCAGTTTGTTGTGCGATTATGGTACTTTCGATGCAATCTCTGACGAACAGCATTTTGTTGGACAGTCTACAACCCATGGCTAGACAGTCTGCTAAGACAGTGGAAGCAAATATCCATATGCTGGCGGATCGCATGATGATGATCGCTGGTGATTCGAGAATGAGTATAGTCGAAATCGGGGATGGCGTAGCAGATCATACGTCCGATGGTGAGACAGCAGAAGATAATTGGACAGTCGTTTTGACAGAGGCCGACGAGATCTATGAATTCCATACGATTGCGCTCTACGATCTAAACGGTAAGCTCGTCCAAGGAATAGATGATCCACCGGAAAGCCTGGAAGATGCGTTTTTGAAGCTATTGCAGGAGACGGATAACCTGACTACCTATACAAGTACTATTTTCCAGGATAAGCTGGGCATCACTATGGGAGCGCCAGTGAAAGAGAATGGTGAGACAGCCTATTATGTGGTAGGCGTTTATAAATATGACGTACTTAACGATGTGCTGAGCAGTATAAACTTGGGCAAAAATGGAATGGCATATATGGTTAACCGTGAAGGTATTGTGACGGGACATCCTGAGCAGGCAATCGTTACGGCTAAAAGCACATTGTTAGAGCTCAGTGGCGGTAATGAGGATGCTATTAAAAGTGTGACGACAGGAGAAACGGGGTCAACAGAATTTGTCATTGAAGGACAGCAGATGTTAGTGGCGTTTTCGCCTATCCGTGGTACCCAATGGGCGTTGGTCATCCAAGTGCCAAAGTCAGACTACAATAATCTGATCAATAGAGCAATGATGGTAGCAGGAATCTGTACACTGGTGGTATTGGTGATTTCTATCTTGGTGATTTTGCGGATGGCTAGCTCCATTTCTAAGCCAGTAAAGAATGTGACAAACCGGATGGTTTCTTTATCCGATGGGGATCTGCACACAGAGGTGAAGAGCATAAGGTCAGGAGACGAGCTAGAGATTATGACCAGGACATTAGCTGATACGGTAGAAAGCGTTAACCGGTACATATCAGATATCCGCCAGGTATTAAGCGGGGTTGCAGATGGTAATCTACAGATTGAGCCCCAAGTGGAATACAAAGGCGATTTTACATTGATTCGGAATAGCCTTGGCACCATTCTTCAATCTATGAACCAGACTATAACAGGTTTTCGGGCAGCGGCAAACCGGTTAGCTGATATGGCGGAAGAACTGAGCGGACAATCAGGACAGTTACATCAAGCATCTTTGGAACAAAATCAGGCCACCGAAGCATTGGTTGATGAGGTAGCGCATGTTAAAAATCAGCTTATCGGTGTCACGAAGAGCAGTGATCAGACACATACTATGACTAATGAAATTACCAGAAAAGTAGAAGAGGCCAATTCGCAGATGGAGGATCTTTCCAACGCGATGAACGATATCAGCGCCAATGCTCGCGAAATTACAAGTATTGCGAAGGCCATTGATGATATTGCTTTCCAGACCAGTATTCTGGCATTAAACGCTTCTGTAGAAGCAGCACATGCCGGCAGCGCTGGCAAAGGATTTGCCGTCGTAGCAGAAGAGGTCAAAGAGCTGGCAAACAAAAGCGCCCAGGCAGCGCAAAGCGCAGTAGAAATCGTGACAAATACCAGATCTGTTATCCAGACAGGTGTGGAGCTAAATGCTAGTACGGCCGAATCTCTCCGTTCTATTTATGGGGTTTCTACCGAGATCAGTGAAATTTCAGATCAACTGGTGGCTGCAGTACAAGGCCAGGAGGAAGCGTTAAGCAGTATGGAGGAACGGATTGCAACCATTTCCGCCATTGCTGACAGGAATCTGCAAAATGCAGGAGGAACAAGTCATTCAAGTGGACTTTTAGCAAAAGAAGCCGAAGAACTTCAGGCGCAGATAAAGAAATTTGCTGTGAAGGAGGGATATCATAAATGAAACGGATGCTTATTATAGTATTGATTTTGGTAAGTATGATGTCACTGACAGCTTGTGGGGAACAGACTGGCCTTCAGGATGGTTATTATACTGCCCAGGCTTCCGAATTCAGCCATGGATGGAAAGAATACATTACGATTATGGTCAAAGGCGGAAGTATTGTATCGGTAGAATATAATGCAGAGAACGCAAGCGGTTTTATCAAAAGCTGGGATAATGCATATATGCAGGCAATGTTGCATGGCACGGGCACTTATCCTAATGAATATACCCGCTATTATGCAGGACAGCTTTTGGATGGACAGGGCGAAGGCACGATAGATGCACTGACTGGAGCAACTTCTTCTTACGGATCATTTCAGAAACTTGAAGCAGCGGTAATAGAGCAAGCAAAACAAGGGGATTCCAGTATCGTAATTGTGGATACAGCTCATTAAACATCGGATAGTTTCTATTGATTGGAAAATGAATAGATTAACAGGTAAAGCGAAAGCATCGGTCAATACTGGCTGATGCTTTCGCTTTCAAAAGATACCTAGATTAGTAAAGTTTGCTTAAAATATAATGTTGATGTCGGTAGTATTTATTTTGAACGTAAACGGTAGATAGTGCGTACCTCGACTATAGCGGCAAAATATGTGACAATAGACTATATTTCTATCATGGGTATTAAAAGTTAAGTCTCAACTTTTGATACCGCTATACGGAGGTAAGTCTATGAGTTCAGAAACAACGGTAGTAGCTGTACAGTGTCGTTTACAAGAATGGGCTGCACAGATCAGGGAATGCCAGAACCGTCCCGCAGGCATGAGTGTCATTGATTGGTGTGCCGGCCACGGCATTACGAAAGCAAACTATTATTACAGACTGCGCCGCGTAAGGGAAGCGTGTCTGGAATCCCTTGCGCCAGAGGCTCCGGTGCAGCAGATTGTCCCGGTAACCCCAGGCTTTCTGCAGCATGAAACACAAAGCGGCAGCGGTATACAGCAGGGGCTTTCCGTTTCTGTAAATGGTTTTTCCATCCATGTAACGGAATCCACACCAATGCCGCTGCTTGCGGCAGTCCTTAAGGTGGTGCGGGATGCTCAATGACGCCACCTGCTTTAAAGCCGTCTACATTGTCTGCGGCTACACCGATCTGCGCGCCGGGATGGACCGGCTGGCGGCACTCGTGGAAACAC
>CAJTSL010000007.1:0-5338 GCA_910578845.1 uncultured Lachnospiraceae bacterium
ATGTCTGCAAGCAGCCACTTGGCTCGTTGCTCGCGGGAATAAAATACCACAAATTGTAACAAAAGCTGCCAAATCGGCAATGAGCATTACCGGCATGGCAGCCTTCTATGTATTTCGTAATTCTGACTTTAGTGTTTTTTCTTACGGGCTATAACAACGCTCTGAATGATCAAGAACAGGCAAAGCATTGCCGCTACCGTGATTCCCGTATACCACGCTTCGTCAAATCCAGCGGAAGAAACAATCTTTTTAATCGCGCTAAGCGATAATACGCCAAAGAATGTCCCTGCGATGTTACCAACGCCACCCGTCAGCATCGTACCGCCTATGATAGAAGAGGCAATCGCATTCATTTCTGCACCGCTTCCGTTTGAAACAGCGCCGGAACCGACATGGAGGAAACAGACAAATCCGCCGATTCCTGCTAACAGCCCACATAATAGATGTGCCAGGAATTTCGTTCTTTTTACATTGATGCCTAACATCAAGGCACTCTGGTCATTACCGCCAACCGCATAGAACTGACGCCCTAATTTCGTCCATTTCAACATACAGAACAAAACAACGACCACGATCAGTGCCACAACCACACCGATCTCAATATAAGCATCTACATATTTTCCTGCTTTCGTAACATACCCCAATCCCGGGATGATGACACGGGTATTCTTCAAGGCTACGAATTTCTCATTTGCCACATTAAACGGATTGGTATTGACAATCGTCGTCAAGCCCCGGGCTAAGAACATCCCGGCAAGTGTGACAATAAATGGCTGGATATCCAGATAAGCGATCAGAAATCCCTGGAATAATCCAAACGCTAACCCGATCGCAAGCGCAAGCAGGAGGGACACGAAAACATTTCCGCCCTTATAGTCTAAATACACCGCGCAGCACATCGTGATCAATGCCGTTATGCCACCTACGGAAATATCAATGCTACGCGTAATCATAACAATACTTAATCCACAAGATAACACAATCAGGAACGCATTATCATTCAATATGGAAAAGAACATCTGCGGCCTTCTGAAACCGGATCCTAGAAATATCATTGCCCCGATATACATGATAAAGAAAATTGCAATCGTAATCGTAAGGAGTAAATTGGTATCTGTCATATTTCTAAGGCCATTCTTCATACCATCCGGTTTGGATGTTGTTTGTTTCGATGACATACTAAGCTACCTCCTTCGTCTGAAATTTCTTTATCATGGAAGAGAACCATTCCCGCACTACTGGCGCACTGATCACTACCAAGATAATAACGACTACCGCTTTATACGCAGGAAGCGCATCGGACGGCACCTTGAACTTGAATAACGTCGTCGTCAGAAGCTGGATGACATATGCCCCGATAATGGATGCCGCCATACTGAATTTACCACCGCCCAAAGCATTGCCGCCTAAGGCAACCGCTAAGATGGCATCCATTTCAATGTCCTTCGCGATAACGGAATAGTTGATGGTCGAGTTACGGCTTACTTTAATCAATCCGACAACTGCTACGCATATCCCGAGAATAACGAAAGAAAGCAATTTGATAAGCTGCGGGTTCAAGCCGTTTAGCTTAGAGGAACTCTCATTGATACCGACTGCCTGTGTGTACAATCTAAGATTTGTAAATTTTAACACAAGGCCAATCGCAACCATACAAGCCACCGCAATGATGAGCGGCGTAGGAACCGGAATGCCCGGGATATAACCGCCGAAATATCCAAAAGACGCTTCACTGATGATCGGGAGTTCATTATTGTTAACCCATGCGGCAATGGAACGTCCTGCCGTATATAGGATCAATGTTGCCACCATTGGCTGGATCTTGAAATAAGCTACCAGCACACCGTTGAAAGCGCCAAATAACATGGCAACCAGACAGCTCACCAGAAATCCTACGATAATCGGCGCCTGCAATGTCTCCGGATGGGTATTGCTCCCACATAATACACGCAAAAGCACGCTGCCGGCAATTGCAACCGCTGCGCCAACACTGATATCCTGTCCTCCGGAAGCCGCTGTTACAAGCGTCATGCCAATCGCAAGAATCGCAACCTCGGAACCGTTATCCAGGATTCGTATGATATAACCCGATAAAACAGGATTCCCTATGTTGTTATATCCAAGCGTAATCTTTAAAAAAGACGGATCCATGATCAAATTAAATATAATCAAGATCAGTAAAGCAGCCAGAGGAATAAAAAGCTGTTGCTTAATTAATTTTGAAAAAATATTTCCATTATTTGTTTTCGTTGCTCCCATGACTATTTCTCACCTCCAGCAATCGTGTTCATGACCTTATTCTGGTTCAAATCGCTGCCTTTAAGCTCTCCCACGACCTTCCGGTCACGCATGACTACTAAGCGGGAACAGGTGCGCAGCATTTCATCCAGCTCAGAAGATATGAAAGTAACGCTCATGCCCTCCGACGCAAGTTTCAGCACCAATTTCTGTATATCTACTTTTGTCCCGACATCAATACCACGAGTAGGCTCATCCAGAATAAGATATTCGGGATGCGTAAGCAACCAGCGCGCCAGAATAACTTTCTGCTGGTTACCACCGGAAAGCGATTTGATTGGCGTATCCGCAGAAGCCGTCTTAATGCTCAAAAGCTTAATATACTCATCCGCAAATTTATTGGCCTCCGCTTTCGAAAACGGTTTGAAGAATCCTTTTAGCACCTGCTGCGCAAGAATCAGGTTATCCCGCACGGAAAGGTCACCTACGATACCGTCAATCTTACGGTCCTCCGGAAGGTATGCGATTCCATTCTTCATCGCGTCAAGCGGTTTTGCAATCTTAATTGGCTTACCATTTTTCTTCACCGTTCCGCCGGTTACTCTGTCCGCTCCGAATATTGCGCGGACACATTCGCTTCTACCGGAACCAAGCAGTCCCGTGAAGCCGTTTACTTCACCTTTATCTATATGGAAATCAAACGGTTTAATTCCCGCATCACTTACCAATCCTTCTGCTTCTAAGACAGGCACCGCTCCTTCTTCACGCTTATATGCCTGCTGTTCGTCCTGGATATCAGCCATATCGTCCAATTCCTTGCCAAGCATTTTGGACACAAGCTGGACTCTCGGCAAATCTTTGATGGCATACTCGCCTACCAGTTTGCCATCCCTCATGACTGTAATCCGGTCGCACACTTCATAGACCTGGTCTAAGAAATGCGTAACGAAAATTATGCCGACGCCTTTTTTCTTCAGATCGCGCATCAGTTTAAACAGCTTCGCAACTTCCTGTTCATCCAATGACGAAGTCGGCTCATCCAGTATCAATACTTTACAATCCATATCCACCGCACGCGCAATCGCAATCATCTGCTGTACCGCAATAGAACAGCTCTCTAACTGCTGTGTCGCTTTTGCCGGTATTTCTAACGACCGTAGGATCTTCTCCGCACCATCGTTCATTTTCTTCCAATTCTGGCATATGCCCGCCGTACGGCCTATGTATATATTCTCTGCTACTGAGAGATTAGGACAAAGAGAAATCTCCTGGTATACTGTACTGATACCTACCTTCTGCGCGTCCTGCGGCGAATGTATCGCTACCGCGCTGCCCTCTAGAGAAATCTGCCCTTCATCCTTACCGTAAACCCCAGTCAAAACTTTGATCAAAGTTGATTTCCCGGCTCCATTTTCACCCATTAATGCGTGAATCTCACCGTGGCGCAATGTAAAATCTACCCCCTGCAAAGCGCGTACGCCCGGGAAACTTTTATGGATATTCCTCATTTCCAATAAAGCGCTATTACTCACCCCAAATCCACCTCCAATAATTTCTCTAAAAAAAGCGCGGCGCAGAGCTATCATTTTCCTTCTGCGCCGCGCTATCATTCAACTCTGGCAGCTATAAGCTGGCTGCCCAGCTTACGGTTGAAAATCTCTGATAATTAGATACCAAACTTCTCAACGTCATCTGCTGTAATGGTAGTAGCGTCAAATCCTTTTTCATCCATGATGATTGTCTTCTCAGCAACTGTACCGCCGCTCTCAAGAGTCTTGATGATATCATCAATGTAAGAAGACTGGAAAGGATTACACTGTCCGTCATAGTTCCAGTTCTGGTTTAACAGTTCCTCTAATGCCCACTTGTTGCAGTCAAATCCCATGATGACAACGTCTTTGCCAACACCGTGAGAGATGTTTGCTGCATCAAGAGCTGCTACTGCGCCTCTTGCCATATCATCGTTTTCTGCATAGATTACGTTGAAAGATTCACCGGAATCAATAACAGACTGTACGATCTGCTGTGCTGTCTCTGCATTCCACTCTGCTGTCTGCTGGTTAACAATGTTCCAGCCTTCTGCTGCTACAGCCGCATCCATTGCTGCGGAACGGCCTTTCTGTGCTGCGGTGCCCATTACGCCCTGTAAATGAACAATGTTGTACTCGCTAAGTCCCTGAGCCTTTAACCAATCAACTGCTGTCTGGCCTTCTTTCTCCATATCGGAAACGATAGAAGCTTCATAGAGGCTCTCATCAGCATCGATTACACGGTCAAACAAGATAACTTTAATGCCTGCATTCTGTGCATCCGTTAATACAGAATCCCAGCCTGCTGTATCTGCTGCGGAAAGAAGCAGATATTCAACTTCATTCTGGATAAAAGTCTGTGCATGTGCAATCTGCTCGCTGTTATCATTGCTGTAAGCAAATGACGCATCATAACCGTTTTCTTTTGTGAATGTTGCTTTCAAGTCATTGTCATTCGCTGTACGGTATCCAGACTCGTTCGGGTTATTGTTGATAATGCCGACTTTGATCAGCTCGCCTGAAGCTGCATCGCCTGTTGCCGCCTCACCTTCTGCTGCATTATCTGTCGTTGCTGCATCTTTTGTTGCTGCGTCGCCTTCTGCTGCATTATCTGTCGTTGCTGCATCTTTTGTTGCTGCATTGTCTGTAGATGCAGTCGTGCTGCCGTCGTTACCGCAGCCTGTTACCAGTGCAGCGATCATTGCTGTGCTAAGTAATACGCTCAATACTTTCTTTTTCATTTTTATATCCTCCTTTTTTCGTAGGGTGTATTATACAGTGCCTTCCCTACTGCTTCAACTCTACCAGAATCATTTCCTTTTTTCAAGCGGTTTTTCGGTATATCAGCGGATTTGACTGCTTTTAATAATACAAATTTCTTTGCTTTAATCCGTAGCTGAATACAAATTTTATAATTCTTACATTTTTTTATGATTTTACCCCTCTAAAAGTACATTTTTTTCCTGTGAGTGTGCTTTCTTATTCCAAATACCGTCTTTTTATGTGGTCATTTTTTCTATACGAAAAGCAAAAAGCAGATTTTTTATGCAGTTTTTGGCCATAAGTTAAAA
>CAJTSL010000007.1:5348-22489 GCA_910578845.1 uncultured Lachnospiraceae bacterium
TGAAAAATTATGATATTTTATAATAAAAGCGATAGGGGAGGACTGGCAATGTACAAAAAATACGAAGAACTAATCGGATATCTCAAAAAAGACATTTCAGAAAGCATAGCGCGTGGCATTGCCAAACTGCCAACGGAAAGCCAACTATGCAAGCAGTATCATGTCAGCCGCACAACGGTCAACCGGGCGCTGACAACTCTTGAGCAAGAGAAATTAATTTATAAAAAGCAAGGCAGCGGTTCCTATATAACGGGCCTGCTTCCCGACGGAGACCAAAATAAAGTCTCCATTCTGCTCACATCCGATACGGAATATATCTTTCCGGCGCTTCTTGGTGATTTGGAATCCCTTTTATCAAAAGAAGGTTATCTTGTTTCCGTCTTCATTACCCATAACCGGGCGGACATTGAACGCGATATTTTACAGCAGCTAATTAATGATCCTCCGCGTGGCCTGATCGCCGAACCATCACGTTCTGCGCTGCCAACGCCGAATTACGATTTATATGAGGAACTTTCCGCAAAAGGGACAAGCACCGTCTTCTTCCACGGATGTTATTCTAATCTCCCGCCCTCATTATATGTAAAAGATGATAATTATGCCGGAGGCTTCCTTCTTGGAGAACTCCTTTTAAAGCAGAACCACAAACAGATTGCCGGCATATTCCAATTAGACACGATCCAGGGACAAGAACGGCATTTAGGATTCCTCCGTTCCATGTTAGAAGCCGGTGTCCCTATAGATGAAGATATGGTTTCATGGTTCACGACAGAACAGCTAACCCGTTTGCAGCAAAAGCAAGACACGCGCTTTCTGTCATATTTCATAAGGCAAATGCCGAAATCCTGCTCCGCCATCATCTGCCATAACGATGAAATAGCTTATTGGTTAATCAAAGAGCTCTCTTATAGCAATATCCGCGTCCCGGAAGACGTCAGCATCGTCAGCTTTGACAACAGCTATCTGAGCGAACTGTCTATTCCGCGCCTGACTTCCCTTTCCCATAAGCCGCAGGAAACGGCAAGCGCCGCCGTATCGCTCTTAACGCAGAAACTATTAGGGCAAAATCCCATATCTATGCAGTTGCCATGGTATCTCGTAGAGCGCAACAGCACTTTATGGCGGGCAGGATAGGCTCCTGTCCGTTACTTCATTTTCCGTTTCTTTCTTTACCGGCGCGGTATTCCCTGGGCGTGCACCCCTGTGTCCTCTTGAATACAAAACTAAAGTAATGCGGATTTTTATATCCCGTCGCAAGCGCAATCTCGCTTGAGCGCATATCCGTTTCCTGAAGCAGCCTCTTTGCTTTCTCCATACGTTTATAAGTCACATACTCTACAAATGTCATTTGCATTTCCTGGCTGAACATGGCGCTGAAATAATTAGGGCTGACTTCCATGACTGCCGCGATTTCATTCAAAGACAAGCTCTCCTGCATATAATTCTCCTCAATATATTCCAGAGCTTTTTGCAGGGTCTTCTTTCCCTGGCTGTCATTTTCCTTATCGCGGAACCGGATTGCCTGTGTCAGAATCCCTTCTATATAATGTTGCATATTGCTCAGGCTCATTTCTATTTTATGAATATCCTCTACCTCTACATTTTGCAGGAATTCCTTCTGCTCCACGCCAATATTTTCCATATAGGCAAGCGCCGCAAAACGGACATTCAGCAACAGATAGTCCCAGAATATCTTAGATTTAAGTGCCCCCCCTACTCCGTTTAGGAAATTACTGACAAACTCTCCCACTTCCTCCTTCTGTCCCTTTGCCAAAAAGGCTTTGAACAAGTCCGGGCTGATATCTGCCATATCAATATCTGCAAGCGATCCTTCTTCCCTCTCCTGCGCCAAGCCCTCTTGCTCCTGCTCAGACAGAATATGTTTTGCCGGCTCAAAGAATCGGTAATTAAATATATGATTCACTTTCCGATAACACTCTGCAAGCAGGCTAAAGCGCTCTACAGCCACGCCCGCCGCGACATACCAATCCAATTCTTCCTCATACTGCTTACAGATCTGTTCGATTCCTTCCAAGCACTTTGCCGTCCGTTCTGTAATGTTCCCTTCCTCGCCTTTTATCATAATCCCATAGATATTGACGCTCCAGCGAAATACCAAATAATAATTGGAGAAACGCATCAGGAAGCGCATAATCTCTTCATAGCATTTCTGACAGGTTTCCCCTGCTTTCCGTTTATCTCCCTGATGGGCGCGTTCCTGTACATTCATCAACATCAGATTATAACATGGCGCATTAATATCAAGCGCATGCTTCTGCGCTTCTTCATATATTTCCTGGACGGAAAGTTGCCCTGCGAAAACTTTTTCAAAAAAATTCCTTAACACAAACTGCTCATACTCGTGCATATCATCCTGGTATTTATGCAAGTAGTTTTTCTGTTCCTGCTCAGTCTCAATCTTCTCTTTCACCTCTGTCAGCGCTTTTTGCAAAGCCCTTCTCGTAATCGGTTTGAGCAGGTACTGGTCTACCCCTTCCCGGATCGCCTGTCTCGCATATTCAAAGTCATCATATCCACTGATAATGATAATTTTCATTTCCGGAAATTCCTGTCCGACAATATGGCTAAGCGAAAGCCCATCCATAAACGGCATCTTAATATCGGTAATTAAGACATCCGGCCTCGTTTTCCGAATCAGAGGCAACGCCATCTCACCGTCCCCTGCCTCTCCGACGAACTGATAACCGAACTGCTGCCATGGGATATTGTCCCTAAGACCCTCTCTTATCACACTTTCATCTTCTACCAAAAATACTTTCAATGCCATAAGCTAAAACCACGCCTTTCTTTCCACCCACCGTTATTGCATGCAGGGCGTAGACCGATCAGTAAGTCCTCATGCCCAGATATTGATCTACATTTTCCTGCGTGAACACTTTTTCCTCTACACAATTCTCCTTCTCTACCGCTTCTCCATTTTCCAGTTTGCGGATCAGTTCCATGATATATTCACCCTGCTCGGGATTACACTCTATATCCACATTGATAATCCCTTCCGACACAAGTTCCAACGCATCATAGACCGCATCAAATGATATCAGCACCACATCCCCGTTTACCCCGGTTGAAATGCCATTCTCTTCTAACGCCTGTAAGGCACCAAACGTCATATCATCATTCTGTGATATGATCACATCAATGTCCGGGAATTTTGCTAGGAGCTGTTCCATCACTTCCTTGCCTTTCGCCGTCGTAAAGTCAGCCGATTCCTGTGCCCGTATATGCCATTCAGGATGCGACGAGGCAATGGCGTTAAATCCCGCTGTACGTTCAATCTGGGCGGAAGAGCCTACTGTCCCTTGTAATACGACGATATTGATCTGCTCATCTTCCCTTCCGGTTTCTATCAGATAATCTTCCAGCCAAATGGCTGCCTTCTCTCCCTCTTTGTGCATATCGGAGCCAACCCATGCCGTATAAAGCGAATCGTCACTAACAGACGCCTTCCTATCTACCAGGATCACGGGGATGTCCGCATCCTTTGCTTCTTGCAGGACAGTTTCCCATCCGTCCTCCGTTACCGGAGAAAAAATGATATAATCTACCCTCTGGGATATAAAGCCGCGGATCGCCTTTATCTGGTTCTCCTGTTTCTGCCTGGCATTATTGAATTCCAGGAAAAAACCATTCTCCCTTGTAAGAGTCCCCTGAATGGATTCCGAATTCGCGCTTCTCCAAAGCGACTCGCTCCCAAGCTGGGAGAATCCGACGACAATCAAATCCTCTTCCGCCTCCGTCTCTGACAGAATATCCTCCGGCGCCACATCCCAGAAAGAGCCGCACCCGGAAAGCGCCATTGTAAGCAAAAAACTGGCCACCACAAAAATGATCCGATAGCATCGGCCTCTATTTTTCTTACTCTGACATCTCATAGCTGCTCCCTTCTGCTACAGTCTCCATCCGCTTCGCCGGAATAACAACTTTCACCGTTGTGCCTTCTCCTTTTACCGAAGAAATCGTCATCCCATAATCCATTCCATAATTCATACGGATCCGCTCATTGACATTTGCCAGTCCGAATCCCGATTCAGTTTCCTTACAAGGACGGGCAATTTCTTTTTGCAGCCGTTCCACTTCTTCCTCCTCCATGCCCACGCCATCGTCCATTACTGCCAGGCATACGTTCTTCCCGTTTTCTCCTTCTTCCATTGACCCCTTGACCGTTATTTTCCCTTTTGCCCTTTTCTTTTTGATCCCATGATAGAGGGCGTTTTCGACAAGTGGCTGTAACGTCAGCTTTAAAATCTTATATGGGTACAACTGCGGATCCATTGCAATTTCATAATCCAGTATATCATGGTAGCGCACTTGCTGGATTTCCAAGTAGCTTCGGATATGGAACTCTTCATCTTTGATCGTAATGAATTCCTGGCCATGGCTCAGCACTAAACGGAAAAAATCAGATAAGGATACAACCATATCTACTGCCTGTCCGCTCATGTTCCCTTCGATCAGCCATACAATCGTATCCAATGTATTATATAAGAAATGAGGGTTAATCTGTTCCTGCAACAGCCGGAGCTCTGTATTACGCATCTTACGCTCATCCTCTTTAATCTGGCTGACCATCACTTCCAAATGCTGCGACATTTCATTGATGCTATCCGAAAGCTGCGCTACCTCATCCTTTGTTTTCACCTTCGCACGAACGGAAAAATCGCCTTCAGAGATCTGCCTTGTCACACCACAAAGCTTGCGGATCGGCCCGGTAATGCTATTAGAAATAACGGAAGCTACCGTTAGGACACAGACAACAATGCCAAAAAGCAGTATCACCCACAAGACAACAAATTTCTGCACTTGTGCGTTTAATTGTATTTTCAGCTTCTCAATGCTCTTCGTCTGATAATAGATATAATGCTGCATATTATCCTGGATCAGTTCCGTCAAAATATAAATATTATTATCAAGCATCTCTATATTTTCATCATAATGTCCGCCCTTATCCAGATTCACCTTGATATCGTCTACCCTATCCTGTAACGTATCAATATTCCGCAAAAGGCGCTGTAGCCACGATTTGCTTTCCTTGTCTGTCGTTATCCTCATCAGCACTCCAAAATCTTCCCTCAGTTCGCCGATGACTTGATAAGGATCTTCTAGCGAATCGTCCTCATGGATATTTTCAAATGTAACAGCTCCTACTACTAATTTATATAGGCCCTCATCCATCTCTTCTTTAAAATTCAGATTATAGCTGTTGGCAATTGTCATATTGCTGACAATTTCATCGTATGCATTACTGTAATTGCGCAAGGAAAATATCAAGTAAAAAGTAACCCCGACTAACGGCAGTACTGTAACTAAGGTCAGAAGCATCAGCTTGCTTTTTAAAGAATATTGGTTCATAGTCACATCTTTCCCTTTTTCCTGTTTTAAACCTCATGCTTATTGCGCTTTTCTACAAATTGGTGTACTATTTTATTACGATAAATCCCACCATTTTTCGGTTAAGAAAGGCTTGGTTGCAAAAAAATGAATTTTCCCTGGCTCCAAAAGGCAGTTCAATATATTAACAAAGATACCCGCGACCCTAATGAATCGCCCAAATTAATTGTTGTAGTCAGGGTTCTGGTTCTTTCTATGCTCTTTTATACTGTAATAAATAGTATAATCTATATCGATATGTTAAACAACATCGGAATCATTATTTTACTTGTTTCTTTTCTGATGTATCTTTTTATTTTCCGTATGACCTACCACTACAAGACACCTGTCGTCGTTTATACGTTAAATCTGTGTACAGCTACATGGATTGTTGTGAATATCTTCTATTTTGGCTGGGATATCGGTGTACAGCATTTCATCCTCGTACTGCTTGTCCTATGCTTTTTTTCCGGTTACTCCCAATATCATTTTAAGATTTTTTTTGCGATCGTGCTATGCCTTTTCCGCATATATTTATTCTTTTTATGCCGTAGCAGGGAACCAGTCATTGCTCTGCCAGAGATGATGACTAACGTATTACAGATGATCAATACGATTTGCATTTTCTGGTGCATTTCCTTAATCGTTTATGTATTCAGCAAAGACTCCCAGGCACTAGAGCACAAGCTCGTGGATTATAATACGAAGCTGTTAAGCCAGGCGAATACAGACGTCCTCACCGGATTATATAACCGGAGAAAGGCGATGGAATATTTAGAAGAGCTCTTAATCCCTTCTAACCATCATTTTACCAGTATCTGCATTTGCGACATCGACTTTTTCAAGAAAGTCAACGACAACTACGGACATGATATCGGTGATATCGTCCTACAGACTATTGCACGGACGATGCAGACTACCTTGGAGAAAAAATGTTTCATTGCAAGATGGGGCGGTGAAGAATTCCTTCTCGTTTTCCCCTCCTGTAACGGCGATGAGGCGTTCTGTTTTCTAGAAGAACTAAAGCGCAGAATCTCAGCCTTACAATTCAATGCGGATGGAACAGCATTCTCTGTGACTATGACATTTGGCTTAACCGAATATGATTTCCGTTCCGATATCGATACAGCAATCAAAGAAGCGGATGAAAAATTATATATGGGCAAGAAGAACGGACGGAACCGAATCGTTTTCTAAAGCGTTCTACGCTTTTTTGATGAATGCCCTACCACTTTATTTCATATATTGAAGTAAAATAACCAGAAACGGATCATATCTTTGAAAAAAAAGCTTTCCCCCAAACAATGGATCGGAGCAGTATTGCTATTGCTCCTTTTTATCTTACTCACTCTCTTCCTATACAGCCGCACTCACGAAGATGCCCGCTTTGAGAAATTTGCAAAAAACTTTTTCGTATCGGAGCTGTGCCATAATCCAATTACCCTGCACTACAATCTAACCAATCCTTCTGCATACGGAATTGAAGAAAAAACCATTTCACTACCAATATACCATGCCAATCAGGCGCTGGCATCTCTAGACGAGGCAGATGCCGTAATAGATGCATTACAGAAATTCCATCCTGAGGAATTGTCGTCTGCTAATCAATATACCTATATATTATTCTCCACTTACTTGGCAGCGCAAGCATCATGTGCCGCGTATCCGTATTTTGAAGAGCCTCTTTCCCCGACTTCCGGCATACAATCGGAGCTTCCGATCCTATTAGCGGACTATCGGTTTTCTTCTGTTGCGGATATCGAAAGCTATCTGGCAATTCTCTCCCAGATTCCATCCTACCTAAACGGCATTGTGCTCTATGAACAGGAAAAAGCCGATCATGGGCTCTTCATGGCGGACTCTTCTGTAGACAAAGTCATTGAGCAATGCATGGCTCTCATGGACTTGCAGCAATTAGAAGCAGGAGAACATTTCTTAGAAATCACTTTCGCAGAACGCCTTGGGAAATTAATCGAAAAAGGTATCATCAACAATACGGATGCACAAAAATGGCAGTCCGAAAATAAACGCCTGCTTACCACTGTCGTTGCGCCTGCATACAATAAGCTCGCCGATGAACTGACTTTATTAAAAGGCGGCAAGGCGCAAGTCTCCGGACTTGCCAATTCCCCTGGCGGCAAAGACTATTATCAGGCATATCTGCGCCTAATCACCGGTTCATACCATACCATACAGGAGATAAAATCAATGCTTTCTGCCGATTTCCAGAAGAACTATACAACCCTCATTTCACTGTTGCAAGAGCATCCTGATCTAAACCAGCACCTTGCTGGCAACGATTACGCTTTTCCTTGCCTAACGCCGGAAGAAATGCTCGCCAAGCTACAGGAAATGACTGCCAAAGACTATCCTACAGTCCCGCTTTTAGCCGATCAAGAAGAGGCTGCGGCATGTACGATCAAAGAATTGGACGAAAGCCTCTCACCTTACGCGGCACCTGCTTTCTATTTGACGCCGCCCATAGATGATATGAGCGAAAATACCATTTATATCAACACTATGGATACCGCAGAAGGCCTTTCCTTATTCACAACGCTTGCACACGAAGGTTACCCTGGCCATCTCTATCAGACTGTATACAGCGGACATCACCTACAGTCCATAGGCGCCCTCCCTTTACGCAACATCTTATATTATGGCGGTTATATAGAAGGCTGGGCGCTGTATGTGGAACTTGGGTCTTATGATTATGCCATCCGCATCGCCAAAGACGGGCATCCCGAAGCAGAAGCGCTCTACCTGGCGCAGAGGCTAAACAGGCAGATCCAGTTATGTCTGTACTCTCTTTTGGACATTCTCATCCATTATGAAGGCGCATCTTATGAAAAAGTTTATGAGATCCTCTCTGCTATAGGATTAGATGATGACAGCATACAAGCCACATATGAATATATTGTAGAAGGCCCTTGCACCTATCCCAAATATTACTTAGGATACTTGGAAATCGAATCGTTGAAGTCCCAAGCGGAAACTGCCTGGGGAGATTCTTTTTCTCTATACCGGTTCCACACCTTCTTGTTAAATAATGGCCCGGCTGACTTTAGAACGCTCTCCCGTCTTTTGGCAATGACCACGCCATTGCCTCAGCGGCTGGAAAGAAAAAACTGATGAATACGATTTAAGGCTTTCTCCAACACATGCTTTTCCTCATCCGAAAGCTCCTCGACAATTGCCTGGATCATCTGCTCGTGGAATTGCTTATGATGGAGAAATGCCTTTTGCCCTTTGGGCGTCAACGAAACGAGGACTACTCTCCTGTCCTCCTCGCTTCTTGCCCTTTCTACGTAATTCTTCTTCACCAGGCTATTAATAGAAATCGTAAGCGTTCCTGTTGTAACATGCAATGCCTTTGCAACAGTCGTCATATTCTTCCTCTCTCCTATGCCGATTGCCTCGATAACATGCATATCGTTTACAGTGACGTCTTTATATTCTTCTGTCCGGATTGCCTGTTCTTCTACTGTATTGATATTCCGAAATACCTTTACCAACACATCATTCAGTGCCTTATTAATATCCATCGCAATCTCCATTCCCCTTATTCTATGGATTTTAAGGATTCCGCCATATTAATTTTCTCCAATTTAAAGAACATGATCACGTTGACAAACATGGCAAAACCAAACGTAAATAGTAGGCTGAGCACATAACCAGATGGCGTAATCACTGTTTTAAAAGAGATCATATCAATATTGATATGATACATGACAAACCAGTGCAGCCACTTTCCAAGCAATAAGCCAACAAGCGCTCCTATTCCCGTCAATATCATGTTCTCCCGGAACACATAATCAGCAGTTTCCATTGCGTAAAAACCGAGTACCTTAATTGTCGCAATTTCCCGAATTCTTTCCGTAATATTAATATTCGTCAAATTGTAAAGCACGATGAATGCTAGGCTGCCCGCACAGACTATGATCAGAGCGACAATGTAATTCACGCTCTCCATCATAGAGGCAATCCTTTCACGCATATCCTGGATGACATTCACCGAAAGCACATTCTTCCTATCCGAAACCATTGCCGCCGCTTCATGCACATCCATTTCTTCTGCTACGGCCGCATATGCGCTTTTGTATTCCGGCTTCACGCCAAACTGTTCCTCATAAGTATCTTCATGAATATAAATATAATTATATACGAAGTTCTCACAGACCGCGCTTATTTGTAGCGTCAGCTTATTCATGTCACTATCCCGTAACGTTACTGTGTCTCCAATCTTGATTCCCATATTCTCAGCTATTTTGGCGGTCAGGACAGCCTCGCCTTTCGCAGGATAAGGAATTTCTTCTCCTTCTTTTGTATGTAGGCTTAAGAACGTGCTGATCTCCTCTATATTCTCAGGTATTTCCAAATAAACGGTCTTCGTTTTGCCGCCAAAATCTATATCAACGCTTTCCTCATAGCGAAACGCAATCTTAGAAAACAGATCCGCTGTCTGTTCTGCGAAACGGTCGGCCATGTCTTCCCCAAGACCCTCCGTAAAAGCAATCTCAATGTCAAACATCTGGATTTCATCATATTGCATATCCGCAACATTAGTAACCGATTCCTTCACGCCAAATCCCGTTACCAACAATGCGGTACAGCCACTGATCCCAAGGATCATCATGAAAAAACGCTTCTTATATCTCACAAGATTTCTCATAGAGACTTTATGCAAAAACTTCATCCGGTTCCATATGAAAGTAATTTTCTCTAAAAAAATTCGCTTCCCGCCTTTAGGCGCTTTAGGGCGGATTAAATTCGCAGGCTCGCTATAGAGTTCATACCGGCAGGAGAAATACGCCGCTCCTACCGAGCAGAGAAGCGCCGCCGCAATAGAAAGAAACGCAAGCCATCCGTCAAAATAGTAATGTATCTCACCCAAATTGTATATGATGCGGTAGCCCATCCAGATCACGATTGGAAAGAGCCAGGAGCCTACCACATAACCTGCTACAGCTCCCATAAATGCCGCCGAACCTGCATAAAATAGGAATTTCCCCATAATAGCGCCATTACCGTAACCAAGCGCTTTTAGTACCCCAATCTGCGTACGCTGTTCTTCTACCATCCTGTTCATCGTTGTCATACAGACAAGCGCTGCCACCAGGAAGAAAAACACCGGAAAAACATCCGCAATGCCCGCCACAATATTCGAATCATTTTCATAACAGGCATAACCGATATTCGTATTTCTAGTCAGTACATACGTGTCGGGTTCCTCAATATCTTCTAACTCCGCCTGCGCATCATCAATCTTTTTCTGCGCATCTGCTACTTCTTCTTCAAACTCAGTTTTTGCATCCTCATATTCCTTTTTACCGTCAGCTAACTCTATCCTGCCATCTTCCAGATCTGCCTTGCCATCCTCCAATTCCACTCTCGCATCGGCAAGGTCTGCCCTGGCGTTGGCCAGTTCTATCCTGCCATCGGCAAGTTCCTGCCTGCCGTCTTCTAAGTCTATCTTTGCCTGCGCTAACTGTTCCTTACCGTCTTCTAGCTCTGTTCTTGCTTTCCTGACTTCCTCTTTTGCCGCTTGTAATTCCTCTTCCGCTTCCCGTAATACTTTATCATTATATTCGATTTCAGCCCATGCAGCCCCGATCTCCTCTTTTCCTGCCTGAATCTGCACTTTGCCTTCTTCAATCTGGCCTTTTACGCCCTGGATCTGTCCTATGCCGCCCTGAAGCTGGCTCTTACTATCCGCAAGCTGCGCTTTCCCTGCCGCAATTTGGGCAAGCGCCGCTTCCGCTTCTCCCATCTTCGCGTCATAGATATCCTGAGATATCATACCAGCGGCAAGAAGCTGTTTTAACTGCTCTTTTCCGCTATTTGCCGCGCTCTCCTGGGCAGCAAGCTCTGCTTCTGCCTGTTCCACTTCTGACAATTGGGCAAGCAGTTCTCCTTCCTGCTTGAGCAAGTTAGCTTCCTGCCCTAACAGTTCATCTTCCTTCGCATGTAGCTGCGCCTCCTTCTCCTGCAGCGTCGCTCTTCCCTGCTCAAGTTCTTCTCTTGCTCCCGCCAATTTCAGTTCGTTATCAAAAATCTCCCATTCATGATATGCAATTTCTTTATCCGCATCCGCAATTTCCTGCTCTTTCTCCTGGATCTCTTTTTCACCGTCCGCGATTTCCTGTTCCCCATCACGGATCTTCGCCTCAGCATCCGCAACCTCACGCTCTCCGTCACGGATCTTCTGCTCCCCATCACGGATTTCCTCTTCACCATCTATTAATTCCTGCTCTCCGTCCTGAATCTCCTTCCAGGCATCTGCAAGCTCTTCTTCTGCTTCTTCCGTCTTATCAGCAAGCTCTATGCGCGCATCGTCTATTTCCTGCTGCGCATCCCGGATGATTTCCGTATATCTTGCCATCGCGACTTCTTCCGTCTTATCCTCAAGCAGCTCCTCTACGCTATCAATATAGTCCTCATAGGCATCTGTATAGACATCATGCTCCTGCCTCATTGTCAGATAGATTTCCGTCCAGTAATCACAATCAAACGCCTCCGGCATGACATAGAAAAAGCCAGCCACTTTTCCATTGCCGATAGAGGTCGTCCCACGCTCAAAATTAATATAATAAGGCGATCGCACAAAGCCAACAATTGTATAAACAGAGCCCCGCAGCATCTCCAACGTATCTTCATCGTTATTATCTGTCACGACGATCTGTGTACCAAGCAGCTTTTCATCATATAAAGCGTCATCTAAGACACATTCACCGGGATTTTCCGGCATTCTGCCAGCCGTTATAATAATCCTGTTAACCGACTCCGGCACTCCCTGGATCTTGTAGACAGACTCATTGCCGTCTCCGATTGCGCAAATCGCATCAATAGAAATTGCCCCTTCTGCAACTGCGACTTCCTCCAATTGCACAAAAGCTTCCACATCATCTTTCTCAAACCCGATTGTCGTCAACAACCGCAGGTCAAAGAAACTTTGCTCGCGAAGATAATCATTTAACGTAGCAATCATTGCCGGTGTCGTTACTTTAAGACCGACAAACAAAGCAACGCCTAACATCACAATTGCGAAAATTGCGAGATAGCGCCCAAGGCTTCCTTTGATTTCCCTGATTGTAGTCTTTATCATCCCACTGCTCATCGCTGTTCCTCATTAATGTCCATGATTGCTTCTCCGATCTAATCAATCTAATTTTAGCCTAATTCAATGCCATATTTTACCCGGCACGAATCTACAAGGTGAAGCGCCGTTATTACCATTCGATTTCCTCTACCGGGACGATATGCTGGTTCAGCTCCATCTTGCGCACCGTTCCGCTCTTAACCGTAATAATCCTGTCTGCCATCGCTGTCAAGGCCTGATTATGTGTAATGACAACAACTGTCATTCCCTCTTTCCTACAGGTATCCTGCAATAGCTTTAATACCGCTTTGCCGGTATTATAATCCAGCGCGCCTGTCGGCTCGTCACACAATAATAGCTTCGGGTTCTTCGCCAACGCTCTTGCAATTGCCACCCTCTGCTGTTCGCCTCCTGATAACTGTGCCGGGAAATTGCCCGCACGATCCTTTAACCCGACCTGTTCTAAAACCGCCATTGCCTCCAAAGGCTCTTTACAGATCTGCGCTGCAAGTTCTACATTTTCCACCGCAGTCAGGTTTTGTACCAGATTATAGAACTGAAAAACAAACCCAATATCATAACGCCTATAAGAAGTCAGCTTCCTGTTATTGTATGCGGAAATCTCTTCTCCGTCTAGCATCACTTTTCCGGATGAAAGCTTGTCCATACCGCCCAGGATATTCAGAATCGTTGTCTTACCTGCACCCGACGCGCCAACCACGACACAGAATTCTCCTTTTTCGATCACGAAATTGACGTCCTTCAATGCCTCAATGTCCACTTCTCCCATATGATATGTCTTGCTGACATTCTTAAATTCTACAAAAGATGCCATAACCGTAACTTCCTTTCTTTCCTGTCATAGTAAGCGTTTGCGAGACTCCTGTTTTTCAAAACCTAGTTTCGCAATTGCCTCCTGTCATAGGATTGGGAGCGCTCACCGCTGCTTGCCCACTGGCTTTTCATTTCTCTCCGCATAGTTTATCATATTTAGTTAGACAATAAAATAATCTGAGCATAAAAAACATAAAGCATATATAAATTTTCAAATTTAACTAGCTTTCCATCAAATGCCTCCTTCTTTCGTCTCCCCCAACTGCCCGGCTTGCTTTTACCGCTTCCGAAATAAATGAGCTAACTATTATTTAGCGTTATTTTCTATATTACATTTGTATCATTTTGTTATAGCAAATATATGATATCTATAAAAAAGCACCTTTTTTCTAGAAAAAAAAATTTGCTTTTCAACAAATAGCATTGGCTATTTAATAGACAATTTCAATTTTCTAGATTTTTCACTACAATATAGGGAAGGAGATATTACTATGAAAGATTCCATCTACAATCACGATATTTTTGACCATTCAGATAAGTACATAGAAATAGGCTATAACATTGCCTATTACAGAAAACATGCAAAACTAACACAAGAACAACTTGCTGAGAAAATCGGCATTAGCCGCTCACATATCAGCGCGCTCGAAGCACCAAATGTCATGCGCAAAGTCTCACTGGAATTACTATTCAACATTGCCGCCGTGCTGGATGTGGAAGTATATAAACTGTTCATTTTCCGGGACTAATCAGGCTCTCTATGCCAATTTTTCATACTACAAAATGTAGTCTTCTTTTTTCTTTACTTCATTTTGTTGTATAGCTATATTGTATCACAATATCATCGTTTGTCAAATGATTTTAAAATAAACTTTATATTGTTAATTTCCAATTAACAGCTTCCTCCGTGTTTTTAAGCTTCTGTCGGCACAATCATTTATTTCATCATGCCGGCTAGGACAAAGCTTGCTATTACGCCCGAGAACGTCGCCAGAATAGCGCCCGAAAGCGTATATCTTGTTTTCGTTACTTTTGCCGCCATATAATATACGGACATCGTATAGAAAACTGTTTCAGTACAGCTCATCATAATAGACGTTGTCATCCCTATCAAAGAATCTGGCCCATGATTTTTGAAGATATCTAACACCAGTCCTGTTGCAGCGGAAGAAGAAAACATTTTCACCAGAATAAGCGGTATCAGTTCTGATGAGAAACCAAATCTCTCCGTCATGCCGGAGAATAGGCCGCCCAGGAAGTCCAGAAAGCCGGATGCCCTCAGCACGCCTACTGCCACCATCAGCCCGATCAATGTCGGCATGATCTGTATGACCGTGTGAAAGCCATCTTTTGCCCCTTTGACAAAATCCTCATAAACATTAGTTTTCACTGTAATGCCATATGCCACAATGTAGAAAATGATCACTGGGATGATAATATTTGAAAAGTGTGCAAAAACCTGTGCCATAAAAAATGCCTGCATAAATTCTTTCCTTATAATTTATGCAAGCATTTTCTGCTTTATTCTTTTTCTTCCATTTCCAATTCCATCATGCCAAGTTTTAACGCACCCATGATGCCTTGCTTATCGTCCAAACTTTGTGCCACAATAAAAGTATCCAGATCTTTCAGTTCTTTCGTCTGCAAATATCCATTCAATAGCTGCTTAAAGCGGTTCCGGACCATCGGCAATAACTGTTTCTGGTGCATGACTCCTCCGCCAAGGATGATCCGCTGTGGAGACAAGATACAGGTATAATCTACCAGAGCCTGCGCAATATAGTCCGCTTCCATTTCCCAAACTTTCATATCCTCCGCTAACTCTATCGCCTTCTTGCCCCATCTTTTTTCAATTGCCGGACCCGCGGCAAGCCCTTCAAAGCAGTTCTCATGAAAAGGACAGCCTCCCGCAAATGTATCCTCCGGTAACTTGCGCAACAGAATGTGACCGCCTTCCGGGTGCAACATTCCATGTAGAAGCTTCCCGTCAGCAATGACGCCAACGCCGATGCCCGTCCCAATGGTTATATAAATACAGCTATTTAATCCTTTACCGATTCCCCAAGTATGTTCACCAAGTGCTGAGCCGTTTACATCCGTGTCAAATCCTACTGGTACTTTCAATTCTTCCCGGAATGTGCCTACAATATCGCAATTCTGCCATGCCGTCTTCGGCGTCGTTGTGATATAGCCATATGTGGGCGAATCCCTGTTTAAATCAATCGGTCCAAAACATCCAATCCCCAACGCCTCTATCCCTTTACCTTTGAAAAAAGTAAGTAACTTAGGGAGCGTCTCTTCCGGTGTTACAGTAGGAATAGAAATCTGTTCTGTAATCTCCCCGTTTTCATTGCCAATGGCACAGACCATTTTCGTGCCGCCTGCTTCTAATGCGCCCAATATCATTTCTTATTTTCCTCCCTTTCTAGAATAGATATTTACCATGTATCTGCTCTCTATTATAAGGAGCATGACAAACATTTTGCAACTATAATCTTTCACTATGCTTTTAGTATTTCAACTAAATAATGCTCATCATTTTTATGTGCGTGGTTACGTTGCTTGTATTCTTGCATTGCCTTTAACAGCTTCTGGATATCATGTCCATAATATTCTTCATAGAAAATGGTGTCTCCTTTATACTTATGCCTATTATAAACAATATTCTCTCTTGCAAAATCCTTTGGTCGCTTCCGAGTTTTGTTTTTTTCGTATTCCTTAAATTTTTTCTCTGATATAATTAATAAAATTTCTAACTCTGGCAAGGTACAATACTTGGTTACCTTTTTGATCTGCGGCCTGAATTCCACAGGGATATCCAATTTGTCCGTTTGTTTATCCCCAATCCTCCATATTTCCACATCACCTCCGTATAATCTTAGTTGCCCCATGACCATTGGTGATTTTCTAATTTGGCGTGCATGATACGTTATACGCCCGAGTAAGTCATCTTCGCGTATCTTTAACTTTTTATTTTCCAATAACATATCAATTAATTTCTTCTCGTTAGCACCCTCACACATAATCAAATACTTCATTTCATTAATTCCTTTTTCAGTTCCATTAATGCTTCATAATTAACAGCCGTATCAAATGCATTCTGATAAAATTTTTTACTCTTTAGAAGCTCTGTCCTAATGCCATATTCTTCATACATATTGTTTATAATGACTTTATCTTTGGCATGTGTTACCCAAATATTATCGCTACGGTTGAATAAATCTAATAATTCACAATAATGTGTTGAAAAATATAAAGTCGCATTTTTTTTATTCACCTGCTTATCTTTGTATAACATTATCAAATTTTCAACTAGCGTTTTATGGAAGTGATTTTCTATTTCATCTACAATCAAATCGAATCCCATTTTCAGTGAAATAATCGCTATCATATATAAGTTAATGCCTTTCGTAGTTCCGCTAGACAGAAAAGAATATAATTCTCTGGCTGAAAACATTCTTTCTATTCCTTGATAGATCAAACCATAATTATTTTCATCTATTTGTTTTAAATTCGTTATATTTTCATCAAAAATTTTGAGGACTTTTGATAAGAACTGAGGATCAATCTTTGTAAGTTCCATAAATTTAAACGTTGCTGAATATTCTTTTTCATTTTCCATGGAAATATCATAATATATTTCTCTAATAGTTGATTTTTTTAGAATAAAAAATACAATAGAAAAGTCTTCAGGGACTTCTCCTTTTATTTGGCAGCGTTCCTGCCAATCCTCTGATAAGATTTGCTTCAATTTTGTTTTATAATATTTTGCTGGAAAATTTTTATGGAGAAGATGAACCTAAAGATCGATTTTTGCATTATG
>CAJTSL010000007.1:22499-100088 GCA_910578845.1 uncultured Lachnospiraceae bacterium
ATCTTCTAAAGTATCCGAATTGCCTAATTCTATATCGTACTTATAAATATATCCTTCTTCATGGAAAAGTATTTCCAGCCATATGCCGTTATAATTGCTGTTTTTACCGGATAATCTAAATGTGCTCAAAATATCATAGCACCAATCTAGCAACTCCAAAACGGAAGTCTTACCTGATGCGTTTTTTCCAACAACTCCAATAGTACTATAAACATATAGTTCCTCGTCGATTTCCAACAATTCATATTCTTTGTCTTCACTCGTTTTTTTTGATTTAGCGATAAATTCCATTTCAAAATCATCAGCGCAGTTTTTAAACCCTTTTGCTTTTATTCCTAATATTTTCATGGCTTACCTCCTGTCGCATATTATTTTTCCCATTACTAATATCTATATTATCATATAGAGAATATAATTAAAACATTTTTTCTGTTTATATCTTTTTTGTTAATAGAAAAAGACCTAGCCATCCTCTAGGTCTTTTTCCACATAAAACACTGTTTTGCTTCTTATTTTCCATTCACAATCGCATATGTCTCCCTTGCAATTGCCAATTCTTCATTGGTCGGTATCACAAGTACTTTAGTCTGTGACTGCGGCGTTGTGATCACTAGATCTTCCCCACGTTTAGCATTCTGCTCTTCGTCTAACGTAACCCCCAGATACCCAAGGCGGCTGCATATCATATCCCTGATAAACGCGCTGTTCTCTCCCAGGCCCGCCGTAAAGCAGATGGCGTCTACGCCGTTCATTGCCGCAGTGTACGCACCGATGTATTTCGCTACACGGTATGCAAACGTCTCCATAGTACGGATGCCTGCATCGTCTCCTTCTTCATATGCTTTCTGCAAATCCCTGAAATCAGAAGAAAGATTCCCGGATAAGCCAAGTACCCCGGATTTTTTATTCAAAATACTCATCACATCGTCTATGGATTTTCCTTCTTTATGCGCAATAAATTCAATAATCGCAGGATCAATATCCCCGGAGCGGGTTCCCATGATCAGCCCTTCCAAAGGCGTTAGTCCCATAGAGGTATCGATACATTTCCCATTTTTCACCGCAGACACGCTTGCACCGTTCCCGAGATGACATACGATCAGTTTCAGATCCTCATATTTTTGCCCCAGCACTTGTGCCGCACGTTTCGATACATAAGAATGGCTTGTACCATGGAATCCGTATCTTCTGACTTTATATTTCTCATAATACTCATAAGGAAGGCCATACAGATAGGCTTCCTTTGGCATTGTCTGATGGAATGCCGTATCGAATACGCCTACCATAGGAGTCTCAGACATCAGTTCCTTACATGCTGCAATGCCAATCAGATTCGCAGGATTATGTAACGGCGCCAGTTCATTACAATCGGTAATCGCTTTTACGACTTCTTCCGTAATCAACGTTGAGGACGCAAATTTCTCTCCGCCATGCACGATACGATGTCCGACTGCTCCGATCTCTGACAATGATTTCACGACACCGTTCTTCTCATCCACCAGGGCATTGAGGACGAGCCTGATCGCCTGCGTATGGTCTTCCATCGGTGTCACTGTTTCTACTTTCTCTTTGCCTGTCGGCTGATAAACAAGCTGGCTTCCTTCAATCCCGATACGCTCGCATAAACCCTTCGCGATCATTTTCTCCGTTACTGCATCGATCAACTGGAACTTTAAAGACGAACTTCCACAGTTAATGACTAATATATTCATTGTAATATTTGCTCCTTTCATTTATTTAATTTTTTTAGATAATTGCGAAACTAAGTTTTGGCAACTGCACAGTGTACAAATAGAAGCGCCTCCAGAGGGAGTCGCATCTATAGACAAATCGTCACGGGGGCGCTTTCGCATTTATCTGGTTTAACTTAGCTGCGCCTGCACTGCTGTCAACGCTACGACACCGACAATATCTTCCCAGGAACATCCACGGGACAGATCATTGACCGGTTTCGCGATGCCTTGCAGCATCGGCCCGTACGCTTCTGCTTTTCCTAATCTTTGTACTAACTTATATCCAATATTCCCGCAGTCCAGATTCGGGAAAATCAAGACATTTGCCTTTCCGGCCACATCACTTCCCGGCGCTTTGGATTTTGCAATGTGGGGAACAAGCGCAGCATCTGCCTGCAATTCACCGTCAAGACATAAGTGCGGGAATTGTTCATGCGCGATTCTTGTCGCCTCCACCATTTTATCCACTAACGGATGTTTCGCGCTTCCTCTCGTGGAATGGGAAAGCATTGCGATAATCGGTTTTGCGCCTACCAGGCTCTTAAAGCTCCTTGCGGAAGCTTCTGCGATAGAAGCAAGCTCCTCCGCTGTCGGATCCTGGTTCAATCCACAGTCGGCAAAAAGGAACGTCCCGCCTTCCCCGAACTCACAATCCGGCACATCCATAATGAAGAATCCCGATACCAGTTTCACGCCTGGCGCCGTCTTTAGGATCTGCAATGCAGGCCTTAACGTATCCGCCGTTGCATGAGACGCTCCTGCCACCATACCGTCCGCATCATTCGCTTTTACCATGATAACGCCAAATGTCAGATAATCTTTTAGCAAAATTTCTCTTGCTTTCTCGGGTGTCATTCCTTTGTTCTTCCGTGTTTCATACAACAAATTCACATAGTCATCTAATTTATCCGTTTTCTCAGGGTCAATTATCGTCACGCCGTCCAATTCTACTTCCAGCCATCCGGCACCGTCCAAAATCTTTTCTTCATTGCCAATCATAATGATATCGGCAATCCCGTCTTGTATAATGTGGGATGCCGCGATCAACGTCCTTTTGTCACTGGTTTCCGGTAACACGATTGTCTTCCTATCGCTTCTTGCTTTCTCTTTCATTAAATCTATATATGACATGTCCTCTTCTCCTTTCCTTCTTGCCCTGCTAGGACAAACACTCAGATTTTAACTTATTTAGGCCTGACTGTAAGCATTTGGATTAACCCGTCATCATTGGCTTCCCGCACGGTAGCGATCGCCATAATATTATAACCGCCAAAGTTTGCAACAAATTCCGCCTGCGTATCGTTTACGACTTCTGCTTCGGCAATCGAATACTGACGGAAGCCAAATTTATTACGGAAAAACATATGAATGGCTTCCTTACCATAGATATGGTATTCTTTCTGGGAGGAAGAATTGGTGCAATAATCGCATAGGCTTCCGTCTTTCGTAAATAATTCGGCTAACCCTGCAAAATCCTTATTTTCCATAGCTTCTACATATTTCTCAATCGGTTTCATCTTAATCCTCCATTCTTGCTCAACTTGCGAATTTGGGCGCAAGCACAAATTTGCGTGTGAAAAATCTTCCATATATGGATTTTTCACACTATCCCTCCATCCTTGTCCTAATATACTTTCTCAGTATTCAGAAGCGCGTCGGTGCCACCATCTACGAACATAACGTTGCCATTGACACCTCTTGCTGCATCGGAAGCGAGAAATACCATTACTTCTGCAATCTCATCCGCATCCATCAGGCATTCCTGTCCATATTTTGTAGGGATTGGCAATGCATTTAATGCCATTTTCGCTGACGTGCTCATCGTCGCCGTCATTGTCGTATTCACGTTGCCGGGAGCGACAGCGTTGATGCGGACACCATTTGCCGCCCATGAAGCCGAAACACGTCTTACCCATCTTGCCAGAGCATATTTGGTAGAGACATAGAGACTGTTTCCTACGCTAAGATTAGTGGAATCCATTTGTGACACTAAATTCAAGATTCTTTTTTCATCCCCAATATTATTTAATAAATCTGCAATATCCATACGCCCTGCGCCCTGGGAAATCGTATTGGATGCAGTCACAACGCAGCTTCCATGTTTTTTCACAAGCAGATCATATCCGCCTTTTGCAAGCGCAAGCGTGCCAAAATAGTTCAACGAAATAATTAACGGCAGGTTCCCACAAGCGCCGGACACACCTGCATTACAGATCAGTCCATCCAGGCCTTCCGGATGCATTTTGCTTAAACGCTCAATTGCTTCCTCTCTTCCTTCCTCTGTCGCCAAATTGACACAGATATCCCCATCTTTTAAATCAATGTTGACGACATCATGTCCACGCTGCAATAACAATTCTTTTGTCTTGGCGCCGATCCCGCTTGACGCTCCTGAAATTGCGTATACACCCATGTTCTTTTCCTCCACTTCTCTTTACTATTATTTTTGAAGACGCAGCATCTCGGTATAAGCAAGCAAAAACGGCCCTACACCTTTTGCATCATCATTTACGACTGGCTCCGACATATAATAATCATAAGTGCCCGAACGCTTCTGCGCACCACCAAGGCCTGCTACAAGGCATATGCCGCCCAGATGCAGATTCCCTTCCTCATCTGTCGTCAAATAGGTATCGCAGATACCATGAAATGCCTTTTCCCCATGCTTACGGTAACGTTCCGGCAAAAAGCCAAGACGGGTGCCTTTTAGCAAAGCGTATGCCATGATCGCACTGCCGCTTGTCTCCAGATAATTCCTGTCCATGCCCCCTACATTGACCACTTGATACCACATGCCGCTCTCATCCTGGTATCGTAACATCGCATCCATCAAATCTATGAAAACTTTCTTCATATTCTCGTATGGCGCGCCATAGGATGCGTCCGCTTTATCCAGCGTATCCAATAACGCCATGGCATACCATCCAAGAGCACGAAGCCAGAAATTCTGGCTAAGCCCGGTCACTTTGTCGCACCAGAACATCTCTCTGGATGAATCATATGCATGATAATATAAACCCGTTTCTTTATCCCGCATATTTACCTGTACCTGCTCAAACTGATTAAAAATATCCGTATAGTTCTTCCGATCGTTAAAGCGGGTCTCATATTCCATATAAAACGGCTGGCACATATAAAGGCCATCCAGCCAGACTTGATTCGGATAAATATTTTTATGCCAGAAGTTCCCTTCCTTCGTCCGTGGCATTTGTTCAATCTGGCTATAGATTAAATCTATTGCTTTCCGGTATTTCTCTTTTCCTGTGAGATCATATAATTCAAATAACGTTTTGCCGGCATTGATATTATCAATATTCAACTCGTTGACATCATATCCGTCTATGCTGCCGTCCTCCGCTACTTTACAGTCAATAAAAGCATCTGCGAACTGAAAATATTTCTCATCTTTGGTGATCGCATACATTTCCAGAATGGCTTTGATCATACAGCCGTCAATATAATTCCATTTCGATTTGACTCCCTGCATAATTTTCTCAATATTCCAGATTGGGCGGTCGGGTGTGCTCTTCTCCATCAATTCGTCAATATACTTTTCAATCCTCTCCATGACATCCTCCTTTAGCCATTCTCATCCATCTCTTTTTTTATTCGCAAGTATTCTCCACATGCCATAATGAACATTCCTATGCCTTCAATGTCTTCCGCAAATCCTTTATCACTGAACAACGCATTCCTGGTCAGGCTCTCTATGATCTCTATCCCAGAAGCAACATATTTTTCTTTTAATAAAATTCCCATACGACATGCCTTCAAGATACTATATCCAATAATAGCGCTTCCGGCTTCGTCTATCTGGAGCGTGTTTTCTGTGACAGCATCAGCTTCTGCCCCAATCCTGCTTGGGAAAAGGCAGCTCTCCTGGCTCTGATATGGCAGCGTCTTTTGCAACGCCATCTTAAATGCATCCTGCAAAACCCGGTACTGCTCATAGATTTCAAAGCTCATATGATCCAACGTATCTACGAATGCGGCAAGATAGCATGCCAAGCTTCTCATCTGCAAACCAAAAGGAGAAAAATCCCTATTTTCATTATATAAAAATTTTTCCACATTTTCAAATTGGTTTATGATATCATTGTATTTTTCTTTCTTCCCATATGTCGTTTCATATGCCATATAAAACGGTTGTGTCTTATAAAGCGCAACCAGCCAGCTCTCATCAGGCTCTGACTTGCCGTATAAGAAATTTCCGCACGCACAGCGTGGGCATTCCCGGAGCCGTTCCATCACGTACGTTATTGCCTTACGATATTTCTCTTCGTTTACTCTATCATACATACGAAAGAAAATTAAGCCGCCGCCAATGCCTTCAAGCACATCTTCATTGCTCGGATATCCCTTTATGCTACCATCTTCTGCGACTACTTCTTCCAAATAGTTCTTTATCCAGGAAAAATATTGCTCATCCTTTGTCGCCTCATACATCTGCCACGTCCCCATAAGAATGCTGCCGGTCCCAGCGCACCAGTCCTTATCGCGACTGTAAAATTGCTCCAAGTACGCGTCAATGTCTTCTTTTACCTTCATTTTCCTCCATGCTCCTTTCCTATATTACGTTTTTATTCTCTTCCTTCTCCAATACCCTGTCCGATACACAATATAAAGCACCATAGCCGACAATCCATTACTTACGACCACAGAGTACCAAACGCTTCGGACACCCATATGCAGCATCACTTCGCAGATAAAGAGCGTTGCGAAACGGAAGATCCAAAGCCTCGCCGCATCAATGATCATAGTCACTTCCGTGTGCCCGCTCCCCTGGAACAATCCCATGCTGGAATTGTATACACCGTTTGCAAAACACCAAAATGCCATGATGCTCAAGAAGTCAGCCGCCATGGCAACCACTTCCGCATCTTTTGAAAATATTCTGACTATTGCTGTCGATACCGGCATCCTCGACAGGATCAATCCTCCCAGGAAAAGGAAGATAACGCTAATCCGCATAGACAGGCGATACCCTTTCTCCGCCCTATCATGTTGCTCGGCGCCGACGTTCTGTCCTACGATCGTTGCAACTGCGGAACCGATCCCGTTCGTTGGCAATGTGATCAAGCTATTGATCTTATTGCCGATTCCGTACGCTGCCATTGCCTGGGTGCCATACTTTAAAACATTCCTGCTCATTAAGAGGAAGCCAAACTGCATCGTACTGCCGCCGATTGCCGTAGGAAGGCCAATTACTAGGATATTTTTTAGCTTTTCTTTTTCAAATTTTAACTTACGTAAATTGAGATAGATATCTTTCTCTTTGTTCAGTAATAGGATAAAGGCGATGATCGCCGGGACTGCCTTCGCGCCAACGGTCGCTAACGCTGCGCCTGCTACTCCCATATCCAGGACAAGCATCAGCACCGGATCCAATATCATATTGATGGTAATGCCAAATAAATTCAGGAACATCGGACGGACCGTATCCCCTTGTGCCTGATTAATCGCCGTATACATGTTCACGGTATAGAGAAATGGCATGTCCAGGATAACAAGCTGCAAATAGGTCTTGCTATGCTGCCATGTCTCTTCTTTGGCTCCAAGCCACGTCACAATAGACGGCGTCGCAATAGCGCAGAAAACGGCGCATACAACAGAAAACAGCAAAGCACAGGCAAAGATCTGGTTCGCCATGCTTCTAGCATCTTCGTCCTTCTTAGCGCCCAGGTACTGGGCAATCAACACAGAACCTGCTACCGTAATGCCAGACCCGAAATTAATCACAATGTTCTGCATCGGCGACACCAGATTGATTGCGGCAAGCTCCTCTGTTCCCAGTTTGCCCAGCCAATAGGTGTCTGTCAGGTTATACATTGTCTGTAAAAAGCTATTAATGACAACCGGTATCGCGAGCGCCATAATTGCCTTTACCAAATTTCCGCTTAACAGCAATTCACGGTTACTTTTTTTATTCATAGCATCCTCTCTATTTTCTGATATTGGAATTCTTGAAATTCAATCAAAAGCGGTTTCTCTCCTGCATAACCATACATCCCAACCATGGCTCCCGTAAAGCGCTTGCCCATGGAGATCCCTTCATCGCAGAGGTAATATACATTCGCTAATTCTTCTACGTGCTTTCTCTCTCCTTCCACTTTACCATAATAAAAATCTCTCTGTAAATATCTTGTTTCTACGCCAAGAACAATCTCTTCTCCAACAGGATTGCAAAGCGCCTCTTTTGTGTGACAGATATCTTCTTTCCCAATATGCTCCTTCACTTGCAAGAAGTAACTATCCTCATTCTTTGAAATATACAAGCATACCCACGTATTCTCATCATAATAGCAAGTAATCCCTGCTTCCTGTCCATCCGAAAGCTCAGGCACGGTCAGCTTCGCCTCGGCACGGAAGCTAAAATCACTCTGTCTTCTCACTAAGATATTCCTCGCCCTGACATCGGCTAACGGGTAGCGGCTCCCTTTCAAGTACAGCTTGCCATCATCAACCCGAATACCGTCTGTCTCAGGAGGCCTTGGCGTGACAAAATCCATAGGCAGCCCATCTGCAAAACCCTTTCCGGTCTTCATCGCCGCCTGTTCCCCTACCGGAAGATCAGGCATGATCTGTAATACGCTCGGCCCTCTTAGACCATTGACTATCGGCCAGCCATCTGCTGTCCATGTAATAGGGTCAAGCGCCGTCTCTCTCCCCAATATGCTATAGCTGCTATTCACTCTTCTGCCGCACAAGTATACCATATACCATTCCCCGTTCTGCGTGCAGACAGGCTTCCCATGCCCACATCGCTGGATGGCTGCGTTTTCATCCATCTGGCGCATAATCGGGTTATAGGGACAAGGCTCATAGTTCCCCATCAGCGTCTTGCTTCTTGCTACGGTAATCCTATGTCCTGGCCCCGTTCCTCCTTCGGCAAGGAACAAGTAATAGTAACCGCCTTTCTTCAAAAGATGTGGGCCTTCCGGTGCGCGCTTCTGGCTTCCATAATACAGTAAGGAAGCCTCAGACACCTGTTGCTTACAATCGCTGCTTAACTCGAAAATCCTCGCGCCCCTGTTTAAGAGCATATAATGCCTGCCATCCTCATGGAAAATAGACGGATCGATACCGTCTTCGTCAATGATCGCCGGTTCACTATAAGGCCCTTCCGGCTTATTCGAGGAAACCACAATCTGTTTCCGATAAACGGTTCCCGTATCATTCAAACGATAAGTCGCTGTAATATAGAAAGTGCCGTTATCATAAGATATGTCCGGCGCCCAGTATCCTCTTCCGCCTTCTAACTCCTCTAAGCGCGCCCAGTCTGGATTGGTAATGGCATGCCCGATGATCTCCCAATGCACCAAATCCTTTGAATGGGAAATCGGTATACAAGGAAAGAAGATAAAAGAAGAATTAACCATATAATAATCTTCTCCTACCCGAACGATAGATGGGTCGGGGAACATGCCCGTACGGATAGGATTATGATACATCCTCTCATACGAAGCGCCCACCTGTTCCTCATAATAGGCTAACAATTCTTTATTACCCTGCTCCCATGCAATCTGATAGGGTGTCACTAGATTCCTGTCCCCTGCCGTAATATCCATGCCTACTTTTTCTATTAGGTACCGGTTCATTTCCAAATTGCCTGCCATAGCAGCATAGTGAAGAATCGTGCGGTTCTCATCATCCACCGTATTCATGCTCGCGCGGGAATATTCTACGATATATTTCACAATCGGAAAACCCCCCGCTTTTGCCGCATACAGGCATAACGGTATGCCATCCGGTGTTTTTTCATCTATGCAAGGCGGATTCTCTACGAGAATCCGCTCCACTTCCTCTAAGTCCTGTGCTTCAATTGCCTGCTGTAAGGGATGTGACGTGAATGTACTCAAAGTCTGCATATCCTCCTTTTTCTTCCTTCGCCAGCACATTGGCGAAAAGGCCTATCTTTGCTCCAACCCATGTATGATCCGAAGGCATGAAGTCCGTCGGCACATTTACTTCTTTATTTTCCTCTAGAGCATAATACATCTTAAATATCGGCGCATCCGCTCCTTCTTCCATGACAAAAGAAATATATACTTTTTCCATCGTGTCTTCTAATGTTAGTAGAGAAGTCACTTTTTCTTTCACGCTGTCTTTCTCGTCATAAGCTTCGGCATACACCAATGTCTTCTTACCATCTACGATTCGAACTGCAAGATACGCATAATGTCCTCCCATCATAACCATGCCCGCCTGCTCTTTCTCTGAAAGCGAGGTAACGTGTAAACAGGCGATTGCTTTAAAATAAGGACAAACCAATTTCTGTGTCAGGACGTTCGAGCTCTCCCAGAGGATCGGTTCTTCCTTCCCGGAAGGATTTAGCGCATACATCCGCAGGTAACCGGCTCTATCCGTCAAAGAGCAGAAATTATCCTTCGGGTTCCCCAGCCACTGCCACATTAGATTCATCTGCGGATTGTCAAAATCATCAGAAGCCTCTAAGGAAGCCGGCGCCTCTTGTATGCCTGTATTCGGTTTCGCATGGACGATACAAGGTTCCCCACATCCGTCCTGCGCATGAATGCCCATAACAGGCCAGTCATTCTCCCATACGACAGGCTGCATATGTACGATACGGCCATATAGGCCTCTGTCCTGGAAGTGGATAAACCACTCGTCACCATTGACAGTATCGACCAAGCCGCCCTGGTGAGGCCCATTGACGATGCTATTTCCCTGTTGCAATACGATTTTCTCTTCGTACGGCCCATAAATGTTTTTCGAACGAAGCGCCGTTTGCCAGCCTGTCTTCACGCCACCCGCCGGAGCAAGAATGTAATAATAGCCGTTTCGCTTATAAACCTTGGGTCCCTCTATTGTGGGCTGTGTCTCTACGCCGTTATATAGAATATGGTCATCGCCAATTGCCTTTGTCCCATCATAGGACATCGGGAATATGCCCAGATAGCTCTTAAAGCCAATCCGGCTCTTTGCATAGCCATGGATGACATAAGCTTTCCCATCATCATCCCAGAACGGGCAGGAATCAATCAAGCCTTTTCCTTCCAATACTAACACCGGCTCATCCCATTTTCCTAACGGGTCTTTCGCCGAAACCATGAAGATCCCCTCGTCCGGCATGCCATAATATATGTAAAAACGTTCGTCATGATAACGGATTGCCGGCGCCCATACTCCCTTTGAGTGTTGTGGGATATCATACCTCTCATAATCTATTTTGTCGATCGCATAGTTTACAAGCGTCCAGTTCACTAGATCTTTTGAGATTAGGATTGGCAGCCCCGGCACATAATTGAAACTGGAGGCCGTCATATAATAAGTATCCCCCACCCTAATGACATCCGGGTCTGAATAGTCTGCAAACACAATAGGGTTTTGAAATGTGCCATCTTCTAAATCCGGTTTCCATAAAAGCTCTTCTTGCATATCATTCTGCTCCTTTCTATAGGTAAATCGTTTCTTCCGCTTCGTTGAATCTGCTATGAAAAATGGCTCAGGTCAATCTCCCGAGCCATTTATTAATCTTATAGTAATTCGTCTAACAATAATTCCCGATAAATCCCACCAAGTTCTTTCAGGCCCCTGGCAATGCAGCCACCGTATACGACAGCTCCTGCATATTGTAAATGCGTATTGTCCAAAAGCCCTTCCATATGATAAGGATATTTACCTTCTGGTAAATGCATATACCAATTTTTAGACGCTTCTGCTCCGACTCTGGTGAGTTCCGCCCGACTCATGCTATGCAAATCAATCAACGGCACATCCAAATTCTTCGCCGTACGTTTCATTGCTTCGACATAATCTCCATGTTCTCCTGCCCCCAATGTCGTCTCATCTATGAAGCATCTTCTTTCCAAAGGCGTTATGAGCACCGGCCAAGCTTTTTTGTTCCTCGCTACATTCACGAATTTCTCCAGATTGACCATATAATCAGAAAACGGTTCGGTATATCTGTCTGGGTCTTCCTTTTTCTCATCATTGTGTCCGAATTGGATGAAAAAGAAATCTCCTTCCGAAATTTTATCGTAAATAGCAGGCAACCTGGATTCATCTATAAAGCTCTTCGTGCTTCTGCCATTTTTCGCATGGTTCTCAACTTTCACCTCTGGCTTGAGGAACAAATGGAGCACCTGTCCAATACCGGTCTGCGGATAAGTCATGATCCCATTATATTGTACGGTAGAATCACCCGCCCAAAAAATTGTCGCCATAAATACTCTCCTATATGTTCAGTTTATTCTTTTACAGCTCCGATATTAACGCCTTTTACAAAATACTTCTGTAAGAAAGGATACAAAATCATGAATGGAATAATAACGATGATAATTGCCGCATTCTTAACCGTATTCTCCGATGCGCCGCCAGATGTGGTCGGAAGCTCGCTTCCCATGACCATGCCACGCAGCTTCATCTGGAAGTTATATAAATTGGAGTCCAGGATATACAATTTGTAATGTGTATAATCATTCCAGTAGGAAACAGCATACATCAAGCCGATAGAAGCAAGCGCAGGCTTCGACATTGGTAACACAATCCGGATAAATGTCTGCATCGGCGTACAGCCGTCTAGTGTCGCAGCTTCATACAAGCTGGCGGGTATCCCTTCGAAGAAGTTTCTCATAAGCACGAGATTATATACATTTAATGCCGGGAATAATATGACAACCCATAAGGTATTCGTCAAATGCAACGACCGCAATACCAAGTATGTAGGAATCATACCGCCGCTGAAAATCATAGTAAACAGCAGCATATTCGCAAAAAGCGTACGTCCGGGCATCTCCCATTGGATCAGTACATACGCGCCAAGCGTTGACAGCGTCAATGCCAGCAGCGTACCGGAAATCGTTGTAATAAGAGATACTTTAATCGCCTTAAATAATGTAGGGTTCATAAAGATCAGCTTATAGCCGTCAAGTCCGAATTTCTCAGGCCAAAATTTCATACCGTATGCTGTCTTTAAGTCCAAGGAGTCAACCAAGACTTTCCACAGCGGGACTAAAATAATAAAACATATGAGGATAAAGATAAGTCCGTTTATAATTGAAAAAGCTGATATATTTTTCTTTTTTCCCATGTCTGCCGCTCCTTCCTATACAATGCCCCGGCCTTCGCGTACTTTCTTGCTCCACTGGTTACATACAAGAACAAGCACACAGCCGACTAAAGATTTAAACAAACCAACGGCAGTCGTATAGCCATAGTTCGGAATCGCACCGCTGTTAAAACTCTGATAATAAATATAGGTTTCCAGAACGTTCGCAGTATCAAGTACGGCATCATTCTGCAATACGAAAGCGGATTCGAAAAGATTCATGACTTTTGCCAGGTTGAGGATGAATACTGTCAGGATCGTATTCGCAAGCGCAGGGAATGTGATATAGCGCATTTTTCCCCAACGTCCTGCGCCGTCAATGGACGCCGCTTCGTAAAGCTCCGTATTCATACCAGCCAGAGTCGCCATGAAAATAACGGTCTGCCAACCGGTCTCTTTCCATAGGTTGATAATATAATAAGCGCCTCTCCACCACTTTGAGCTTCCCAGGAAATAAATCATCTCATTTGAATCAATCGCCCCAATATTCACAAGGAACGTATTGACCAAGCCATATCCACTGGGCGCCAAGATCAAGGAGAACAATGAAGCCGTAACAACCCAGGATAAAAAGTGTGGAAGGTAAATAATTGTCTGTACTACTTTTTTGAAATGTAAATTGATAATTTCATTTAAAAACAAAGAAACAACAACTGCTACAAAAGTTGTCAAAACCAGTTTTACAATACTGATTTCCAAAGTGTTCGTAAATGCCGACCAGAATCCCGGCATGTTAAACATCTTCTCAAAATTGTCAAATCCGACAAAAGACGGCGTCTTGATGCCGTTATAATTCGTGAAAGCATATCTTACGCCGAGCATCGGCAGATAAAAGAATATAATCGCAAAAACCAATACAGGAAGGAACATCAGATAAAACCCTCTGTATTTATAAATACGCGTCCCCAATGATTTACTGGTTCCATTTGCCTGCGCAGGAACCTTCTTATTATTATTCTTCGCCATATTCATTCTTCCTTTTCCTAAAACTAGATTACTGAACTATCCCCAACGATGAATTATGTGAAGTTACAGCTATGCATACGCTGCCATAACTCCACATAATTTCTTTTTGATCTCAGGAAAAATACCTTTTCAATTTTATATCACTTATAGATTACTTATTCAAAGAATCCACGATCATCTGTGACCAGTTCGCGCCACCGTCAGCTTCATACTGTGCGTATGCGTCTTCGATTGTAAGCTCGCCCAAAGCAACCTTTGCAATCAACTGGTTCTTCAATGTTGTCAAATCACCGTTGTACTGTGCCATTTCATCTGTAGAAGGAACAAGTACCGCAGATACGGAATTCTGTGCGAACAATGTTGCGGAAGCAGTATTCTCTTCTTCTCTGCCTTCTTTTGAAGGGTCATTAGCCAAATCTACAAGCGCAAGCGCCGGATCGATATGAGCTTTTGTATACTGTGTTCCAGGAGTCTCAAGGTTATCAAGGCCGTGGAATTCACCTTCTGCATAAACTTTCTCAAGTGATTTTCCTTCGTCATCTGTCTGGCCTTCATATAAGGTTTCAGCCTTTGTTGACCAGTGTACATCTTCTACGCCATATGACCATAAGAACTGTACGTCGCCGCCATCCTGCATAGTTTCAATGAAATATTTGAAAACGCCTTCCGGGTTCTCACAGGTAGATGTGATGCACCATACCGGAGGAACACGGTCAAGATAAGCGCCTACTTCTGCGATAGGCTCTAATGCAACAAGCTCACCGCTAAGGCCATTGTTCTCAAGGTTGTTCTTTAAGTTAGTTGCCCATGTGCCTGCCCAATAAGTGAATACACCAAAGTCATCACTGTAGAATTTGTTACGGCAGTCTTTTGTTCCCTGATCCAGAGAAGCTTTATCAAGGATACCTGATGCAACCGCATCACTCAATCTCTCAAGAGCTGCTTTCATAGAGTCTTCTGTAAAGCCATCTACCCATTTGCCGCTAGCATCTTTATAGAAGCTTGGGTAAGCATCCTGATAAATTTCAGGAAGGTAGTTTACGTAAGGAGCTTCTGTGCCAACAAAACCGGCAGAAGCAATTGCTGCGTAAGTATTACCATCTACACCGTCGCCGTCCGGATCGCCTGTCATGAACGCATCAAGCATAGCCTTATACTCTTCCCAGTTTGTAGGAGCGCTTGTGATGCCACAGTTGTCCATCCATGTCTTCTTCACATAAGTAACACAACCGTTACCACGTGTGGAAGGCATACCGTAAAGACGTCCGTCAATCTTAACACCTTCTACAACGCCTGCGCCGTCATGAGCTTCCTGTCTTTTCTTTAATTCGGAATTCTCCCATGCATCAGTCATATCCCACAGTACGCCTTCTGCTGCATATCCTGCATAATATGTACTGGAAAGGATCATAACATCCGGCAAATCGCCACTTGCAACGATCTGGCCTACGTTATCATAGTACGCATCATGGTCAGGCTGGATAACATTGATTTTAATTCCAATCAGTTCCTCTAGCTTAGCCATAAACTTATCCTGCGCATTAGGCTGTGTGAAAACAGTACCATCAACCAAAATCGTAATCTCTTCTGGTTTCTCAACATCAGATGCTTCTGCACTGCTGTCGTCGGTAGTTGTAGCGCTATTATCTGTCGATTCCGCACTGTTGTCTGTCGATTCCGCACTGTTGTCTGTCGTTGCTGCGCTGTTGTCTGTTGTAGCCGCATTGTCAGTGGAGCTTGCATCGCCCCCCCCTCCTCCGTTGCCACATCCAACTAAGGAAGCAGTCATAACAGCAACCATGAGTAAAGAAACAATTTTCTTTTTCATAAAGACCTCCTTGTAAATATAATTTTTCTTTAGATGTAATTGCTTTCATCTCAATATTTATCATATCTCTATCATATGATTCTGTCAAGGAGATTTTTTGATTTTAAGCCGTTTTTTCAAATTTTAAACACCGAAATTTCTGATTTCAAACCCTGCATATTTTCACCCAAAAGCTCTGCCGTTTTATTCAGATTTTCCACATTAGCCAAGAGCATGCATGCGATATCCTTGACTTTTTCGGCACTGTTAGCGGTTTCTTCAATGATATTGGAGATATTCTGCACGCCCTGGACAGTGTCACGGCGCTCAATATCGGCTTTATCCATACTATCCACAATGTCTTTCAATCCCGCTGCAAGGGAGCTCATCTGTTCCCTCATGTCTCCAAAAACTTTAATGACCTGCTCCACCGATTCGCTCTGCAACGCCACCATTTCCTGCGCCTGTCCGGCGTTCCTCACGCTGTTCTCCGTCTGTGCCATAATCTGTGTCACATTCCGCTGGATCTCTCCCGCCGCGGTTGCCGAATCATCCGCCAGCTTACGGATCTCTTCCGCTACGACCGAGAATCCTCTGCCGGCATCTCCTGCCCTTGCCGCTTCAATAGAGGCATTCAATGACAAAAGGTTCGTCTGCTCAGAGATGGATGTAATCGTTTCCACAAAAGAATTAATGATTTCATATTCTTTCTTCAAAGACTCAATGCTTGTACCTACTTCAGACGTCATCTCTGTCGTTTTCCTTGCACGTTCTCCTAGTAGCTGTATGATCTCTATTCCTTGATTGATCATATCTTCATTCTCATCCACCAGCATCTCTACCTTCTCTACGACTTTGCCTACTTCTTGGATTTCGTTGGAGAGAATATCCGTCCTGGTCACACATTCCTGCGCATTTTCTGTCTGTCTGCCAATACCTTCGTGAATCTCTTCAATCACTCTCGTAATGTCATGCGAGTATTCGTCAATTACCGTTGAAACCTCTTCCACGCTCGTTGCAGATTTCTCTAATTCATTAGTCGCATTCGTCACCTGGTTCACCAGTTTCTTGGTATTGGCAATCATATTCGTCGCAGATCCCGCAAGATTCCGGAATTCATCATGCCCCTTCGCCTGTATCGTAATGGTCAGGTCGCCTTTTGCCACTTCACCGAATTTCTTAGAAATGCCTTTCATATTCGCCTGAATCCCTGCCGCAACGAATATACCGATCACCAATGCAATGATGCATGCCAGAATAACAAGCACTACTGTCAGCATCTTGATCTCCTCTGCCTGGCTTGTTACCGTGCTCATCGGCACCAACGCACATACGGTAATGTCTTCTATGTCATTGCTCCTTGTATAAAAGAACAGGTAATTCCTTCCCCGGTAATCGATCTGGGCAGAGCCGCTCATGTTCTCAGCATTGATTTCTCCGAAGAAATCCTGCCCAAAGAAGACCAACTCCCCTTCCGCAAACGCGCTCGTTTGTCCTTCCTCTAACTGCTCCGCGACGATTTCTCTTCCGTTTTCAGTAACAAATCCAATTACACTGCCCTCTCCCAAGTCTAACCCGGATATTAACTCCGTAATCGTGTCTTTCTTAATGTCAATGACAACACATCCGTTCTTAGACTTTGTAAGGATTTCATACGACAATATATATTCATCGTCTGTTTTCTCTATCGCCTCATCAATAAGCGGATGGAAATCAATCCAAGTCTCTATGCTGCTCTTCCCATTCGATACAGACTCCCGGTGCGCCTTCAGAATGCCCGGTGTGCTTTTATTCGTGGCGGTTGAGATGATCGCAAGATCTTCTTTCGGAATGATATGTATATTGCTGATAAAAGGAATTGCCGTCTGAGACGATATCATATCCGTATCAATGCTACGTAACGTATCTTTCTTCTCAATCGGCGAATTCTCTAATGTTCCCTGAAGATATCTGCCGACATCCACGTCAAATGCATATTTTAACCCTTCCGCTTTTATGAAAGAACAGCTCATCTCGATATATTCCTTCGTCATTTCCATCGTCTGTAGCGTGGACTCCTGAAACTTCTCGCTAAGTCCCTCTTCCGCTTTCCGATACGCTGAAACGCCTATAATGACCATGAACACAATCGGGACAAGAAAGCAAATTACAATTTTGTTGCGGATGCCAAGCAGCATGAAGCTTGAAGATTTCTCAACCTTCTTCAGATCCTTTCCTACCTTTTCAGGTTTCGGTTTCTGACTGACAGTAGTCTTTTTTTCTTTTGTGATTTTTACTTTTTCTTTTTTCATCTTGTAGCCACCTGCCCCTTTCCATAGTAGAACTATTATACAATAAATCCTGCTATTTTAAAACACATTTTGTGAATATTTCCAACTGAAATGCATGTTATAATCATATCAATATGAAAAATCACCATTTTTGAAAGGCGGAATATTTATGCTTACATTTGAACAATCCACACCCGAATCGCTCGGCGTCCCCTCGGATTCCATCATACGTTTCATCAAGCGGCTTCAAGCACGGCAGATCCCAATGCATAGCTTGCTCCTAATGCGGCACGATAAACTATTTTTTGAAGGTTATTACGCTCCCTATAATGCCTCTACCTTGCACCGCATGTTTTCTATCAGCAAAAGCTTCACTTCGATCGCGATCGGGTTGCTCGTTGATGAAGGAAGGCTCTCTCTGGATGACCCGATCATTCACCATTTCCCCGAGAAGCTCCCGGCAAAAGTCCATCCCTGGATTGCCGCAATGACCATCCGGGATATGTTAATGATGCGTTCCTGCCACGCCGCGACCACCTATAAGCTCGACATGTCCTCAGACTGGGTTGAAAGCTATTTCACAACGGCGCCCACGCACCCTGCCGGCACGCTTTTCCATTATGATACTTCCGCACCGCACACCCTCTGTGCGCTGGTGGAGAAAATGACCAAGCTGGACATGCTGGATTATCTGAAAGAAAAACTTCGCCCGTTAGGCTTTTCGGAATGCTCCTATATATTAAAAGACCCTTTTGGCGTATCTATGGGCGGCAGCGGTTTGGTCGCCCTTCCTATGGATATGCTAAAATTCGGCTACTTCCTCGCGCACAAAGGCTTCATCGGTGGGCAACAGCTTATCTCGCCCGCTTATATTGATATGGCAGTATCTCCTATGAGTGAAACATGCGTGACAGCGCCGCTCCCAAGCGAGGCGCAAGGATATGGCATGCAATTCTGGCGTGGCGAAAAGAACAATTATGTCTGTTACGGCATGGGCGGACAGCTTATTATCGTCTTCCCAGATTATGATCTTATCTGTGTCACGACAGCAGATACCCAATCAATCGCTGGCGGCAACCAGCAGATCTATGATGCCTTATACGAAGAGCTCCTGCCTTTCCTACAGGACGCTCCGCTGCCGGAAGACCCAAAGGCTGCCTCCTCCTTAGCAGACATGCTCCCTTCCCTTTGCATAGAGCCTTTATCCAGCACACTCTCACCCGAAAAAGCATTGGAAAATATGCACAAAATAAACGGTAAGACTTTTCTCGTCCAGACACCAAGTTCCGAATTTGAAAGTTTTACCGTTCACCTGGAAGGCCAAACCGGGAAATTATCTTTCGCATACCGCGGAAAGCCTTATGCGGTATCCTTCGGCCTTGGTAATCTTGTGACAGGTTCTTTCCCAATCTATGATATGCAATATGCCGCAAGCGGCGCCTGGCTCTTAGACGGCACGCTTTATATCAAAGCCCACATTATCGACGCTTACGTAGGCAATGTGCAATTCCAGCTATCTTTCCGGGAAAAGGAGCTGGTGATTTTCATGCGCAAGAAAGAAGAAAGCCTGTTCCAGGAATTCGATGGCCATTTGTATTGTACGCAAGTAGAATCAAAGACCCCGCTGCAAGCAACGGGATATCAAACTTGCAGCACTACAGAGCAGCGGGGTATTTGATCCTCACGGCAGTCGCCAAATGTCTGCAAGCAGCCACTTGGCTCGTTGCCCGCGGGAATAAACAACCCAATCCCCATGTCAGAGCAGTTTACTGCGATGACACGCGCCGGGGCGACGCAAATCTGTAACGCTCCGACACAGCTTGCGAACTTTGGAGCCATGACGCTATCAGCGCGGGCTCAAATTCGCAGTTGAAAAATCAAAGTTTTTTCAACCTATCAAAATAGAGAATGCCCATTTCCCAGGGCATTCTCCAATGTAAAGAAAATCCGCTCTATAGACCATGCTACTCTACCGTGCATGCATCCCAAAGGCCTTGTATATATTCTCTGGCTCCCACGGCATTTTCTGGATTTGTATTTTCCAGCGTCACATGCACATATGGCTTTTCTTTCTTAATGAAACGAATGATCTCGTCATAATCCATTTCTCCCGTCCCAGCCGCTACAGAAACCAATTCGTTGTTTTCTACGCGGAAATCTTTAATGTGTACAACGGCGATATCTTTACCAAGCAGGCTGATCGCTTCATGGATAATCTGTTCTCTGTTCTGGTAATTGCTAATGTCTAAGAGATTCACCGGATCGAAGATGATCTGAAGATTGGGCGATGCAATTTCGTCAAGCACCTGTCTGGCACGCGTTGGATTGCATACAATATGCTTAAATACCGGCTCGATTGCAAAGATCACGCCCATCTTCTCCGCATATTTCACTACCGGCTTTACATTTTCTATGAAAATCTGTAGCGCTTCTTCCGAATGGTTGCGTTCCTCATATTGATATGCTTCATTGACCGCTCCGGTCTCTGTCCCTACTACGCCTGCTCCCAGAAGAGAGGCAAAACGGATATGAGCCAAATACCGCGCCTGGTTTTTGCGCAGACTTTCCACATTTGGATTTGCCAGGTTCAAATAACAGCCAAGCACTGCGATATCAAGCTTATTCTTTGCGAATAAATTCCGCAAATAGCAGGCAAATCCCGGTGTCAGCGCGCTATCCGATACCGAATGCCCGGTAATCACTTTCGAAAGCGCCAAATGCCCACAGAGAAATCCCTGTTCTTGTGCAATCTGCAAACGTTCTTCAAGCGGCGCCTTCCTAATATCATGTAACCGTATTCCTAACTGCATTTTAATCCTCCATTCTTGCTCAACTTGCGAATTTTGGGGCCAAGACGCTATCAGCGCCGGCACAAATTTGCATACTTTGTTTACAAATTTTCGCCATCTCAGGTAAATTTGTGACGCTCTGGCACAAATTGCGGGTTGAAAAATTAGTGCATCAGCATGATTTTTCAACCTATACCCCTTTACCATCCTTCTCAAACTCATCTACGCCCTGTAATTCATAAGCTTCTCCGACAAAATCTTCTATCGACACATTGTCCAATATTAGTTTTTTCACATTTGTTGCATGAATGCCCCTCTTAGAAGACGGCTCTATCCCGCTTGACATGATCGGCACATCCACTTTGGCATCTTTGGCAAAAGAGATAAAACAGTTGCGCATCTCAATCTTCTCAATCTTCTGCTCTGGAAGGCCTTCGAAAAACGCCGCAGCAACATGGCAATCCGTGGCGCGTATATTTTCAAACAGAAAACGCTTCATCGCAGGCGTCCTATCATCTACAGGATATTCTTCCCTTGATTGCACATATTCTGTCCGCCCATCCGGGTCACAGAAATAAAAAGCATTCGCCGTAAAAGGCGTCATCACATGTTCCATCTCAATATCCCTAAAAACAATTTCATCCAAAACCGAATCTTTGCCCCGCCCACGTCTCGTTTTAATCCGTAAGCCACGATCCGTATGGGCGAAACGGCATTTCTCCACAAGCATATTGCGAACGCCAGCGCCGATTTCGCTGCCCACTGTAACGGCGCCATGCCCGTCTTCCATCAGGCAATGGCTGATATGCACGTTCTCGGAAGGCCTCTTATGCTTCTTGCCCATATATGCTTTCCCGGATTTCACAGCGATACAGTCATCCCCTAAGGAAAAATGAACGCCCAGGATCTCTACATTGCGACAAGATTCCGGATCAAGCCCATCCGTATTGGGGGATTGCTGTGGATTCCGGATCGTCAGATTGGCAAACAGCAGCTCATCGCTAAAATAGGGATGGATCACCCACGCCGGACTATTACAGAACGTCAGCCCTTGCACCTCGATCTGCCCGCAATGGTTTAGGAATAGCATCCGTGGGCGGAACGCCCCTACCATTACTTTCGGATTATGCCACCAATTATCGGTAGACGCACATCCGTTTATGACACCTTCCCCATATAACTTTACATCAGATACGCCAATCCCACTAATGATGCCCGCGAACATTGGCAACGGATTGCCTTCCCACGTCCCCAGATTATATTCGTCCTGTTCGTCATAGCTTTCAATCAATCCCGGGAACTTCACGAAACGGCTTCTGTCTGTCTCGGCGAGAAGCTCCGCCCCTTTGGCAATTTCCATACGGATACCGCTCTTTAGGAAAATACTCGTAACCTTATATTTACCCTTCGGCACCAAGACACGGCTTTTAGGCGGACACGCCATAATCGCTGCCTGGATAAAATTGGTGTCATCCGACATACCGTCCCCCGCGGCGCCAAGGTCTTTCACATTAACGGTAACATATTCTTCTTCCGTCCGAAAAGGAACGCTGCCTTTCAGATCCCCATCATTTCCTACTACTTTTAATACATAATCCGTGTCCGGTTTTAAATCAAACAAACTGGTAATGACTGTTTTCGTCTCTTTCTGCTCTACATCATTCAGGAACAGACGGTATGACTGCACTGTTTCATATGTCCCGCCGTCATCAAGCGCAAATGTGGCGCTGCGTGCAGTTTTCATAATCACTCGAATCTCCATATCCATAACCACGCCTTTCTCTCAATCTGCAAGCTTTCATACATACACAATACCCGCCTCGCAGGCATATTCCGTACAGATTGGTTCCGCCATCCAGACAACCGACGCTTACTGGTAGCCACGTCATCGCCCGGACAACTGCCCACTATACGAAAAAAGGTGGCGGCAAACAATGCCGCCACCCCTGGTTCACAATAATTCACACATTCCTTAGCCTGGCTGTTTGCCAATATAAGCAAGGATACCGCCATCTACATAAACAACATGTCCGTTGACAAAGTTAGATGCATCGGATGCAAGGAAAACTGCCGTTCCCTGAAGGTCTTCCGCTTCACCCCATCTTGCCGCCGGTGTCTTCGCAATGATGAACTGGTCAAACGGATGCCTAGAGCCATCAGGCTGGATCTCACGAAGCGGTGCTGTCTGAGGAGTTGCGATATAGCCAGGCCCAATGCCGTTACACTGAATATTAAACTCGCCATATTCTGACGCAATATTCTTGGTAAGCATCTTCAAGCCACCCTTTGCCGCCGCGTATGCGGATACAGTCTCACGTCCAAGTTCACTCATCATCGAGCAGATATTGATAATTTTCCCATGTCCTTTTTTGATCATGGAAGGGATAACTGCCTTAGATACAATGAAAGGAGCGTTCAAGTCTACATCAATGACCTGTCTGAATTCAGCAGCCGTCATATCGCACATCGGGATACGCTTAATGATTCCTGCGTTATTTACGAGGATATCAATAACGCCTACTTCTTCTTCTACCTTAGCGACCAGCTCATTTACTTGCTCTTCATTCGTTACGTCGCATACATAACCATGCGCTTCGATGCCTTTTTCCTTATAAGCTGCAAGACCTTTATCCACCAGTTCCTGCTTGATATCATTGAAGACGATAGTCGCACCTGCCTCTGCATATGCCGTTGCAAGCGCAAAACCGATCCCGTAAGACGCACCTGTTACGAGAGCTACCTTGCCTTCCAATGAAAACTTGTCTAAAATTGCCATTTCTTTCTCCTCCTTTATATTTGAATAATAAGTGGCTTATTATAATGTGACTCCCTGTTTGAAAATAGCCATATCATGGAATCCGGCCTCTTCGCTGCACACCTTTTTCCCTGATGCAACCGCTACGACATAATCAAACAATTCTTTTGCTGTCTCCTCTATGTCTTTATCTTCTACCAAGACGCCCGCATTAAAGTCTATCCAATTTTTCTTCTTACCGGCAAGAGCGCTGTTGCTGGAAATTTTGACTGTAGGCACTGGAGATGCGAACGGCGTCCCGCGTCCGGTCGTAAAGAGGACAATATGTGCGCCGCTTGCCGCTAATGCGGTTGATGCTACCAAATCATTGCCTGGCGCGCTAAGCAGATTCAGCCCTGCTTTCTCCACCTGCTGCCCGTATGCCAATACGCCTTTTACTGGTGCGCTTCCTGATTTCTGCGTGCACCCAAGCGATTTATCTTCCAGTGTCGATATCCCGCCTTTTTTGTTCCCTGGCGACGGGTTTTCATAAATAGTCTGGTTATTATCTTTAAAGTATTGCTTAAAATCATTAATTAACTTCACTGTCTCGTCAAAGAGCTCACGGCTTTCACATCTGTTCATCAATAATGTCTCAGCACCAAACATCTCCGGCACCTCCGTGAGGATTGTCGTCCCTTTTTTGCTGATCAGCAAATCAGAAAACTTTCCGACGAGCGGGTTTGCCGTAATCCCGGAAAAACCGTCGCTGCCGCCACATTTCATGCCAATGATCAGCTTAGAGACGCTAACCGGTTCCCGCTCAAAAGAAGATGCATAGGCAATCAGCTCATCTAAGAGCTTCCCACCTGTCTCCATCTCATCCTCCGTTTCCTGGCAGACAAGAAACTTCACCCTGTCAGGGTCTACATCACCGATATATGGCTTCAATACATCAATATTGCTGTTCTCACATCCAAGTCCTAGCACGAGCACGCCGCCTGCGTTAGGATGCCGGATTAAATCGGCTAAGATTGTCCTTGTATGCTCTTGGTCGTCTCCCATCTGTGAACAGCCATAAGGATGTGGGAACGCGATCACTTCTTCCACTGTCCCCTGCAAACGTCCGTTGGCTGATCTGGCAAGCGCCGTCGCAATATTGTTCACACACCCTACGGTGGGGATAATCCACACCTCATTGCGGACGCCTACTTTACCGTCCGGGCGGTTAAATCCCATGAACGTGGCATCCGGCGTAGAAGCCTCTTCTATTTCTACCGGTTCATAATGATATTCCAGCAAGTCGCCAAGTGCTGTTTTGACATTATGCGTATGTAGCCACGCTCCGGCTTCCACATTTTCCTTGGCGTTCCCGATACGGCATCCGTATTTGACAACATCTTCCTCCTGCGAAATATCGCAAATCGCCATCTTATGCCCTGCCGGAATGGTCTCCTTCGCCGTTACCTCTATGTCTCCGACAGTTACCGTCCCGCCGGCAGGGATCTCCTTTATCGCAACGATTACATTATCATTTTCATGAATCCTGAGATAATCTTTCATGTTAATGCCATGCCTTTCTGTCGTCCTGCGATCCTGGCTCTATAGCCACAATGTACGCAGGCGAACAAGTTTGTCTATGGGATTGTATCTTGCCACCCCGTTTGAATCTTATATTCTAATCCTATACGTTTATACTATCACTATTTGAAAACTTTTTCCATAGTCTTACGCATTCCCATATCGCGAATATCCGCCAGGTAAGAAACAATAGTCTCTTCTACCCCTGCAAGCGCGCTTAAATCCTGGCCCCAGAAGTCCGTGTTGCTAAGCACTGCATGCGCAAACTCCGCCGGCTCCTTGCTGCTATTGGCTGCAAAAAACTCCAATACCGGCGCATCATCCATAATCTGGTATTCCTCTCCGTCACGATGCCCGATTAACGCTTTGTCCCTGATTTCCGTCCCCGTATAAAATGCCATCAAAGCAGCGAGCGAAAATGTCAGATGTGCCGGCGCCTTTCCTTCTTTCTCAATATATCCTAAGAAACTTGGCATACATCTTGCTCTCCACTTGGAAACAGAATTCAACGAAATTGACAAATGCGCATGTTTCACATAAGGATTACGGAACCTTGTAAGGACTGCTTCTGCAAATTCTACTAACTCAGCCTTCGGGAGCGTAAGCGTAGGAATGACCTCTTCGAAAATAGTCGCTTTGATAAAATCCAGGATCAGATCGTCGTTCATGGACTCTAACACAATATCATTACCGCACAAATAGGATGCCAATACGAAAGAAGTATGCGCCCCATTCAAAATACGGACTTTCCGCTGCTTATATGGTTTCTGGTTATCTGTAAAGATAACAGGAAGCCCGGCTTTTGGCAACGGGAATTCATCACTGATATCTTTGTCGCTTTCAATGACCCATAAAGCGAATGGCTCGCCTGTTACGATCAGATTATCCTGATAGCCGAATTCTTCGCAAAGCTCTTGCGCTTCATCTCTCGGATATCCGGTCACAATCCTGTCAACCAGCGTGGAGGTAAAGACACATGCCTCATTGATCCATGCCGTAAAAGCCTCTTCCAGATTCCAGCGTTTTGCAAGCTTCAATACACATTCTTTCAAATGAATGCCGTTATCATCAATCAGCTCTACCGGAAGCATCACTAAGCCTTTATCCTGCGCCCCATCAAAATGTTTATATCTCTCATATAAGAATTTCGTCAATTTGCCCGGATATGTCTTGGGCGGGTTTAATTCTAACCGATCCGTTTCGTCATATACGATGCCCGCTTCCGTTGTATTGGAAACAATGAAACGCAACGTATCTAATTTGGCAAAATCAGCATATTTCCCATATTCTTCATACGCATCCACCACATCCGTAACACTGGTAACGACACGGTTGATCTTCTTCGCCTCACCGTCTGCAATGCCTCTAAGCTGCACCGTATATTGGCACTCTTGCTCATGGAAACGCGCCAACGTGCCAAATTCAATCGGCTTCACCAGAACAATATCCCCGTTAAACTCTCCCTTCTCATTTGCAATATCAATCATATAATCGACAAATGCCCGCAAGAAGTTGCCTTCCCCAAATTGCAGCACTTTTATCGGTCTCTCTACTTTTCCTGTTTTCTGTTTGCTCAAAAGTTCCATTGCCTGCCATATCTCCTTTCTTTAGGCATTTTCAGCCTCTCCCCCATTGTTTTCGTGCAATTTTTTCAATGTAAGCAGTTTCATATCTTTATTTTTTCACATTTTTCCCAATTAGTCAATATGCATTTGAAACAAATTTTCTATTTTTTACAAAATTTCAATGAAAATTGAGAATTCAAAAGTTTTTTTATTGCTTTCTTTTTCCATATACTATATAATAAAATATATTATCCCTGCATTGTAGTGTAAGCGTTTACATCCTTATGAAATCGGCATATAAATCGATTTATAAGATGTCCGGTAATTAGCAGTAATTTGTAAGAAAGATTTAATTTAAGAAAGGCTTGGTTTCCCTAATGGCTCTGACGATTTATGACATTTCCCAAAAAGCCGGTGTATCAACCGCAACAGTTTCCCGCGTCCTAAACGGCAGCGGCAACGTCAGTCCATCTACACAAGAAAAAGTGATGGCTATCATAGAAAAATACGATTATATCCCCAATGCGTTCGCACGGGGCATGGGTCTTCGTTCCCTAAAGACAATCGGCATTCTATGCGCGGATTCCTCGGACTTATTTGCGGCAAAAGCAATTTATCTTCTAGAGCAGGAGCTACAGGCAAGCGGCTACGAATCTCTGCTTTGCTGTACAGGATATAACCTTGGCGTGAAGAAGAATTATCTGAACCTGATCCTTTCTAAAAAAGTTGACAGCATCATTTTAGTCGGTTCCAATTTCATAGCGCCCACCAAATTAGAGAACGAATACATCGCTGACGCGGCATCGCAAGTACCAATCATGCTTTTAAACGCTTCTTATAATCATCCGAATGTATATAGCATACTCTGTGACGATTACAATGCCATGTATGAAGCGACATCTTCTATGATAGATTCCGGGATTAACGACATCTTATATTTATATAATTCTGAGTCTTATAGTGGCATCAAGAAACTAAAAGGATTTCAAGATGCATGGCAGGAGAAGCTTGGGCGGGCTTGTACTGATCATGCCTGTTTCTATCGCGGAAAACCCGACTCTATCCCAGATATTGCTGATTTTGTAAAGCAAACCGCCGATAAAGGGCTCTCTTTTCACGGTGTGATCGCCGCAGACGATTCCCTCGCCATCGGCGCCATGAAATATGCCCAGCAAAAAGGCCTCCGCATCCCGGAGGACATTTCAGTAATCGGATATAATAATTCCGTACTGACCAACTGCTGTAGCCCGGAACTGACTTCTGTTGATAACTGCCTGGAAATCCAGACGCACCAGCTCGTCCAGACACTGCTCCATGTCCTCGCAGGCGAAGGAGTCCCAAACAAAGTCATTTTCTCTGGCAAGCTGATCAAGCGCCACACCACGAGCTTTTAATTTATTATCAATATATACTTAATATTTCTATCCATAACATATCAAGAAAGGGGTTTAATCATGAAACAATTTATGGACAAAAACTTTCTACTCTCTAATGACACTGCACAGAAATTATATTTTAGCTATGCAGCCGAAACGCCTGTTCTAGACTATCATTGTCATATTAACCCGCAGGAAATCTGTGAAGACCGCCAATTCCAGAACATCACACAAGTATGGCTTGGCGGAGACCATTATAAATGGCGCTTTATGCGTTCCTGTGGCGTAGACGAACATTATATAACCGGAGACGCGCCGGACAAAGAGAAGTTCTTAAAATGGGCCGAGTGTCTTGGGAAAGCAATCGGCAATCCTCTTTTCCACTGGTCACACTTAGAGTTACAGAAGTATTTCAACTATCACGGCGTATTAAATCAGAAGACTGCCGAAGAAGTATGGGAGCTTTGTAACAAGAAACTGGCGGAGCCTTCCATGTCCGTACGGAATCTGATCAAACAGTCCAACGTTACCTTGATCTGCACAACAGACGACCCGGTTGATTCCCTGGAATGGCATAAGAAGCTTGCTGAAGACGATTCTTTTGATGTACAGGTGCTTCCCGCATGGCGCCCTGACAAAGCTATGAACATTGAAAAACCTACTTACCAGGAATATCTATCTACATTATCCGATGTAGCCGGGGTGGAAATAGGAACATTTGCCGATTTGCAGAAAGCATTATCCGTACGTATGGATTTCTTCGCTTCCATGGGCTGTTCTGTTTCTGACCATGCGCTTGAATATGTGATGTATGCGCCTGCTTCCGATGAGGAAATCGAAGCGATCTTTACAAAGCGCCTCTCGGGAGAGGAAGTATCGCGCAAGGAAGAATTACAATTTAAGACCGCTTTCATGCTCTTTGTCGGAAAAGAATATGCGAAGCGTAACTGGGTAATGCAGCTCCACTATGGCTGTAAGCGAGACAACAATACGTTAATGTTTGACAAGCTTGGCCCCGACACCGGTTACGACTGTATCAATAACTATGCGCCGTCTTCCGAAATGGCAGATTATCTAAACGCTTTAATCCGTACGGACGAACTGCCAAAGACCATTATTTACAGCTTAAATCCCAATGACAATCAGGCAATCGGGACTATCCTTGGCTGTTTCCAGGATTCCACTGCCGTTGCCAAGATACAACAAGGTTCCGCATGGTGGTTCAATGACCACAAGACGGGCATGCAAGACCAGATGGTTTCCCTTGCTAACCTTGGGAATCTCTCCGGATTTGTCGGCATGCTCACCGATTCCAGAAGCTTCCTCTCCTATACGAGACACGATTACTTCCGCAGGATTCTCTGTAACCTGTTCGGCACATGGGTCGAGAATGGAGAATACCCGGATGATGACGAAATACTGGGCGAGATCGTAAAGGGAATCTGCTACAATAACGCAGTGAAATATTTCGGTTTTGATTTAGCGCCGCAAGAATAATCTATATTCGCCTGACTGGCTCATATTGCCACAGCTATATTGCTCCAAAAATAGATATAAATAGATAAAATATAAATATATAGAATTAAGAAAAAATATGAAAATATGAAATTGATAAAAAAAGAAAGGACGATACCAAAATGGAATTAAGAACCGCCGCATCACCAAGAGATGTAAAACACTATACAACGGAACGCCTGAGAGAAGAATTTCTCATTGACGATCTGTTCAAGCCAGATGAAATCAAGCTCGTATACAGCCATATCGACCGGATCATCACTGGTTCCGCTGTACCTGTGAAACCATTACAGCTTACGGCAGGCGATGAGCTGCGCGCACAATACTTCTGTGAAAGACGTGAGCTTGGCGTCATCAATATCGGCAATCCGGGCAAAATCACAATTGACGGCAAGGCATATGAAGTAGGGCACAAAGAAGGCATGTATATCGGAATGGGATCGAAGGAAATCATATTCGAAAGCATAAATCCATCCGAGCCTGCTAAATTCTATTTAAACAGCGCTCCGGCTCATATGACTTATCCGACCGTTTTAATCAAACCGGAAGGCGAAGCTGCGGAAGGCGTTGTCATTGTAAAGGATGCCAACAAAGTAGAATTAGGCTCTTTAGAGTCCGCAAACCATAGAACAATCTGTAAGTACATCCTTCCCGGACAAGTAGAGAGTTGCCAGCTTGAAATGGGCATGACCAAGTTGGAACCAGGCAGCGTATGGAATACGATGCCATGCCATACGCACGACAGGCGAATGGAAGTCTATCTGTACTTCGATATGCCGGAAGATGCGCTTGTTATGCACTATATGGGCGAGCCTACCCAGACACGCCATATTATCATGAGAAATGAGCAGGCTGTCATCTCCCCGAGCTGGTCGATCCATTCCGGCTGCGGTACGCAGGCATATACCTTCATCTGGGGCATGGTCGGCGAAAACCAGGATTTTGACGATATGGATGGCTGCGCGATGCAGGATTTGTTATAAAGAGCGCCAATGTAACAAAAGCGTGTCCCACAACGATTTGTATATAATACAACGGATAATTGCGAAACTCCCTCTCCCTAACCAGAATCTGGGCAAACAAGGAGGGGAGTTGCCACCGTATCCGGCTCCTGTTTTATTGATTCAGACAGGACTCGTGGCGTGAAGCAGCCGTTTCACAATTACCCAGGGTAAAATAATAAAAAGGAGTATATTACAAAATGAAAATAGCTTTGATTAACGAAAACAGCCAGGCTGCAAAGAATGAGATGATCTATAATACCTTAAAGGCAGTCGTAGAGCCCATGGGGCATGAAGTATTCAATTACGGTATGTATTCTGCGGAAGACGAGCATCAGCTTACGTATGTGCAAAACGGTATCCTTGCTGCTGTCCTGTTGAATTCCCAAGCGGTAGACTATGTCATTACAGGATGCGGCACCGGTGAGGGCGCTATGCTCGCATGCAACTCTTTCCCGCAGGTACTATGCGGCCATATTGAATCACCACTTGACGCTTATCTCTTCTCACAGGTTAATGACGGCAACTGTATCGCACTTCCCTTCGCTGAGAATTTCGGCTGGGGCGGCGAGCTGAACCTGACTTATATTTTCGAGAAATTATTCTGCGCACCGGGCGGCGGCGGCTATCCGAAAGAAAGAGTCGTTCCGGAACAAAGGAACAAAAAAATCTTAGATGAAGTGAAGAAAGTGACACATAACGATATGGTATCCATCCTTGGGCAATTAGACCAGGAATTGGTAAAAGGCGCATTAAGCGGAGAACACTTCTCCGAATATTTCTTCGCCAACTGTAAAGACGATGCGATTGCAGATGCCGTGAAGAAAGTTCTCTCTTAAGCAAGACAAAAGCCTCCCGTTCTCCTATCAGTAACCAGATAGGAAAAAGGGAGGCCTTCTAAAATTATATATTCATTGTATTAATTATATTAATCATAGAGGCTCCTGCACATCAATTCCCTCAAACTGATAGTTCCCGGCATCAACATCCCTTTCTGTGCCATCCGGCAATACCAGTCTTGTCGCAACAGGCGTTGTAAAGCATATCGTAGCTTTATCCCCTTCCACGCGCCATGCCATCTTGATCTCGCCTGCACGGCTGCGGTAGCTCCCTTCCACATGCCCTAAGCGGCTGTCTACAAACGGGTGCAGTCTCACCTTGGCATAACCTGGCTCTAATGGCTGGATGCCCAGTATATAACGATAGTAGAACTCTCCCACGCTGCCAAACGAATAATGGTTGAACGATACCATATTATCACCGCTCATCTTGCTTTCATTCACGGTCCCGTCCGGACGCAGCGCATCCCAGCGCTCCCACGTTGTTGTCGCCCCACAATTGACCTGATAGAGCCATCCCGGGCAGTTTTCGTTTAATAAGAGATCGAATGCCAATTTTTCATACCCGTTATCGGCTAATAACGGCAGTAAATGCTGCGTGGCAAAAAAACCTGTCTGCATCCCTTCTTCCCGGATTTTCTCTATCAGCTTGCAAAAGCAGGCATCCCAGAGTTCTCCTTTAGGAATTACCATTTGCAGTGCCATAATATAAGCGCCCTGATAATCGTCTTTCATCTTTCCATCTTTTTTGACAAATGCTTTAAGATATGCGGTGAGCGTCTTATCCAATTGATTCCTATAGTGCGCCGCATCCTCCTTTTTCCCCAACAGATCTGCTGTTTCGGACAGGATGCGTAAGTCATTGACAATAAAAGCATTGGAGACCGGTCCGTTATGCATCGCCATATATTTGACATCCTTGCCCGGAGCAAGCCAATCCCCAAGACTTGGCGAAACCCATAGGTCTTTTTTCCCCATTAGCCCTTTACCCATATGACGGATTTCACATTCCACATGTGCCTTCATGCTCTCATACTGCTCCCGGAGATAAAAGAATTCCCCATACTGCTGCCATAAAAGCCAAGGCAGGATGGTAACCGCATTCCCCCATCCGAGCATGCTCATAAATCCGATCCCCTCCGGCCCGCGTGCCGGCACGACAGGCGCTACATAGCCTTCCGTATTATCCATCTGCGTATAGCGGATATCTTTTAAGAATTTAGCGAGAAATGCTTCCGTATCATAATTATAAGCGCCAGTACGCGCGAACACATGCCCATCGCCTGTATATCCCATCCGTTCGTCACGTTGCGGGCAATCTGTCGGGACTTCCAGATAGTTGCTCCTCTGTCCCCAGACCTGATTCCGGTATAGCTGTTCCACTTTCTCATTCCCACAAGAGAAGTACCCTGTCCGCTCCATCCGGCTATGCACCACATACGCCCGCAAGAGACCCTCCTCATATTCCACGCCCGAAAGCTCTACATAACGGAATCCCATAAAAGTAAATCGTGGGCGGTATTTTTTCGTTTCCGCGCCTTTATAATATATTGTTTCGGCCTTTGCTTTCCGCAAATTCTTCGTATACAAGCTTCCGTCCGCATTCAGGATTTCCCCGTGCCGAAGCTTCAACATCTCACCATGCATATGCGCAGGGTCGATCTCCACTATACCGGCAAAATTCTGTCCAAAATCCAGTATTGTCACGTCTCCATGCCTAACCGCCGACAAAACATCTATGCTTTCCTCTACCCCCGTATACAGAATGCCCTCTTCCAATGCCTCCGGCACTTTGCCTGCATATGCAATAGGTTTTGTGCCCAGCGCGCGTAGGTCATTGGCATGATAAATCTCACCGTCATAAATCCCGGCATACGTATACGGACTCTCCAACATGGTTACGGTACCGTCATTGCTAGTATAGACTGTTGTGCCGCATTCTTTTTCCACCGTCAAAATCCACGCTACAGCCGTATGCTCTCCGTAAACCTGACATTTATTCTCAAACGTATACCGCCCGCAATACCATCCCTGTCCCAGATAAACCTGTAAACAGTTCTCCTGCTCCGCCACCATTTCCGTCACATCATAAGTCTGTACCTGAAGCATGCGGTGATAATAAGTATATCCTGGCGCAAACATGATATCGCCTATCTTCTCTCCGTTTATTTCCGCTTCATAGATGCCTAATGCGGTAATGCAAAGCGTCGCCTTCCGTACGCCATCACCGGGAAATACTTGGCGAAATACATCTACGGCTCCTTCTATATAAGGTGTATCAGCCTGGATAAACTGTTCTTTCAATTCTTCATACATTATAAGATCCTCCGTTTCTTAGAAATACGCATTCAGGAATTTAGCGCTACATTCAAAACTTTTCACCGGGCTCTTATCAATCCAGTTCCGGTGGCTCTCGAGGATAACCGCATCTATGGGAGCAGCCTTAGCTTTCTCAGATAGAAGCGCTAACGGCATAGCACCAGTTCCCAATTCCATACTGTCACTTTTAAGGATCGGCGTCATACATGGCCCTGTCTGTTTTGTCCCCCGGTCATTGATATGCCAGAGCTTCATCCGCTTCCCTAACGCCTCCATGACATCCAGAGGATTCTCGCCGCATTCTGCACACCAGTAGCTGTCAAACTCAAAATTCACAAAAGCCGGGTCCGTCTCATCGATTAGTATCTGATATGCGTTCCCACCTCCGGAAACCTGTAGGAACTCGCAATTATGATTATGATAGAGCAAATTAATCCCTTCCGCTTTCAGAGCCTCTCCTGCCTGATTCAGACGGGCAGCAAGCTTTTTCACCTCGTTTGCATCATTGTACGGAAAACGGTACATCCCTGTCACAACAATCTTCCCTGTGCCAAATGCTTTCGCCTCTTCCGCTATCGCTACAGGATTTCTCTCAATGCTGCCAAGATCCTGATGGACTGACACGACTTGTAGCCCGCTTTCCGCTACAAGCCTCTTCCAATCCAGTTTACCACCATTCCCAACCGGCATCCCTGCGGCTTTTGTCATCATCTTCACCATAAAGCTGCTCGGATGGATCATGAACCCACACAACTCAATGCCATCATAGCCGGCGGCTTTCATCTTCTTCATCGTATCGGCTGCCTGCGCTTCTTTGTTCATCACGGTTCCTAACATGAATTGCTGCACTGCCTTTATCGCCATTTTCCCTTACTCCTTCCTGATCTTCTGCAAGACGCGGTTAAGTTGCTTTATGCTTTCTTCCTCAATATCCCCCGCCTGCTTCAATAGGCTGATTAGCGTCATACGCCCCATCATACGCTGCAAGGCTGGATTGTCTTTCACCGCGTCCGCTACATCGCCTCTTGCGGCAGCTCCTTTTTCCATCATTTGGTTGACGATTGCGCCAGCCTCCGGATTGGCGCGTAAATCCGCTAATGTGTCAGAGACGGAAAAGCACTCAGGATGGAATTCTTCCTGATCAAACCAATTGACCACATCCTGTTTCTTCACGAAAATATATTCCGGGTTTTCTTGCTCCACTCTCCGTATCGTCACCGTCTCGCTCATATCTGCTGCTTTTGCTTCTATTGTATGTTCCCCCACAATAGGCACCTGAAAACAGAAAACCCGGTGGGCGCATATGCTCTCTAGCAGCTTCCCATCGACATAGAGAGACACTTCCCCGGCATTGGAGTAGACCTTTACTTCTGTCACGTCCTCCGCCCGCTCTATGTAGCGGCTCCCGCATATATGGAGCATCGGCTCTTTATTCCATGCTGCCTTATATAGATAGAAAGCGTCTTTTCTTGTCTGTCTGTCAAAAGTAACCAACCCTTTCTGGTTCTCACCATGTTTGCCGCCCTCATCTCTTCCGTCAGCCGCAAAGTCAAACAGATTCCATACATGGGTTGCCCACAGCCATGGGCGTTTCTCAATCATTTCCAGCATATGTTCATGATATAATGCCTGATAGCTTTCCGTATAATCGCCCTTTTCCGGCTTGGCGCTCTGAAACTTTGGGTTGGCGTCTGCGCCATATTCACTGAACCCAATCGGGCGGTCAGGATACTTCTCATGGAATTCATCGAAAAATTCATCGTTTTGTGACAATTCTCCCAAATACCAGCCAAAATATAAATTATAGCTATTCACATCCGGGATCTCCAAAATAGGACTATCCGTTTCTAACATGAAGACATTGGCCATTGTCGTCAGACGGGTCGCATCCATCCGATGGCACAAATCATTTAATAACCTATGGTTCTCCAACAAATCTTCATTGACGGCGCTTGCCGCAGTAATCTCATTGCTTAACCCCCAGACTACGATAGAAGGATGATTATAGCATTGGGCGATCAGCTCCTCCATTTGCTTGAGCGTATTCTCCCTTCCATTTTTCATATGCATCGTAATATAAGGAATCTCCGCCCACACGATCATACCGTTCTCATCGCATAAGTCATAGAATTCCTGGGCGTGCTGATAATGTGCAAGCCGTAACGTATTGGCGCCAATCTCTCTTACAATCTCCATGTCCCGCTTATGATGTTCCATCGTCAAGGCATTTCCAACGCCTTTGCAATCCTGATGACGGCTGACGCCACGCAACGGGTAACTCTGTCCGTTTAACAGGAAACCTTTTTGGGCATGGATCTCAAAATAACGGCAGCCGAAACGTGCAGAAATTTCATCTCCGCTTTCTAATGTCGCTGTCGCCGTATATAGATACGGGTCGTTCACGCCGTCCCATAAATGCGCGTTTTCGATGACAAATTCTGCAACCGCATGTCCATTATCCGGCATTACTTCCCGGCTCATCTCCCCTATCGCCATCGTTACCTTGCCGTCTCCCTGCTGCCAGGTCTCTACGGTAATTCTCGCGGAATTGGTCCCCGGTTCCACCACCGGCGTTACTTTTATGCCCGGCGCGCCACAATAAGATAAATCGAAATGGCTCGCCGGCACGATGATCAAATTCACATCGCGGTATATGCCACCATAAAATGTAAAATCTGCCTTTTGCGGGTAAATTGTATCGTTATCACTATTGTCTACCGAAATACAAAGCTCATTTTGCTCTTGTAAACCTTCTGTCAGTTCTACACGGAACGTCGCGTACCCTCCCTGATGGCGCGCCAGCTCTTTCCCGTTTAAGCTCACTACGACAGACATGGCTGCACCATTGATTTCCAGAAAAACCTTTTCCCCGTTTTCTAACTTAGGCTTTTCCATGCTGCACACATATTGGCACTCACCGCGGTAATAATCGTTGCCGCCGTCCTGCCCGTCAACCGCATTCCAAGTATGGGGCAACGTCACTTGCCTGCCCTCTCCCTTCTGGTAAAATGTCCAATTCTCATTGAAAGAAATAATTTTTCTCATGGAAACCCTCCTTACTATTTGTTACAATATTCTTAACTAGCAATTTCATTGCACGATCACCCATACTTACCCTTTGGAGATTATTCATATGGATATCGAACAAAACCTGGCTCTTTTTCAAGAACTGCTCTGCTGTGGCAATAATATATATACTTGGCGCTATGATCATGAAGGGCATTTGCTGCATACTAATTGCCCCCATGGCGCTTTTCTCGATACCGCCTTTTCCTTCTTAGGCTGTAAGGAAAAAGCGCTGCAAATTGGCATGAGCGGCTCACAGCCACAGGCGGTCGGGACATCTTTTGGCTTAATCTGGGGACTTGACTTCCTCTACCAAGAAGATACTTTTGCGCAAATGGTTGTCATCGGCCCTGTCTTTTCACATAATATTTCCAGCCGGGACATTGAAAGCGGCTTCGATCATTATACCGATGCTAAGATCAGTCTTGCATGGAAACACCGCCTTATCAATACCTTCGGTGAAATCCCGGTCGTCCAGCACATCCTTTTCACCCGCTACCTGTTAATGCTCCATTATTGTCTCACAGGAGAAAAGCTAGATGCAAGCGATACTGCCATCCAGCAGTCCATATCCGATGCCGCTCCCGTGGACGCCAAGCGTGACAGGCACCGTATCTGGATGACGGAGCGGACTCTGCTTGATATGGTCAAAAACGGCGACTTACATTATAAAAACGCTTTAAGCGACTCCCTTCTGATCAGCGAAGGAGTCCCCATTCATGGCAAAGACCCTCTACGCCAGGCGAAGACATCCGTTATCGTTTTCACCTCTATTGTCTGCCGCGCTGCAATAGAAGGCGGCCTATCGCCCGAAGCGGCTTACTCTCTGGGGGATTCTTATATGCAATCCGCCGAAAACGCCCGCACATATGATGAAATCCGCTCTATACCTACCCTGATGTATGATGATTTTATCCGTCGTGTACACAAGATAAAACAAAATCCAAAACTCTCTACACCGATTGCCCAGTGCAGAGATTATATCGAAATGCATCTGGAAGAAAAGATACATGCCAAAGACTTAGCCAACCTGGTCGGTTATACCGAATATTATCTGACCCACAGATTCAAAGAAGAAACCGGTCTTTCTTTTAATGATTATGTGAAACATGCTAAGATCCGGCGCGCCCAAATTCTCTTGCGCAACACGGACATTCCCGTCCAGGAGCTTTCCGATCTGCTCTGCTTTAGCAGCAGGAATTATTTCAGCCGGGTCTTTTCTGAAATCGTAGGCTGTACCCCGGTTGCATTTCGGGAGAAATCCAACCAGGACACCTAGATTTATCCGGTAGCCATTTATTGCATATGTTCCATAATGACTGCATGCCGCGCTTCTTCTTTTTTCTTGGCAATTCTTCTCTGTACATTGACCATTTCTTCTTTATCCAATTTACAGAATTTCATTGCCACAAGCGTACAGATCCAGCCAACGATGGGCATGCCGTATTTGACGATCATCGCTACCCAGAAGATAGCGTCCGTACAAGGCTCCCCAGGCTGGGGCATCGTCGTGGTATAGCCAAGCAGCGCCACCGCGCCGGCCGCAACTGTTGCGCTAAAAGCCGTGACAATTTTGTCAATGAAACTGTATGTACCTGTGACAACGGCTGGCACATACCTGCCGCTTCTATCCAGTTCATAATCAATCGTATCCGCCATAAAAGAGGTATTGGCAGTCGTAATGCACATATTAGAGCCGTTTAGCGCCAAAGTTAACAGCACATAGACGATCATCGCGGGGCTCATCATTTTCGCAATCTGTGTCGGTTCAATCATAATGAAGAACAAAATCGTTACGACGGAAATTGCCATGCTGATATAGCTCCATGTGACAATTGCCTTCCGGCTGCCATGCTTACCGGCATATTTAGCGCCCACTGCCGCAAACAAGATGGACGGGATCATGCTGATAACCATTAACATTGTAGAAATCCCCATATCGCCTATGACAATACCGAATACTAATGTGCTGATGACAGCCTGGCTTGCCGTCTGTTGCGCAATCTTATCTGTCGCGTTCGATACCATGTAGCACTGTAGCGGCTTATTATGGGCTAATACGTCAATCATATCTTTTAACTTTAACTTTTCTTCTCTCTTCTGTATGCCGGCGAAATACTCCGGCTTATCAAATGCGGATACTGCAATGCACACCAATACCGTGCCTATGGCAGCCATCACCAGACAGACGATACACGCTGCGGTTAGAAATCCCTGATTATATTCCCCGCCAAATTTGGGCAATAGCACCATATTCAGGATCATCATCATCAACATTGGCACGAAATAATTAAATGCCGTTGTCCAAACGCCAATGACAGGACGTTGCTTCGGGTCATTGCTCATCATCGGCGGGATTGTCTGCGCTGTCATATTCGATATGGTATAACCGATAATATAGATAATATATAAAAGCGTGAACGTGACCCACCCGAATCCTTTACTGGAAAATGCGCTGAACATGCCAAACAACGCGATTGCTTCGATGACATATCCCGCGATTAACAGGATACGGATTTTCCCGAAACGGGTATTGACCCTATCATAAACAAATGCTAAAAGCGGGTCCGTAATACCGTCCAGAATACGGGTACATGTTAAGATATAACCGATGACGATAGTCGTCACCCCATAACCGATGCTTGCACTGTAACTGGCAAGATTGATCAGGGAATAAATGCTCATGCCTACCATGCCGTTACAGGCATAGAGAATGATCTGCCATTGTTTCGCCCGGCGGTATTGCACACCGTCAATTTCGCTTGCTGTGGGTTTCTTGGACATAATATTGTCTCCTTCCTCATTCCTTTTCGTTTGTTCTTTTGTTTATTTATAATGCGCTCTCTTTTGTTTTTACATTATATCTTGCCTTTTTTACCATAGAAAATATAAAAATTCATGTTTCTGTATAAAAATTAATTCGCAATTAGAAGATGCATGAATTGTTGTATATGTTTCCTAATTTTTACCCATATTCTCATCTATTTTTATGCAATAATAAAGATGACTTAATAGACAGCCTCTTACAAGTTGTGAAAAACTTCTTACAAAAGAGACAAAGCAAAGATATTTTTATGAAAATTAAGGAGGGCATTCCCATGATATTCGAAAAAGACTTTTTTATTGGCGCTGCCACCGCTGCCCATCAGGTAGAAGGCAATAATATCCACAGCGACTATTGGGCGCAAGAGCATATGGTACATACGGACTTCCTTGAGCCAAGCGGCGATGCGGTAGACCACTACAACCGCTACGCTGAAGATATCCGCTTAATGGCTGACGCTGGCCTAAATGCCTATCGTTTCTCAATCGAATGGGCGAGAATCGAGCCCGAAGAAGGAAACTTTGACGAAACCGCGCTGACACACTATGCTAACGTCATCCAAGCCTGTAAAGAAAATGGATTAGAGCCAATTGTTACCCTGCTGCATTTCACCAGCCCAAAATGGCTCATCTCCAAAGGCGGATGGGAATCTGACGAAACACCTGCCTTCTTCGCACGTTATGTCGAATATGTGATCAAGAGCCTTGGGAGCGAGCTTCGCTATGTCTGTACGATCAATGAAGCCAATATGGGCATCCAGGTTGCCGCCATAGCCAAACGTTATATGCAGCAAATGCAGGCCAAAATGCAGTCTGGCAAAACAGACGGCACAGTGCAAATGGGCCTGAACCTGGAGAAAATGATGGCCAACCAAAAAGAAGCAGAGAAGGAACGCTTAGAAGTCTTCGGTGTTGCCAAAACCGAATGTTTTACCAGCCCACGCACGCCGCATGGAGATGAAATTGTGATGGAAGCGCACAAAGCGGCGCGTACTGTCATCCGCAAGCTCGCTCCACATATCCAGGTAGGATTGTCCTTAAGCCTGCATGACATACAAGCGCTTCCCGGCGGAGAAGAAAATGCTGTAAGAGAATGGGCGGATGAATTTACGCATTACCTGTCTGCTATTGCAGAAGATGATTTTCTTGGCATACAGAATTATACCCGCACCCGTATAGATGCTTCCGGTACGCTGCCGACACCGGAGGGCGCAGAACTGACGCAGATGGACTACGAATTCTATCCGCAAGCGCTTGCAAACGTTATCCGGCAAGTTGCCAAAGATTTTAAGGGCACATTATTAGTCACGGAAAACGGCATTGCCACCGCCGATGACGACCGCCGGAGAGCGTTTATAGAATCTGCACTATCCGGGGTTCATGATTGCATCGCTGACGGCATACCGGTAAAAGGATATTTCTACTGGAGCCTGATGGATAACTTCGAATGGCAAAAAGGCTATGCCATGACTTTTGGCCTCATTGCGGTTGACCGCAAGACGCAAAAGCGCATGCCAAAACCGAGCCTCTCTCTGCTAGGCAGTTTCTGCCGCCACTAAACCGGCATAAATTGTCATAGCCATAGCAAATACCCTGCGGCATGCGCCAAATATCTGCAAGCAGCCACTTTGGCTTATTGTCCGCAAGAATAACGGAGGATCCGAATGAAACAATATTTTTGCAACCCGATTAACTTCACATACCAATACCAATTTAACCAAAAAGAAAACGGCTACAGCCTAAACAGGGAAGCTGCCGACCCATCCATGATCCTGTTCAAAGATAAATACTATCTGTTCCCCAGTATGACAAGAGGCTTCCTGGTCAGTCCGGACATGGTGACATGGAAACAGTGCTTTCTGGAAAACCTTCCTTTATATGATTATGCACCGGACGTACGCGTCATAGGTGACTGGATGTATTTCTGCGCCAGCCATAGAGGAAGCGCCTGCGATTTTTACCGAACGAAAGACCCGGAAAGCAATATCTTTGAACGGATTCCCGGAAGCTTTGATTTCTGGGATCCTAACTTATTTCCCGATGATGATGGCAGGCTATATTTTTACTGGGGATGCAGCAACATGACGCCCATTTGGGGCGTAGAACTCGACCCCGACACGATGGAACGCATCGGCGAGCCTGTGGCATTAATAGACAACCACAAGCAGGAATATGGGTATGAGCGTACAGGCGAAAACCATCACCACAACCCAGAAGAAAGCCATATCGTACAGCTTCTCAAAGAGCAGATGGCAAAAATGCTTGGCTGCCATCCCGAAGACGTAACCGATATCACACCGGCAATCGAATCCACGCCGGAACAGTACCGGCCGTTGTTACAAGCAGCGCTTTCCGACAATCCTTACATCGAAGGCGCATGGATGACAAAGCATAATGAAAAATACTACTTACAATATGCCGCTCCCGGCACACAATATAATATCTATAATGACGGGGTTTATATCGCCGACAGTCCGCTCGGCCCTTTCCATGTCTGTAGGAACAATCCTTATTCCTACTCTCCCGGCGGCTTTTGCCCCGGCGCCGGGCACGGCTCGACTATGGAAGATAAAGAAGGCAACTGGTGGCATACCAGCACGATGCGCATCTCCGTCAATCACGAATTCGAACGCCGGGTAGGTATCTGGCGCGCCGGTTTTGACAAAGACGGGGAGCTTTTCTGTAACCAGCGTTACGGAGACTGGCCACAGGCCGTCACAACAAGCAAAGATAATCCTTGGGCGCCGCCTGAATGGATGCTCCTTAGTTATGGGAAAACAGCCACGGCAAGCAGCCAGGACATGGCAGCATCATACGCCGTAGATGAAAATGTCAGGACATGGTGGAAAGCTTCTGCCGACGATCCCGCTCCCTGGCTGCAAATTGACTTGGGACAATGTTATACTGTCAATGCCATACAAATCAATTTCGCTGACGATATGGGACTACAGGCAGAGTTGCCGTCTGGCGCTAAGCTGACCGGAGAAACAGGGCGCGGCCGCTATATCGAAGAACGTACCTTCGTCACCCGCTGGCTCTTAGAAGCAAGCCTTGATGGAAGCAACTGGTCTGTTTGGGAAGATAAACGGGATAGCAATACGGATTTTCCGCATGACTTTCTGGTAAAGCCGGAAGGCATCCATGCCAGATATATCCGTCTTACCATCACCGAAATACCCTATCATGCCACGCCTTGTATCAGCGGCCTGCGCGTATTTGGCAAGGGAGATGGAGACTTGCCACATCAGGCATCCAACGTCTCGGCAGTCCGCACGGACGACATGTCTATGCAGATAAACTGGCAAGGAAATGCGCTTGGATATGAAGTCTTATGGGGACATACGCCGGAGAAATTATACCACAGCTACCGGATATTCGCCCAGACGCAGCTTGCGGTACGCGCCTTAATGGCTAATGTGGAACAATACTATGTACGGATAGACTCCTTTAATGAAAACGGCATTACGGAAGGAGAAACATGCCCGGTTATTTTCCACAAATAAAATCAAGCAAATTCCTCCCTGATTCTGTATAATAAATACAGGACAGCCGAAACGGGGGAAGCCACCGATGAGTGAATGGCAACGACAGATACAAAAACTGATTGAAGAAATAGACCTCTACATCAAAAGGAAAGATAACGAATCATTGTCGCTTCATTATCTTTCCAAAGAATCGGGTTATTCCGAATTCTATATCTCCAAGAAATTCAAAGAGATCTCAGGGATGCAATTCAGGGATTATCTGCGCTACCGGAGATTAGCCTTTGCCTTGAAAGAACTCAGGGATACCGAAAAGGGGATATTAGATATTGCCTTGCAATACGGATTTTCTTCGCACGAAGCCTTCACGCGTTCCTTTAAGGAAGCCTATGGCATTACCCCCAGTGAGTACCGCAGGCGCCCGGGGCCTGTCGCTTTACGCACGATCATAAAGCCTTTCGACTGTTACTTATCAGAAATGGGAGCCACTCATATGAAAGATTCTAAACAGGAAATTAAAACTTATTTTGTAACGATCCCAGCTCATAAATTCCTACATATCAAAAACCTGGAAAGCATCGGGTATTGGGACTTCTGGCAGAAGCAAAGCCTTATCCCCGGACAGGATTGCGAAACGATCTGCGGCCTTTTAGACAGTATCAAAGGGAAATTAGATGATATGGGCGGCAATGAAGCCAATAGCGGAAGCGGCCAGATTATGGCATTTATCAATGACCCCGCCGGCAGGATCTGTAGCTGGGGCATCCCACTTGCAGAATGCTACGGCGTACGGCTTCCGATCGATTATGACGGTGATGTCCCGTCACAGATGCTTTTGACCGATGTGCCGGAAGGTGAGTATATTGTTTTTGAACATGGCCCTTTTGATTTCGAGACAGAAAACCAAAGCGTGGAAGAAAAGATAGAAGCAGCTATGAAAGCCTATGATTATGCCGCTACAGGATATTGCCTTGATACCACGCCCGGCAGGATCTTTTACTTCTATCATGACGCGTCACGATTCTGGAAGTATGTCAGGCCGGTACGCAAGACCACATAAGACAACAGGCAAAGACACGATATTGTCTATCCGACAATCTCATCATAACGCCAGCGGCAATGTCTTTCGTATAGACATTGCAGTTTCAGAGAAAGGCATGGCTTTCGCCAAACCACAGAAAAAACGCTAGAACAAGGAACTACGGAAATGCTTATAAAAATGACAATATAATTTATACACACTAGAAAACCGGCGTGCCTTGCGGCACGCCGGTTACCTGTGATCACTATCTGCATTTCCTGACTGGTAATTTCTTTATTGGACGCCAGCCTGCTTACGCGCTTCTTTACAAAGCTCTGTAATCTTATCAAAATTACCGGCAGAAATATCAGCCTTTTTGCAAACCCAGCTTCCTCCTACTGCGAAAATTGACGGGTTAGCCACAAACTCTCCAATATTTTCCGTGTTGACGCCCCCTGTTGGGATAAACTGCATATCCGTGAACGGTGCCGCAAGGTTTGTAATCGCTTTCAGCCCGCCATAGATATTGGCCGGGAAGAATTTTACGACACGCAGCCCCAGCTTACGCGCCGCCATAATTTCCGTAGGTGTAACGCATCCCGGTGCTACATCAATGCCTTTCTCGATACACCATTTTACCGTCTCTTCATCAAATCCAGGAGAAACAATGAATTTTGCGCCTGCTTCCACTGCTTGCTTTGCCTGCTCTAAATTCAATACCGTACCAACGCCTACGATCATATCCGGGCACTGCGCCGCAACATTGCGGATACTCTCTAACGCCGCCGCGGTACGGAGCGTGATCTCCATAACATTGATACCGCCTGCTAACAACGCCTCTGCTGTAGGGACTGCATCTTTTGCGTCCTCGATGACAACTACCGGTACGATAATAGAACTCTTCATACTATCTGTTATACTGCTCATCTTTATTACCTATTCCTTTCCTACTGGTTTTTCACTCTAATCCCTATGTCAGAGCAGTTTACTGCTCTGGCACGCGTCGGAAATCTCAAATTTCCGACTGCGATCAATGCACACCCGGCTCTGACTCAATCTATCTCTGCACTCTCGCTCCTGCGCCGCCCATGATCGCTTCTACTTCCTTCTTGCTCGCCATCGTCGTATCGCCAGGAGTCGTCATAGCAAGCGCACCATGCGCCGCGCCATAATTAACAGCAAGTTCTGCATCCTGCGTTGTCATCAGTCCATAGATAAGACCGGATGCAAAGGAATCGCCGCCGCCGACACGATCCATAATCTCCAATCCGTTATAATCTTTTGCCTTATAAATTTCACCATCCGCCCAGCAGATTGCACTCCAATCATTCACAGTAGCAGTCTTAACCTGACGCAATGTCGTAGCAACCGCCTTGAAGTTCGGATATGTCTTCGCCGCTTCATTAATCATCTTCTTATAGCCGTCCAGATTCAGGGTCTTTAAGTTTTCATCATTCCCTTCAATCTCAAATCCAAGACATGCCGTAAAATCTTCTTCATTTCCAATCATGACATCAACATATTTTGCAATTTCCTTGTTCACTTCCTGCGCCTTAGCCTGTCCGCCGATTGCGCTCCACATAGACGGGCGGTAGTTCAAGTCATAGGATACGACTGTGCCGTATTTCTTCGCTGCCTTAATAGCCGCCAGTACTGTCTCACAAGACTGCTCGGATAACGCTGCATAAATCCCGCCAGTATGTAACCAACGTACGCCTAATTCGCCAAAGATATAATCAAAGTCAAAGTCCTCGGGTGTTGCTTTGGAAATTGCCGTATTCGCACGATCAGAGCATCCTACCGCGCCACGGATACCAAACCCACGTTCTGTGAAATTCAATCCATTTCGGCAGATACGCCCAATGCCATCTGTCTTCATCCATTTAATCAAAGAAGTATCCACGCCTCCCTGATTAATAAAATCTTCCATTAACATACCAACTTCGTTATCCGCAAACGCTGTAATAACCGCAGTGTTCATTTTAAAGCATTTTCGCAGGCCACGTATAACATTATATTCTCCGCCGCCTTCCCATGCTGTAAAAGATCTTGCCGTACGGATTCTGCCCTCTCCCGGATCAAGTCTCAACATAACTTCTCCCAAAGATACCGCATCAAATTTGTACTCGCTTTCTTTTTTCAGATTCAGATTCATGAAAAAATACCCTCCTATTCTTCGCGTCTGTTTATGCTATTTACGTTGATATTCTATAGCGGATTTTTCAGACTACTTATTTCTATTATAGATTGTTTTCATATTATTCTCAATCACTTTTTTCTCCTGGAGGGAATTTTTTGTAAGCGCTTACGGAATTTATGTTTTACCCCATCATATTGCATTTTTTGTCCCCTAACTATTCATAGACATGTTGCGTCCTTTTATTCTTTAGCTGGGTATCTAAAAAAGATTGTAACGCTCCGCAAATAAAATTATAATAAAACAAAATCAAAATCTTATTCTGAAAGGCATCGCCAATGAAACCTCTTTTTACGAAAGATAAAACAGCTTCTATCGCAGCTATCATCCTATTGCTTGCCGCCATGCTGCCAGCCTCCTATCCCGCACCTGATCCGGCACAATACAGGCTCCAAGCTATTCTAACGGCTACGGCGCTAGAACCGCCATCCATACATGCTGAGATCCCCATAGATTTCCCTGTCCCTTATAGCAAACAAGGATATACGCTTTCCCTCATGCAATCAGACACCGCAGTAGGCGAATTTGATTTAAAGGTATGCGACCCATCCGGATCCATTATACAAAAGCTTCCTTGCGGCAAGCTCATCCCTCCTATTCACTTTTCTTATGACGGCTTAGTAGGAGATGTCACGGATTTGGAAATTTTCTCATCGAACAGCAATACCGGGATTCTCTTCCTGACAAATTATGATGCCAATACCCAAGCGCTTTTCTATGAAGAGGCCATAGAAATACCAAAATATGATGAAGCCACATGGAGCGGCTTCCTATCTTCCGAAGAGACTGATACCTTTTCAGAGAATACCGTATACCAGATAAACCGTGGCACGAACAAGGCGCATGCAGTGCGTAGATGGGACTTGCAGAAAGAAACAGGGCACATCGTTATCCAAGATCTCCTAAAAAACCAGATTATCTATGAGGGGGATACGGTTCTGGATGAAGACGGATACTTAGTCAATGAAGAATATTATAGTCATATTCTATGGGATAATCTGTACCGCATAGACGACTATTCCGCAAATCCTGCCTTGACCGCATGGATAAACGTAGAATTTGACAGCATTCCGTCATTTCTTGCAGAGTTTGGCTTCGCCAATAAAGAGCCTGTATACCAATATTACGACACCTCCCGTAACCTACAGTTAGAATTATATAGGGATCAGGCGATCGGGCAAGGCTGCGGCATTGTTCACCAATACCGTTATAATTATCAACTGGAACAAGTGGATTACACGTATGGGTTCACCTTTGATTCTATAGAAAATGAACAATGGGCAGCCATCGATCCATACTCTCTAGAACCCTTCGAATTATCTTACGCCGAAGAAACAGAAGATTTAGAGGAAATCTTTGAATATACGGCAAGCGGGAAGTTAGCTTATTATAAGCTCCAGGGGAATGTCGTCTGGCTTCACGCAGAAGAGGCAGAAGAAGCAAAAGAAAACGCCAAGAAAGATCTCATTCTGGATATCGCTTATCTATACCGTGATGACGGCACGTTATTTTATAGAAAGTACAGCCACAACCCCAATTTATTTGGCACCTTTTTCCAGACAATAGACACCTATTACGACGAAGCCGGAAGGATCCTCTATGAACATCGCTATGTTACGCATGGCAGCTACGATTATTATTATATCTATGAAGACGATGGCGTTAAGCCAACATACTGCCTCTCGTTAGACAATAATCTAGGATGCTATCTGCTGTTAGCGATGACCCACTTCTGGTAAACAGCCACGTTAGGGCGCTGCAAAACCTACGCCGGCTTACTGCCGGAAAAGTTTTCCACAAAAAGATTGAGAATAACTAAGATTCAAATTATAATAAAAGGTATAATGATATTAGGCGTTTGCGAAACTAAGTTTTGGCAACTGCGCAGTGTACAAATAGAAGCGCCTCCAGAGGGAGTCGCATCTATAGACAAATCGTCGCAGGGTCGCTTTCGCTACATTGGCACTCGTAACGGCACATAAGGCGCTACCATACAGCGCCAAAGTGCCGACGGTGCCAAAGTCCCCTGCTCATGATCTTGTCAATATTGCACAATTGAGTTTTGAAAAATAGGAGTTTCGGAAAAGTCTATGTAATGATATTAAAGAAGGGAGAAAACAACATGAATAAGGTATTGGAGAAAATCCAGAAATTAGGAATTGTTCCAGTCGTTGTACTAAATACTGTAGAGGACGCAGAACCGCTTGCCAAAGCACTTTGCGAAGGTGGCCTTCCGGTCGCGGAAGTCACATTCCGTACAGACGCAGCGGAGGAATCCATCCGTATCATGAAAGAGAAATTCCCGGATATGTTAGTCGGTGCCGGAACCGTACTTACTACCGGACAAGTAGACCGCGCGGTAAGCGCAGGCGCTGAGTTTATCGTAAGCCCTGGTTTTAATCCTACAGTTGTAGAATACTGCATCAAGAAAGATATACCAGTCGCGCCGGGATGCAGTTGCCCTTCGGATATGGAGCGTGCTTTGGCGCTTGGAATGGAAGTCGTGAAATTTTTCCCCGCGGAAGCATGCGGCGGCTTGAAAGCGATTAAGGCAATGGCAGCTCCTTATGTTAATTTAAAATTTATGCCTACAGGCGGCATCAATGCCAAAAATATTAATGAATACCTGGCATTCCCGAAAATCATTGCCTGTGGCGGAAGCTGGATGGTCAGCAGCGATTTAGTAAAGAACAAAGACTTTGCCCAGATTACAGCGCTTACAAAAGAAGCCGTTATGACAGTCCACGGTTTCGAGTTAAAACATGTCGGCATCAATTGCACAAGTGAAGAGGAAGCGAACAAAACCACGGATTTATTTGATTCCGTTTTTGGATTTACGAAGAAACCAGGCAATAGCTCCATTTTTGCCGGAACTTATATAGAAGCAATGAAAACCCCGTATCTTGGCGCAAAAGGCCACATTGCCATTGGCACCAACAATATCCAACGTTCCATTAGTTACTTAGAGGCGCTTGGCATCGAAGTGGATATGGAAACAGCAAGCTATAAAGACGGCGTGCTCCGCGCTGTATATCTGAAAGAAGAAGTCTCCGGTTTCGCGTTACATCTTCTACAGAAATAATGGCTTACCAAAAAGGAGGTTTTTGCCATGCAGCATTCTAACCCATTGTTATCCGATCACAATAATACAGATAAATTCATTACGATTGGCGAAATTATGCTCCGCCTGACACCGCCTAATTATGAGAAAATCCGTATGGCTTCCACTTTTGAGGCAAGTTATGGCGGAAGTGAGGCAAATATTGCGCTTGCCCTGGCAAACCTTGGCGTTGACAGCACCTTTTTCAGCGTTGTGCCAAATAACAGCTTAGGAAAAAGCGCAATCCGTATGTTGCGCAGTAATGATGTCCACTGTACGCCTGTCATCCTAAGCACACCGGAACAGACACCGACACACCGTTTAGGAAGCTATTATCTGGAAACCGGATATGGCATCCGCGCCAGCAAGGTCACTTATGACAGGAAGCATAGCGCTATTGCAGAATTTGATTTTAACCAAGTGGATTTAGGCGCGCTTTTAGATGGCTTTACCTGGCTGCATTTGAGCGGTATTACGCCCGCGCTCTCGCCCAACTGCGGTAAGCTCATCATGGATTGTCTCAAAGTCGCAAAAGAGAAGAATATTACTGTCAGCTTCGACGGCAACTTCAGAAGCAAGCTCTGGACTTGGGAAGAAGCGAGAGATTTCTGCACGGAATGCTTGCCTTATGTAGATATTCTTCTTGGGATCGAGCCTTATCATCTCTGGAAGGACGAAAGCGACCACGCGAAAGGAGACATCAAAGACGGTATCCCGCTACAGCCAAGTTATGAGCAGCAAGACGAGATTTTCCAAGCATTTGTCGCAAGATACCCCAATTTGAAATGCATCGCCCGCCATGTGCGATATGCCCACAGCGGCAGTGAGAACAGTCTAAAAGCATTCTTATGGTATGAAAACCATACATTTGAGAGCAAATTGTTCACATTCAATATTTTAGACCGTGTCGGCGGCGGAGACGCCTTTGCAAGCGGATTGATCTATGCGATGATGCACGGCTATAAGCCGATGGACATTGCCAATTTCGCCGTAGCAAGCAGTGCCATTAAGCATACCATCCGTGGAGATGCAAACATTACGGATGATGTGGAAACGATTCGTAACCTTATGAACATGAATTACGATATCAAACGGTAAATATCATAGGACAAAACAGATATTTTCAACAAACGAAGGGACTGCCATTGACAGCCCCTTCTGATAATGATTCATTGTCCAATTCTATAGGCTCTATGAACAGCTAGCCAGTTCATAATAAAGACCTCGCTTCGCCATCAGTTCTTCATGCGTCCCTTCCTCCGCAATGCCCTGATTACTGATATAGAGAATACGATCCGCATTTCGGATTGTGGAGAGACGGTGCGCCACGATAAATGCCGTCTTGCCATGAAGCAAGACCTCTAGCGCTTCCTGGATGAGCAATTCTGTCTCTGTGTCAATAGCGCTGGTGGCCTCGTCCAAAATGACAATAGAAGGATTTTTCAGAATGATCCGGGCAAAGCTGATTAACTGCCGTTCCCCTGCCGAGAGCCCGCTTCCCCTCTCCTCTAGCATATGTTCATATCCGCCGTTTAACCGCTTGATAAATTTATCCGCGAAAATCTTGCGTGCCGCTTCCTTACACTCCTCGTCAGTGGCATCCCATCGTCCATACCGGATATTATCCAGAATCGTCCCCTTGAAAATAAACGGATCCTGCATCAGCACACCTACTTCGGAACGCAAGGAATATAAGCTGGCATCCCGCACATCCACATCGTCAATCTTGACACAGCCTTCCCTAACGTCATAAAACCGGGTTAACATGCTGATTACGGTAGTCTTCCCTGCCCCTGTAGGCCCTACTAATGCGATCGTCTCTCCCGGCCTCACATGCAAGGTGAAATCTTTTAGAATCTTAATATCTTTCTCATAGCAAAATGTAACATCTTGAAAATCCACTTTCCCCTTTACTTCTTTGAGAACGACCGGATTCTCTTTATCCTGAATCTCCACCGGATAATCTATGGTATCGAACACCTGCTCCAAATTAGAGCTTACTTGCGCTAATTCCTGGATGATCGTTGATAGCTGCGCCAAAGGATCCTGGAAAGCTCCCATATAGCTGGTAAACGTAATGACCATCCCTGCTGTGATCCCGATATCGCCGCCTAAGATCAAAGCCAGCGCCACACCGAAGATACACAATGTCCCCGTATGCCAGAATAACTGGACAACAGGGCCATTCAGCCGTGACTTCTTGACAATGTCCCACCACATGTTCATGCTTTCTTCATGAATCTGACGGTAGATTTCTTTATTAATCCCAATCCTGTTATAATTCTTGACAATCTGTTCGCCCATGATCGATTCTACCAAAAACGCTGTCCTATTGGAATTCTTCGACCTATGTATCGTATACATTTTCCGAAGATGGGAACGCAGCCAGAAAATAATGCCCATCATAGGCGCCACAGACCCGAACACGATTAGCGTCAGAACCGGGCTTAAAGAGAGCATGAATACCGTTACCACCACCAGCTTGACAATATAAATCGCAAACATCATGACATAGTTAGAGAAAAAGTCTGCAAGCCCGTTAATATATTCTGTCACCCGTACCACGATCTTGCCGTCCGGGCGATTGTCAAAATAGTCAAAAGAAAGAATCTGTAACTTCTCGAAAATATCCGTACGGATCCGGGTAATGATGCTAAGCCCCATCCTTCCCATGCTCCTTGCCTGCACAAAAGTGGACAATATCTCTACTGCGGCGAGAAGCACCAATCCTCCGCCTACCATCGCCATCTGCCGGTAATCCTGATTTACTACTACCTCATCTACAATCAGCTTCAGCAACCGTGGTGGCAACAGGGAAACCACTGCCGCTGCAAGCATCATGCAACTGACCAGGAACAAAAGGCGCTTGTAAGGCAGGATATAGGCAAGCGTCCGCCACATCTGCCGCATGTCCACCTTTTTCTCTATTTTCTCATCTTCAAAAAAAGTATTTCGATTCGCCATAATCTTCCGCCTCCCTGCTTACACCGAATGGCCCACTACGATTTCGTCCGCCTGCTGTTCTTGCTGCACCCGGTAAATATGCGCGAAGCTTCCTCCAAGCTCCATCAGTTCCCGGAAAGTGCCTCTTTCTGTGATCACGCCATCTTTCATATAAAGGATTTCATCACATCCCACCACAGAAGAAAAACGGTGCGCCGTAATAATCAGCGTTTTTTCCGCAAAATGTTCATAAATATTCTTAAGCACTACACGTTCCGTATTCACATCCAGTGCAGACGTAGAATCGTCTAACACGAAAACAGGCGCATTTTTTAAGAATGCCCTGGCAATGGAAATCCGCTGTTTCTGCCCGCCGGAAATCCCCAATCCACGCTCCCCTACCACCGTCTTATAGCGTTCTGGCAATGCGTCGATAAACTTAGCCGCCTGCGCATCAGTAGCTGCCTTTGTCACCATGCGCTCGTTAATATCTGCCCTGCTAAACGCAATATTAGACTCGATCGTATTCGAGAAGAGAAATACATCCTGGAATACATAAGAATACATTTTCCGTAAATGATCGAGGCTAAATTCTTTAATATCGTGTCCGCTCACTATAATCTGCCCCGATGTAATATCGCAAATCCGTACTAATGTCTTTAACAGGACACTCTTTCCTGAACCTGTCTCTCCCACAATCCCCAGCTTTTTCCCATAAGGAATGCTGATGTTGATATGTTTCAAGATCTCCTGTCCGTCCATTTCCACGCAGACATCTTTCAATTCGATATCAGGCGTATCGCAGCGCAACGTCGCTTCCTTATCCTCTGGCACAAGGCTTTCCTTTTCCATGAAATGCTTCAGCGCAAGGCCCGCTATCGTCTGCTGCTGCATACTGAAAATATGGTTATTCACGTTTGTTATGTTATTCATAAACCGCATAACATAGGTAGAAGACGCCAGGATATACCCAACAGTCAGATGTCCCTGCATGACCAATAAAGCGCCTATGATGATCGTGCTAATAAAGCCAATCTGCCGTATGGTATTAAAAGTCAGGTCAAATTTAGAGGAGAGCCAGATTTGCTTCATCCGCGCATCTAAAAAGTTCTTATTCACTCTGCTGAACTTTTCTTTCTCTACATCTTCATTATGGAAAGAACGGACAATGCGGACTGCCGCAACATTCTCCTGCGTAGTCAGGTTCATCTCCGAACTTCTGCTACGGATTTCTTTGAAATTTTCCTTAGCTTTGCGCCTGAAACGAAGCACCTCTTTTACCAGAAAAGGCATCAGCAACAGAGGGACGATCAAGAAGGAAACGTCAATCCCCGTAATCAATATCAGTGTCGCCGCCAGCATAAAAACCGCATCCCCCAGATAAGGGATCCGATGGGCGAACAATTCCTTGAACATAATCGTATCGCTATTTAAGACCTGCAAAAGCTCACCGGAATTGTACTCTGCAATCGTAGCGGAATCTAACTCCATCAGCTTTCCATATGTCATATACCGTAAATCCGTCTCTAACTCTAACCCAACCCATTCCTGCATCAGGTCTCGGATATAAATCAATACGATCCTTAGAAATATCAATATGCCATAGACCACCGCAACAGCGGAGAATAACTGCATCGTATGCGGCTGCCCGTAACGTCCCGTCAAAAGGAAATGGAAGATGCCGCCGCTGTCTTTTGTCACTTCACCCTTTTGGATGACGAAATCTATCAGAAGACCTGATAGTAAAGGTAAAAGCAGTTCTGCGAAAATCCCCAGAAAACTCAATGCTTCCGCCAGAACTGCCATAGCCATATTTTTCCTAAAATACCGATAGCCAAATCGTAACGTTTCCATATGTATGCTCCCGCTCCTTGTCCCCTCGCCGTAATCTATTCGCCATTATCCTCTACCAAATAGAAAAAGTCAACCCTGCATAAGCGGATTGACTTTTTATTTATCAATATACTTATATTTTAAGAAACCCGGGGTTAAAAAGCCTCCAACATCCGGTCAATCTTCTCTAACTCTTCTTCTCCCATCTCTCTGCCCAAAGCTTTTGCCACTTCCCGAAGGCTCATGCTATGATATCTCTCCGGCAACTGTGACAAAGGCATAACGTCACATAATCGCTCTTTCACCTTCTGATCAGCCAAAAGCTTGCTGATCGGAGAATCAATGCTATAACATTCCTTTAACGGCTCCGTCGTTTCATAAACCGTTTCATATACGCCTGCCGTCAATATGCATATGCCATCCTGCACATCGGCAAACATGGGATTTTGGCAATCAGTAAATGTTTCTGGCCTAGCATAAGGCAATACGAGCCTGGCCTGGCATCCGAACGGAACCTGTACGCATATCTTCACATGTTTGATATCAGGAAGCTCCCAATGAACTTGATAAACGCCCGCCGGGCTATCATAAACTGCTCTTAACTGATGAAGCTCCCAGTTTACTTCCGGCGCAATCGTCAACATCCTGCCTCCCTTGCTCTCCTGTGTATAACTAAGACCTGCACCATGCGCAAAGATCCATTCCAGAACGGAGCCATAAGCATAGTGGTTGAGGCTATTCATCCCTGTACCGGAAATGCTCCCGTCATCCAGAACAGAATTCCAGCGCTCCCAAACGGTAGTCGCGCCTAATTTTACCTCATGCAGCCATCCCGGGTATTCCTCATTCAACAATATATGATAAGCCAGATCACCCATGCCATAATCCGAAAGCACATGGCACAAAATAGGCGTACCGATAAAACCCGTCCGCAACTTATCATCACAATCAGCAAATAGCTTTCTAAGCTGTTGCTTGATCAGTTCTTCATTATCTGACAAATGGTATTTCAAGGTCAGTAACAGCGCCGTCTGTGTCTTGATGCAACAGCGTCCTGTAACGGAATAGTATTCTTCTTTTATCCCGGCTATCTGTTGCTCATGAAGATTCTGATAGGCTTGCCGCTCCTTCTCATACCCTAATGCTTCTGCTGCCTTCGCCACCAGTCCTGCGCTTATTGCATAATAAACACGAGCAATGAAATCTTCGTCTGTGCCGCCTAACATCTGTTCCGCATCCTGCCTTGGATGATCCAGTGCCAGCCAGTCCCCGAAATGGAACTGCTTGCTCCATCCATGGTCATTTGCTTCCTGTCTGCTTACATAATCTACCCATGCCTTCATAGAATCATATTGTTTCCGCAAGATCGCCTTATCCCCATAGAACAGATACATATTCCATGGTATGATACAAGCGGCATCGCCCCATGCACAAGCCGCTTCCGTAATGCCCGCAGAAGGCACGACATTCGGCACCATCCCCTCAAGCTCTAACTGTTCCGAATAGAGATCATATAGATATTTCTCATAAAAAGCATAACTATCTGTCAGATACATCGCGGTAGGAGAGAATACTTGCGCGTCTCCGGTCCATCCCATTCTCTCGTCACGCTGTGGACAGTCTGTCGGCACATCGAGGAAATTGCTGCGAAGGCCCCAACGCACATTGCTGATGAACTTATTCACAAGCTCATTCCCGCTCTCCAGCTCTCCTACGTCGTCGATATCGCTATAAAGGACTAATCCTGCAAAATCCTCTGGCTTTAATTCCTCTATTCCCTGTATTTTCACATATCGGTATCCATAATACGTAAACCGTGGGCGGATTGTCACCGGATGTCCATCACTGATATACCGGTACTCCGATTTAGCGCTGCGCAGATTATCACGATAGAAATTTCCCTGTTGCAAGATCTCCCCGGTCTGTACGATGATCTCTTTGCCTGCCGGAACATGTGCCTGTAAAGTGAACGTACCGGCAAATTCCTGCCCCATGTCCAATACTGTCTCGCCTGCCGGTGTCTGGATCAGCCCAATTGGTTCTATCGTCTCTTTTATACATACCGGGAGGCTCTTCCTCGCCATCAGGCGCCCCTTTGGCGCGTCGGTGACATGCGCCTGCTCTAACGGCATCGGCTCTAACGTCGCATCCTCTTTCTCTCCGTCATACAAACCGGAAAAAGTTATATTGCTGCGGCGTACCTGCCAGCTTTCATCTGTGCCAATGATCTCTATCGTGCCATCATCATAGGAGAGCCTAAGCTCCGCGATCAGCTTCCACTCATTTCCATAGTACCCTTTTTCTTCTTTGGCTGTATAACCAAAACGCCCTTTATACCAGCCGTTCCCAAGCAGAATAGAAAGCGTGCCTGCCTGCTGTAGGTTCTCTGTCACGTCATAAGCCTGATATTGCAGCCAGCTATTGTAATTATTCGAATAAGGCGTTAAAAATTCTTCCCCGATTTTGTTGCCATTATAATAAGCTTCATATAATCCCAATCCGCATACATACAGCCTTGCCTGGCTTACCTTTTTACATGGCATGATTTCCTTTTCAAAAAAAGGATGTCTCGCTTCCAGGCTATTGCAAGTAACCCATTGCCCGATCCATGCCTCTTCCATCTTCGCCGTCTCAAACCACTGTATTTCGGATGCAGCCTCTTCTGCTTCCCCTTTTGCATCCTTGGCGTCCGTTCGTACCGTTACCTTCCAATAATAACGTGTAAAAGGCCGTAATTTCACTTCTACCGGACATGCCAGGGAATCAAGCTCTGCCCGGAATCCGGTATCCGCTTCCATGTGGACAAAATCTTCATCAAGAGCCACTTGCACTCTGGCTACAGACTGCTTCTTCCCTTTGGCATTCCTGACTTTCCATGAGAAAACCGTTTCTTCCATAGCAAATCCGAATGGATTTTTGAGATGGTTCACCTTACAAGCATAAATTTCCATTTTACTGACCATGCCTTTCTCCCAGCCTGTGAAATCATGGATATCACGATTCCTTTAATGTTTCCGTATCTGCTGTAATGCCGCATTTAAACTTTGTACCTGTTCCGGCTTGATCGCTGGCCCTGCCTGTTTTAATAAGCTTTGCAGGCTCATCCCTGCTATCATTTTCTCCAGATTGGTATTCCCTGCTGCCGCCTCTGCCACATCCCCTCTGGATGCTCTCGCTGCCTGCATCATCTTCCCTACGATCACGCCCGCCTCCGGATGCTGCATCAAAGCCCCCAGCGTATCCCGGACGGAGAAGCAATTCGGGTCGAAATCATCCGCTTCAAACCAGTTAACCACTTCTCGATCCTGTAGCCGGTAGGATGCGTTCGCTTCCTTAACCTTGCGGATCATCATCTCATCCGTGTATTCCCCGGATTTTGCCAGAATCGTATGTTCGCCTTCTATTTCTATCTCAAATATAAATATTTTCCTCCCAGATTTCGTTGCCACTTTTACGCCATCGACATAGAGGCTCACTTCATCCTGGTTTGAGTATACCTTAATCTCCGTCTTCTTTTCCGTACGCTCCATGTAACGCCTGCCACATAGATGCACAAATGGCTCCTTACTCCATGCCGCCTTGTACAAATAGAAAGCGTCTTTTTTCGTCTTACGGTCAAACGTCACAAGGCCTTTCTGGTTCTCTCCCTTTTTGCCGCCCTCATTACGTCCGTCCGCCGCAAAATCAAACATATTCCACACATGTGAGGCCCAAAGATAAGGTCTTTCTTCAATACATTGTAATACATGTTCATGATAAATGCACTGATAACTTTCGGAATAATCTCCTTTTTCCGGCTGGGATGACTGGAACCGGATATTCGCATCCGCACCGTATTCCGAAAGGCCAATGACCCTGTCCGGGAATTTGGCATGATATTCATCGAGGAAACTATCGTTTTGCTCCGGTTCACCGATATACCATCCGAAGTAAAGATTATAGCTGCCGATATCCGCCACTGTTATAAGCGGAGAATCTGTTTCCAGCATAAAGACATGCGCCATTGTCGTAGGGCGCGTCGAATCCATACGGTGGCATAAGTCCTGTAAAATAAGGTGATTCTCCAATATTTCTTCTGTAACCGCTCCCGATGCCGTAATCTCATTAGACAGCCCCCAACAACAAATACTGGGATGATTATAGCACTGTGTAATCAATTCCCGCATCTGGGAAACGGTATTCTCCCTGCCGGCAGGCATATGTTGTGTAATATAAGGAATCTCCGCCCAGACGACCATCCCGTATGCATCACATAAATCATAGAATTCCTGCGCATGCTGATAATGTGCAAGCCGGATTGTATTGGCGCCGATTTCCCGGATCAGCTCCATGTCTTCCTCATGCTCTTTGATCGTCAGCGCGCTTCCGATTCCCTTCCTATCCTGATGGCGGCTGACGCCCCGTAGCGGATACGGTTTCCCGTTTAGCAGGAAACCTCTTTCTGCATCGAAAGCAAAATCCCTGCATCCAAATTTAGTCCAAATCTCATCCGTCCCAAAGACCGCTTTGACACAATATAAGTAAGGGTCTTTTACACCGTTCCATAAATGTACGTGTGCAATCTCAAATTCCGCCGATGCATATCCGTTAACAGAAGCCGCTATTTTCGTTTCTTCACCGATCGTATAGGCTACCTCTCCTTCTCCGTTTTGCCACGTTTCTACCAAAACATGCGCCAAATCACCGTCCACACGGGGCGTCACTTTAATGCCTGGCGTGCCGTCTTTTGCCAGCTCAAAATGCTGCGGCGGCACACAAACCAGACTGACGTCCCGATACAAGCCTCCATAAAAAGTAAAATCAGCCTTCTGCGGATATACCCGGTCGTTGACGCCATTGTCCACAGCCACACATAACAGGTTCAAGTCCTGCAAGTCTTGTGTCAGCTCCACACGGAAAGTGGAATAGCCGCCTTCATGGTGAGCCAAATGCTTCCCGTTCAAGTAAACATCCGCGCTCATAGCCGCGCCTTTAAATTCCAGGAAAACACAACCGTCCCATTCCGGCTTGGGCAATGCCTTACAGTAGACCGCCATCCCACGGAAATAATCATTCCCTCCGTCTTGCCCATCCAATGCATTCCACGTATGGGGAAGCGTCACAGCTTCCCAATCCTGCGGTAAAACGGGCGGGACATCCGTTGTCTTGGCAAATAACCAATTATCATTTGATAAAATAGCTTTCCTCATCTATACCGCCTCGCTCCTTTCCATAAAGCATACGCTTTATTTACTCTCTATCACCGTATTTTGTCGTATCACTTTTAAGATCCGCATGGCGCTACGCCGTAAATCATCGGCTTGTACAGTTCCCTGGCTCATACCGGCAAGCAATGCCCGAACCTGGTCTTCCCTGCCCGGCATGATCAAATCGCATTGTGCATGAGGCGCTTTTTGCACATCGCCGCTTACCGGCACGGTGCAATCTTCCCTCGATGCCTGCATAGAATCCCAATCGCTCATTACCAGTCCCTGGAATCCCCATTCGTTTCGAAGCACTTTTACCAGCAAATCATAATGATTCGTGCAATAAACACCGTTTACCTTATTATATGCCGCCATGACTGTCATCGGCCGGGACTCCTTTACGGCAATTTCAAACCCACGCAAATATAATTCCCGCAATGTCCGCTCCGTCATGTTAGAAGAAGACTGGTTGCGCTCTAATTCACAATTATTCGCTACAAAATGTTTGATGCTCATCCCTTTCCCCGGATGTTTCTGCACTCCGCGGACAATCGCCGCCGCCATCCGCCCGGAGACATAAGGGTCTTCCGAATAATATTCAAACGTCCTGCCGCATAGAGGATTCCGGTGGATATTCATTCCTGGCGCCAGCCATACGCTCACGCCATAAGCTTCCATTTCTGCGCCCACACCGTCACCGATCCGCTCTAAGAGCGCTGTATCAAAAGTCTGTGCCAGAAGCTGGCTGCATGGCCATGCGGTCGCATACTGATAATGCACGGTCCCCTCCTCCGGCTTAGCCATACGGCTCTTCAATACCTCTCCACAAACACCGAAAAGGTATCGCTTATAAGCCTCCAAGACTTCCGGTACTCTTGCCGCCTTGACACTGCCATCCGGCATCTCCACGACCTGGCTGGTCAGGTTTAGCCCCGCCGGGCCATCCGCAAGAATGACATTCGGAATGCCAAGCTTTTCGTATAGCTTCGGTGTTGTCGTTCCGGATGCGCCCAAAGCTTCCGCCTGTAATCCCTGTGCAGAAGTACCGCCGCCTACGACAAACGTCGCCAGCTCTTCTTCGTTCATCGCACTAACAAGTTCGTCAATAGCTTCTTCCGGCAGATCATAACGATGATAAACCGTATCCGGCAGATAACCCTCTAGCGCATAATATGGCAGCTCCTTGATTTGCTCTTCCCGCCGCTTGGGCGCAACGATTTCTTCTATTGTATGTTGCACAGGACAGATATTCGTACATTGCTCCAATACCGCTTCTTCTCGTAACGTTAGCACGGCTACCGGATCAGTATGGTCAGAAGCATTACCAAGTCTTAACACATATTCTCCCGCCCGCAATATCCATGCTGCCTTTCCCTCATCATAGCAAGCCAGTTCCCTGAAAGGAACATACAGCTCTACTTCTGCCATAGCGCCTGGCGCAAGCTCCCCTGTCTTTGCAAAAGCTGTCAGCCGCTGCCATTCCGCACCGTTTCCAAAGGGTACTGTGGCATACATCTGTACGACTTCCCTGCCGGACACCGCTCCGGTATTTTTCACCGTTACCGGTAACCGGAAGCTTCCTTTTTCTATCTGTAGTTCTCCCGCAGAGATTTCAAAATCCGTATAACTGAGCCCATACCCAAAAGCATATCTTGGCCGGACGTTAAAAGTATCAAAATATCGGTATCCTACATAAATACCTTCCTTGTATTCCTGTTGGTACTTATCTTCTCCCAGATAAGAATATGTATGGTTGGACGGAATATCATGGAATCCGTATGCCCAGGAAGTCGCCAGCTTCCCGGAGAAATCCAGCTTCCCCGAAAGGACGTCGGCAAGCGCATTGCCACCCTCTTCCCCGCCCTGCACATAATATACCAATGCGCTGACATGGAGCATATCCAGAAAGGATAAATCAATAGCGCCCCCGGCATTGATGATAACAATGAAATTCTTGAATGATTTTGACAAAATTTCGAGATTATCTTTTTCTACATCGTCTAAGCGATAATCACCCTTTGTGTCATGGCGGTCATTCCCTTCCCCCGCCTGGCGTGCCAATACATAAATAGCGGTGTCGCATTTGGCTTTTTCGATATCCTCCTTTGTCACCGGAATGCCTGTCGGATGCGCAAATGGCGTTACCATACCAAGTATTTTATAAAATTCCTGCACGCCCTCTACTTTCTTCTCCTGCTCTCTTCGATACGCTTCATAAGTATCTTCGTAGAAACGGTCAAAACGGTCAAGCCATGCGTCAGATGCAATCGAAAACCCTGCATTTTCCAACCCTTTGGCAATTGTCACACTATAACGCTCCCTCACTGCCCCAGAACCGGTTCCCCCTTTTACGGTCATCCGCGCACCAGAACCATAAAGCGCAATTCTTTTATCCTTTAATGGCAGGACGCCGTCATTCTCTAGCAAGACAAAGCCTTCCGCAGCCGCCCTTCTGGCTAGTTCCCGGTTCTCTTTCTCCAATTTGCTTACTTCTTTAGAGGTTGTGCTTTTCATTCCTTTTTTCACGTCCATTCTCATATCCCCTTCTTAGCAAACTAATCTGTCAGCGCTGCTTTCTACAGCGGCTTCCAGCATTCTTTCCACGCAATCTTTGGCATATTGCCGTCGAACGTTACCGGAAGCCACACATAATCTGCGATCGACGTATTGGCAGAACCCATCATGGGCGAACGCAACATAGTGACCATATCCTTTAACGATGCCTTCACCTGTTTATCATAACGCCCGCAAATTGCCCGTACAAAACTATCATACTTTTCCTTAGTCATCACATATTCCGGCACCCAGCGATCCGCCATGATAACCATCTGTTCCGTCCCTTCTACCTGAAAGGCAAAGCTTGCCTGCGAATTGAACGATGCCGCGCTTTTATCGCCCACATGCGGATTTCCCAAGACTTGGAAAGGCCCCATAAAATCATCCGCCATTGCCACTTCACTGGGATTGGGCACATAACCTGTCATCCCGCTTGTCAGAAGATAATGTTTCCCATGATATATAAAATGCGTGACGCCCTCCCTTGCAAAAGGCGGCTTCAAGCCGGTATAGATGAGAGCTTTCTCAGGCGTTACATCCAGATAGTCTTCCGTCAGCCTGCATACGACAACATCTTGATGATCTAACTCCACATATAAATAACCAATCCCGCTTTCCTTATCCACTGCCAGATCATAATCCCCGGCTTTTCTTCCATATGGCCTAAAATAAGGGTTTTCCAAATGATACGGCCCTAAGAGATTGTCCGCAGTCAAAATGGCAAAATGTGCTTTATCACAATATTTCAGCCATAACACATACTTGCCTGTCCTGGCGTTTTTGATAATATGTGGCCTATCCATCCGCCTGTTGGGGTGGAAAATGCTCTTTTTATCTTCCGGCTCAGGCGCAATGATATGCCCCATGTCCTCCCAGTTACAAAGGTCTTTCGATGTATAACATCTGATTCCCCATGTCCATAGTTTCCCTTTTTTGCGCGTATGGCTTTTATCCTCTCCATACCAATAATAGATGCCATCCTCATAGAACATCCCGGCGCCATGCGCCTGTATCCGTTCCTTCTTCGTATCGAGCCAGACACGGCCCGGGTATATTGCGTCATACATGAAAATAACCATTTCCTTTCTTTCGCCTTTATCCATCCATTCATGTCAAAATATTGTGAAACCCGGACAATTGCTCCTATTTTCTATTTGCCGTCTTTCTGGCTGCCTTTGCAGCTTTCGCTGCCCGTTTATCCAGTACTTTCTGGTTTTCTTTCTCGAAATCTAGTCCCCTCTTTGCGCAATATTCCTTCAGTTCTTTCACCCGGTTTTCTTCCGTCCTACGCTCCGATTCCTCCCGTTCACGCCGTTCCAGTTCATCCGCCGGGATATAGGCAATGCCAAGCTTCGCGCACTCTTCTACCTTACGCTGCTGCAATTCTTTGGCAATCAACGGCATATCATATTCGATTTTGAAAACAAAACAAAAGATAAAGAAAACAATAATGCCAACGATAATAAAGCTTCCCTGATAAGCAAAATTAATCCAGTTCACAGCATTTTTGGTCTGCTCTGCATAAAGGGCGATCCCTTCCGGCGAAGTTCCGATCTGCTGAGGCTGCATATATCCGGTAACCATCAGGCCAAGATTGAAAAGTCCCTGCGCAATACCGACCGCAAACATCATCATTGCACTGACAAGGCCTCCCGTGAATCCATCGGCACGCACTCCAGTCTTCCACTCTACCTGGTCAATGACATCTCCCATATAAGTCATAATCATATAGCTAAAAGAGATATTGCCGATAGCCGCCAGTGCCGTTCCCGCATAGATCATCGTCCCTTTGCCGACACTTAAGTAAGCAAGCACGGAACCGGCAATTGTCAAGACCGATGTCGTCCATATTGTTTTGGTGCGTCCGAATTTCTTCGTCAATGGCAGCATCAGTAAAATGCCTGGCCCCATAGGCGATAGCGCGATCATCGAGAATTTTGCCTGAATTGCCGCTACATTTCCATACGCATTACCATTTACGACCCATCCGGAATAATAAATCAAAGAAATATTGCGCAGATTCCCGCAGATATTGAAGATCAAAACGATAAGCAACAGCAATATCCAATATTTACTCTTGATACAGGCTTTTGCCTGTTCCCACATGCCGGCCTCTTTGTGAATCTGTATTTTGGACGCATCCTTCTCCACAATCCCTCTTTGGTTCCTACGCTCTTCCGTAACGCGCTCCCTCGTATAGAAATACTGCACAAAAGTAGTGGCTACAGCAATACACGCCATAATAGACATGGACAGCAGATATCCCTGGGCTGTGGTCGATACCATGCCGCAGACGCTCGCCAATATCATAGGGAATAGTATGGATACTAATCCCGTTCCCACATTCCCGATAATTTGCGCCGCCATAGACAAGTTCTTTCGCTGGTTCACATTACGGGTAGAAACCGCAGGCGTAAGTTCTTTAGACATGTTCCACATCGTATACGCAACGCTATAATACAGATTAAAGGCGATGACAATCCAGATTGCCTGATGAACCGGCTCCGAAAAGGGCATCCAGAATAGCAAGATAACACTGATCGCAACGATAGGTGCGGAAATCAACAGCCAAGGACGTACTTTACCCTGCCTGCAAGTGGTGGAATCAATAATCTTAGCCATCACAAGATTCGTAACGGCATCCAGTAGCTTAGAAAGCACCGGAAATAAAACCATAAACCCGGCAATCCAAAGCCCTTTACTGGAATCAAGGCCCAACACGTCGGTCAGATATTGATTAAAATAACTATTCACAATGGAACTGGTCATCATCATGCCCCAAACGCCAAGGACATAACCAAGCCACAATTCCTTTTTCGTCGTATTTGCCGATTTGATACGGGAATCCCATTTAGAACCGGTAAAAGCATTTGCTAACAATCCCTGTTTCGTTCTTGTCTGTGTACCCATAAGCTTCCTCCTTTAAAATATCTACAGTTTCTTCTATCCTTCCGCTTTTATTTCACAAAATCTTGCCATTTGAAGCAATCACATCACGATAATAGTACGCGGAATCTTTCAATGTCCTCTTTTGTGTCGGATAATCTATGTACACAAGGCCAAACCGCAAATCATAGCCTTTAAACCACTCAAAATTATCCATGATGGACCAATATAAATAACCTTCTACCGCAATCCCTTCTTCAATTGCCCGGCGCAAGGAAAGCAGATATCGGTGAATATAGTCAATCCGCTGCGGGTCATGTACTTTACCATCTATCATCACAAAGTCAATATTAGAAAAACCATTTTCTGTAAACAATATTGGAAGATGATACCTCTCCCATGCAAACTTTGCCATATAATACATGCATTCCGGTCTGAATGGCATCCCGATATGGGATTTGGGTATGCCCGGATAAGACAGTGGATTTTCCCTTCCCGGATGATCATAGAAATTGGCGGAACCATACACATTCACACAGAATAAGTCTAGCGGCTGATAGATCATCTTCAGATCCTCTTCAGATAATACTCCTTTTACACCTTCCGGCACCTGCCCGAGCAGCACCGGATCTGTCCATCGTAACATTGTCATAAAACCGCCCAATTCGGAAAATGTCATTTTAGCTGCTCTATCCTTATCAATGATCCCCGGCAAAGCTTCCATGACCATTCCCATAACAACCATGCCAATTTTCAAAGACTGTATAGCCGTATGCCGCATTTCCCAGACAGCTCTTCCATGCGCCAATAACATACGCCTATATGCTTGCATGGCATCTCCCCCAGCTAGCTCTAGGAAATCAGGGAGCATACACTGCGGCTCATTCATCGTGAACCAATATTTTACATTATCGGACAGCGCCTTTGTCACCGTCTTGGCATAAAATACAAATTCATCCACACATTCGTCGCTGTTCCAGCCGCCTAGTTCAAAAAGCCACTGTGGCAAATCACTATGGTACAAAGTGACCATAGGCTCAATCCCTGCCTCTACAAGTGCCTTCACCAGTTCCTGATAAAATGCCATGCCTTTAGGATTGATTTCACCCTTTCTTGGGATGACCCGGCTCCAGCTAATCGAAAAACGATATGCCTTTAACCCTAATTGTTTCATAATCTCTACGTCTTCGCGCCAACGATGATAATGATCGCATGCCGTATGGCAAGTCTCATTTTTGTTGATTTTCCCAGGTGGCATCCTATCCCAAATACTAGGCGTACGTCCATCTTCATCAAAGGCTCCTTCAATTTGTGCAGCCGCACTGGCTGCCCCCCATAAAAAATTTTGTGGAAACCCCATTTTTTCCTCCTCTCCAATCGGAACAATCCTTCTATAGCCAAGTATATATTCGCTCTGAAAAATCACCAACAAAAAAACTGCTATTATGAAAAGAATTTCGCTTTCTTCTCAAAATAGCAGTTTTACTACCTGATTTCTAAAACAAATCCCCGTTATTTCATGCCTTATGCAGTCAACCCTCATGCGATCCCCGATACCTCTCCCGGTATTCACCGGGCGTTATCCCTTCCGACTCCCGGAACGCTTTCGCATAATAGCTTCTAGAGCAGAAATGCAGCCTTGCCCCAATCTCCTCAATCGTCAGTGCAGTAGCAGTAAGAAGCTGCTTGGAATGCCTCACTCTTTCCTGACGGATATACGCATTGACAGACATCCCCATCTCCGCTTTAAACTTCCGTGCCAGATAGTAATCCGTATAACCGACACGACCGGCAATCTTTCGCAGTTCCAGTTCTTCTTCAACATGATTATCAATATAATCACAGCAAAGGCGAACCGGCCTGGAAATCCCATTTTCCCGGCGGATACGGTTCACTCTGCGGATGAAGTCCTCATACATAGTATGGCTGATCATTGCAATATCACTGATCGTCCTGGCATTATCTACTGCCTCCGTATAAGTATCGTTCAGTGCATAAGCGCATTCGGAAGAAAGACCGCCTTCCATTGCAGCACGTGTGCAAAGCGTGATAAAAGCTACCACCGAATATTTCGCCTGATGGATCGGGTTCCCGCTTCGCATGCGAATGCCAGGGCTGGTAATGCCCGCATCCGCCAATACGTTATGATAGTCAAGATTTCCCTTGCGTACCATATCGAGAAGTTTCTTTTCATTGATCAATGGCGCATGTGGCTGCTGTTGCCATTCCCTCTCCTGTTTGACAGCTTCCTCCTCTTTTGTCATATAATATGTGAAGTCGCTGTTTCTTGCCTTATTGCCTGTAACATAATAATGAAGCGCTATGACATGTTGGAAAAAGGCGGTCGTCGCCACATAAGGAATATGCTCCATGCAATCCAATAACGCCCATTTATTTTTCAAAGACAGATGCAAATGTTCCACAAGCTGTTCATGGTTGTGTTTGGACGTTTCTCCGCTGAAAACAGGGCCAATCGCAAAATATTTCTCCGCTTTTCCGTCTTCTCCTTTTAAGAAAACGACTGCCCACATCGTACCGATACTGTTACTGATGATCAACGGCGCATCATTCCTATTCCCATGTTCGCGGATAATCTGATCCCGATTTCTCCCGAACAGAAGCAGCCCATGGAAATATTGCTGCAAGCTGTTCGTATATAGCAGCTTCCTGTCCTGATCATATTCCCAGCTCCATATGCCATAACAATCCAGTAACATTTTATAGAATATTTCCAACCCTTCAAGCAAGATCCTCATCCCCATCCTTTGTCAACAGCCTATAAGAACTCAACTGCCATAGAATCTTCGCAAGTTCCTCCGGTGTTTCCTGTTGCCCCGTTTCCAGCCAATTACAAACTATCGTCCTAATGCCCGCCTGGAAGAAACGGCAGTAATACTGCATCCTTCTTTCTGATTGCACGCCAATCGCCTGGAACTGCTTCTTTATATGCTCTTCCCATAATCCCAGGAATCTTTCATCCAGGAAAATGTCATGCCCCGTTTTCAGGTATTCCCGGTAAAAGATGGCATACTCCCCAATATAGCGAATCATGTCTTCCAATTCCTGCTCTGCTACCGGCTGTGCCAATGTACGCTTTTTCTTCGTATCGAGCAACCGTATCAATCCTGCATGAATACTGCGCTCCGTTTTTAACGCAAGATCATATATATCCTGATAGTGACGATAAAAAGTCGCTTTATTGACCCCTGCCATCTCACACAGCTCCCTGACTGTTATCTCTTTTAGCGTCCTTTGTTCTAATAAAGCTAACAGCGCCTCCTGCATTCTCTGCTCCGTCTCCTGGTGCCGGCTGTTCCCTGCACGGTTCATCCCGATATCACCCGCCTTTTATCTACTTATACCGCCTTTTCCCGCTCTTTATTTCTGTTTGGCTTTCTTGCCGGTTTTAACCCGCTTTGTCTCCATCCATAGGACAACTGCGATCAGAGGATACAGAATAGTCGGCAGCCCTACCGTACAAAAAGTGAAAAATCCCCGTACCGCCTCATTCTGTAACGGGATATCATCCATTTCCGGCGCCACATAGCCAAGCTGTGTCAGCCCCAGGTTCAAGATGCACATCGCCACTCCCGTCGTCAATGTAAATACAATATTATAGACCGACGACGAAAAGCCATCACACCTGACCCCGGTCTTTTCCTCTACATCATCTAACGCATCCCCTAACATAGCCGACACCATATATGTCGAAGGGATCAAACCGATGGATTTCAATACCTGTCCGGCCAATACCACCTTTATATTCTGCGGATTCCAGACACAGACAGCAGTCCCTGCCGCCGCCAGGAGAAAACCTCCCGCCATTGCATTCTGCCGCCCGAATTTCTTACAAACCGGCCTGCATAAGAATAACCCTAACCCAAGTGGCGCATTGCCAACCGCATAATAAAGCGCCTGCGTATATCCATCATTATAACTTCCCAATACCCAGTTGCAATAGTAAAATGTCCCAAATGACGCCAGAAACCCTGTTAGCTGGCTTAAGACCAGATAGATCATCAATACAGTCCAGCTACGGCTTTGCAGGCATAGGCGCAACTGTTCTTTCATGCTCCTTTTATGGGAAGCGGCATTTTGTCCTACATTTATTTTGCCCTCTTCCGCACAATGGTCCAATCCAGCATTTTCTACATTATCAATATGCTGTTCCCCACGCTTACGGCTCTCCTCCGTAACCCGCTCTCTTGTATAGAAATATTCCAAAAGCACGCAAGGCAACATCACTGCCGCCAAGGCAGCCATCAGCACAATCCAGTTGCGGCGGCTGATCCCTATTGCCGGGATCACGAATGTGGGAAACATCACCGCTACCAGCATCCCTGAGAACATCCCCTGCGTATTCGTAAGGACAGACAGCTTTCCCCTCTGTTCCCGGTTCCTTGTAGAGAGTGGGACAAGTAACGTATGGCATGTATTATAGGCTGTATAAGCAATGGAGTAAAACAGATTATAACTGACAAAGATCCAGATCAACATCAATCCCCTGTTACCGGAGGGAAAGAAAAACAATAGAATGAAACTGAGCGCCAGAAGCGGGGCAGAAAATAAAATCCAAGGCCTGGCAACGCCCTGCCTGGAATAAAACCGATCCACAATGATTCCCATCAAAAGAAATGTCAGTGCATCCAGGACTTTGACCACAATCGGAAAAACCGTTAAGAACCAACCGTTCCAGACATGCCCTAGCTGCACGACATCCGTATAATATACATTAAGATAATTATTCAAGACACTATTTAAGAAAACAACACTGACCGGGCCAAGAAAGTAACCAAGGACTCTCTCTTTTCCCCCGATATTTTCCTCCCTAATCCGGGTATCGAAAAACTTCGCATCCAAAATATCACGCTTCATACACTGTCCAAACCTCAACATAAAATCATACTAATCCCCATGTCAGAGCAGTTTACTGCGATGACATGCGATCAAGGCATATCCCCGGCTCTGACTCATGGTGATATCTTTATTGTACAAAGCGTATTTTCAAATAACAAGCGGCAATATCGCGATTTATGTCGCATTAATGCAAAGACTCTGATAGGCAGCTCATTTCCAGAAAATATCCTATCCGATACCTATCCTACCCTGTCATGTCCTATCCGACGAAATCTTCTCTCATCGGCGTAAAAATATCTAATAAAATACCTTCCTCTAAGCACACACATCCATGCGCAATCCCGTCCTTTTTCAAGAGCGTATCGCCACGGCTGATCGTTTTCTTCTCTCCGGCAATTTCAAACTCAAATTTCCCGCTCACTACATAAGTCGCCTGTGTATGAGGATGATGGTGCAACGCGCCAACCGCGCCCTTTTCAAAATGATTCTCTACGACCATCAATTCATCCGTATACGCCAGAATCTTACGCATAATGCCTGATGCTCCTTCCTCTCCCTCAATATCCGTATGGAAATTCCAGATCCTATTCTTCTCTGTTTTCATATTAATCCTCCATTTTTGCTCAACTTGCGAATTAGGCCGCAAGCACAATTATTCGATTAATAAAATCTGCGGCCGGGTTAGTTTTTCTTCACCCTCCAAACTCTTCCGGGTGCTTCCTAATATATAAATTAAGCGCAATGATCAGCGCCAAGTCAATCAGCACCACAACGACAATAGAACTCATTCCATAAGCAATGCCCACGCTCTCCGCAATCCTTCCTATGATCATCGGCATCAGGATGGAACCAAAACTTGCCACTGTCAGAATAAAGCTCCATGCCATAGAATATTTCTGTATCAGTTTACCGCAAAAGGAAACTGTCGCAGGATAAATACCTGCCATACTATAGCCAAATCCCATAATCCCCATGACAATGAACGCCGTATTCTTACTAAATAGCAGCCAGAAAAAGAAACAGACAAAACCAATGCCCATGGCAAACAATAGCTTTTCTTTTTTCAGCTTTCCTGATAAACCGGCAGCCGTCAGGCGTCCCGCTAATATCATAATCCATAGTACGCTCGCCATAAGCTGTGATAAGGAACTGCCAAGCAGCCCAGTATCTACGAAATAGGTAATCAGCCAGCCGATTACGCCTTGCTCCGCACATAAATAGAAAAATAGCGTAAACGTACATAAGTAAAATAGCGGTTCCCGGAAAAATCCAAAATTCCCGTCTTTCGCCTTTTTCCCCGCCTTTTCTTTCGGATTCTCAGTAACCGGCGTGAAAAAGTATAAAAGCCAGCTTAAGATCCCCATCGCAACCAGAAAATAACATGCAACAACCCATCTTGCGCTATTCGTGCGCGTTATCACGGTCAGGAAAATCGGAAATGAAAATGCGCCGACAGAAAACATAGCATGCAGGGCATTTAAGAACCCCGCTCTGCCCGGCGCCAGATTATTGACCGTATAATTCCCAAAATTACTTGATGCGCCCCGTGCCAAGCCAGTCATCAGAAAAGCAAGCGCAAGCGAGACATTATGATTCCCATAAATTATCAGGAGATAAGAAAGCGCATAACAGGCGTTAAAGAGCAAAATGCTTCTTTTCCTCCCCAACAATACAGATATTGTCCCCGCCCCGAAGCTCGATAACAGATTTCCTACGGAGTGCAAGCTCACAATCGTGCCTGCAAATACATATCCGAGACCTTTCGCTTCCCGGATAAACGGCAATAACGAACCTATGGACAACGCCAACATGCCGTTTAGCATAAACGCTAGATAGGTAAAAACCAATTGTTTCTTTTCTTCTGCTGTCTTTAGATATCCCATCTGTCTTGTACCTCTCATTCCTTACTCAATGCCAGTATTTTCTCTATGTCTTCGCCATAGTCTTCCATATATTGCTCATAAATCGGCTCCATTGCCGCCTGAAACTTTTTCTTTTCTTCCGCAGAGAGCATAATTTCCTCTACATTGTTCTGTAGCGCAGTCTCTCTTGCCCTCTTCTCATATTCCGTCCACAGTCTCCTCTCATAAAGAGCCGACTCCCTGGCACATTCCAGAATAATCTGTCTATCTTCTACAGTAAGCTGTTCCCATGTATGCCGGGCGCATATCTGCATTTCAGGAATCCTTACATGCTCGTCTACCGTATAATATCCCGCCACCTCGTAATGCTGCATTGCTACATAAGATGACCAATTGTTTTCCGCAGCGCCCACTTCCCTACGCTCTAATGCCGCATACACCTGATCATATGGAATCTGTACCGGTACCGCTCCTAATGCCGTGATCATCTCCGACATCATTTCCGCCTCCTGTACCCTGATACGCATTCCCTGCATATCCTGTAATCTCCTTATCGGCTGATCTGTACAATATAGGTTCCTAGCGCCGGCATCATACCAAGAAAGGCCAATTAAATCATGCTCTGCAGAATACTCCAGAAAGCGTTCCCCAATTTCCCCGTCTAGGACTCTCCACATATGGGAAGCATCTTCATACAGGTACGGAAGCTGCAACACTTTCATCTCAGGGATATCATCCGCAAGCTGCGCAATGGATATCCTGGCAAAATCAATGCCACCGTATTGCATCTGCCGTATGACTTCCGCCTCTGAGCCAAATACACCTTCTGGCTGTACCTGAATGCGGATCCGTCCCTGTGTCCGTTCTTCTACTAACTTGGCAAACCACAAGCCTCCCATTGTTGTCGGATAGTCTTTCGTCTGATTCTCGGCATAAGAGAAGACATATTCCGGTACGGCGGTATGCTTCCGGTTTAAGATAAACAGCGCTAACAAGATTGCAAATGCTATCGTCACGCATATGAGCAAATACAATTTTTTCTTTTTGATGTCTTCCGCTCCCATAAACGCTCCGTTCTCCTTTTCCCTTTCCATGCCTGCTTATCCTATCACGATTTCCCTATTCTAGCTATATCTATATTCGCTCGGTGTCACCCCGGTAATCCGTTTAAAGACTTTCGTGAAATAACTCGAATCCCGGTAACCGACTTTCTGTCCTATTTCTTTGATGTTCACTGTAATATCTGACAGAAGCTCCTTCGCCTTTTCAATCCGTAGTTCCGACAAATACACAATAAAGCTTTTATTGAAATTCTGTTTGAAGAATTTACAGAAATATGCATCAGAATAATGCAAAAGCGCTGCCACATCCTGCAAGCTAATGTCTTCCATATAATGTGTCTCAAGATATTCCTGTATATTGTCTGCCAAAACCCGGTTTTTCATCAGTTCCAGCTTTTCATCCTTTACTTCTGTTTCTGTCATTTGCATAGATGCCTTTGCTTCATCTTCATCCTGTTTGGAAAGATAGACCGCATCTTCCAAAACCGCGATCAATTCCTCTCTCGCACAAGGCTTTAATAGATAATCCAGTGCGCGCACCTTGATGGCGCGTTTCGCAAAATTAAACTCATCGTATGCCGTCAGAAAAATGATGCTGCATGACTGGTTCCTTTTACGGATCTCCTCTGCTGCTTCTAACCCGTCGATGCCTGGCATGGAAATATCCAGCAATGCAATCCTACAATCCTGTTCACGGAAGACCTCAATTGCTTCCCGTCCGTTTTCTGCCTGCCAAATCTCTACCTCAGCCCCGAAGTAGCTTTGTATTATTTTATGAATTACCATTCTCTCAATCGGTTCATCATCTGCAATTAAAATACGACACTTGTCATTTGCCAAAATGGTTTTCCCTCTCATCTGTAATATAAATACGAATAAGCGTTCCCACGCCCGGTTTACTGTGTATCATCATTTTACCGCTTTCATACATCGTATGGATCCTTCTATAGATATTAAAAAGGCCGATGCCGTTTTGCCCTGTGCGTCCCGTCTCGTCTTCCCGCAGCCCTTTCCTTAGATGCCGCAACGTCTCTGCTGCCATCCCTACGCCTTCATCCGCAACAATAATACATATTTTGCCCGCTTTCTCACAAACCCGTATCAAAATATGCCCGCCTTCCTCTTTTGGAGCAAGCCCATGTATAATCGCATTCTCTACAAGCGGCTGGAATGTATAAGTCGGGACCAGCACCGCCTCCGCATCTGTCCGGCAGTCAATCTCATACGTGATCCTACCGCCGAAACGCATTTCCTGTATGAACATATAGTCTTTAATGACTTTCAGCTCACGCTCTAGAGAAACCTTTTCCTCCGGCGTTTTTAAATTATAACGGAACAGAAAGCTAAGCGACTGTATCATTGCCTCCGTGGTCTGTGCGCCCTCAAGGTTTGCCATGCCGCCAATGACATTTAAAGTGTTAAATAGAAAATGCGGATGAATCTGGCTTTTCAACAAAGCAAGCTCCATTGCATCTAACCGCGCCGCCATCTCTATCTTCTCTAATTCTTCCGCATGGTATAAATCCAGTGCCTTACGCCTCTCCTCTAACGCCATAATATATTCTCCGGTCGCATACTTCATTTTATTAAAAGCAAGCACCAGCTCCCCAAGTTCATCCTCGCTTTGCACTTGGATATCCTCTATGAAGAAATCATTTCCCGCGATCTTACGCGAGGCTTCCGCCAATTCCATAACAGGCGACACGATAGAGCTGTTCATCAATTCCGAAAGCTTCCTGATGCATAAGAAGAAAAGCAACTCAAATACCATCAGCAAGACAGGAATGATAATGATCATCCTGACTTTTCCCGTATAGACACTGACACCATCCTCTAAAGTATCGCGCATAAGCTGCTTGGCATAACTTTGTAAATAATCTTGCATATCATAGGCTTCATACAAAGCCACAATGTAATCCCTGCTCTTCTCTGCTGTTCCCAGGACGAAGTCCCTTTTATCGCAATACACCTGGTACATATTTAGGATAGACCATGTCTTCGCATAACGTATCTCCCCGATTTTCTCATAATCATAGGGAAGCTGTCCGACAGTCTTCTGCGTAGCCACTATCGCGCTCTCTAGCTGGACATAGTTTTCCTCATTCCCGGTCTTGACATAAGCCTCAAAACAATCCGCTTCATTTTCTATGCACTGTACAAAATCACTGACCTTTGAATTACTGTTTAAAATAACAGAAAAATCAAACAAAGAATATTTTGCCACCCAGACCGCCAAAAAGATAGACAAAAAAATAATCAAAAACACGATACTGGTGAAAAATCCAATCTTCTGTTTGATTTTTAATGACTGCCATAACCTTTTCAGGCGCTGCTTCATGAATGTACCATCCTTATATCCGAAAACTTATAATTGACAACATGGACAGCCTATATTGGCTTACAATACAGACTGTCCATTTTATCTATCTGATTCGCTACACTACCTCCAGGCGAAATGGCCGCTGTTTGAGATGAAAGCAAATCCTTATATCTGCGCCTTCACATAGTTGTAGAAATCATCCTTTTGTCTGCCTAAAACCCGGTTGGTAAGCATATAACCATGGTTGGCATCGGTGAAAACAATTACCATTCCGGCTTCTTTTCTCACGCCCTTTACACGCATCCACGGTATAAACTCTGTCTCGCTGCCAAGTGAGACATGGATGCCATCATTTGCAAAAACAAGCGCAGTCCCTTGCGGGATAAGCGCCATCTGCGCTTTTGCCTTTATATAAACACCGATCGGCTGTACGACCGGAACGAAAATACAAGCGAGAAAAAGCAACGTCTGCGCCATATCGCCTGCCTGTTTCCAAAACCGCAATGTTAAAAGGATCATGGCAATGGCAAACACAATGTTACATACGCCCACGAGCGAATGGTAAGTACGGCTCATGGATAAACGCCAGAAATCAATTGCTCTTATTTTGCTCTGAAATTGATACCGCACATCCATAACCATACCTTTCCCTTCCCACAGACTTCCCTATATGGATTTTTTACACTACTAGCTGAACAGATTCGGAAGGAACATCGTAATCTCTGGAATAAACGTCAATAAAAGCAATACAACTACCATACACACATAAAATGGCAACGTAGCTTTAACAACTTTCTCCATCTTGACCTTACCGACCGCAGAACCGATGAACAAAACTGAGCCTACTGGCGGCGTCAACAAACCAATCCCACAATTTAACACTATCATAATGCCAAACTGGATCGGGTTGATGCCAATTGACGTTGCAATCGGCAAAAGAATGGGCGTCGCAATTAAAATAATAGGCGCCATATCCATAATACAGCCCAATACAAGCAAAATCAAATTCAACAATAACGCGATCAAAATCGGGTTATCCGTTAATCCAATAATCGCATTTGCCGCAAGGCTCGGCACATGCAAGGTCGTCAGACAATACCCGAAGATACTGGACGTAGAGATCAAAATCAACACAATAGATAAAGTGTCTACACAATCACCCAATACCTTCCATACACCTTTCCAGTCTAATCCTTTATAAATGTACACACTGACAAGCAAGCTATAGATAACCGCAACGGCTGCCGATTCCGTCGCCGTAAACCAACCGCCTACAACACCTACCACTACAATAATGACTGCCGCAAGCGCCCAAATAGAAACACTAAGCTGTTTCAACAGATTTTTAAAACTGAACTTATCTCCTTTGGGATAATTCCGGCGCTTGGAGATGATATACGAGCCAATCATCAAAGAAATCGCAAGCAGCGCACCAGGAATGTAACCTGCAAGGAATAAGCTGCCAACGGAAACGCCGCCCGCCGACATCGCGTAAATGACCATATTATGGCTCGGTGGCACCAAAAGCCCCTCACAGGAAGAGGTAATGGTCACTGCCGTAGAAAAGTCGTCATCATATCCCTGGTCTACCATCATCGGTATCAGAATACTGCCAAGGGATGCTGTATCCGCTGCCGCAGAACCCGAAATACCACCAAAGAAATAAGATGCCACAATATTCACCATCGCCATACCGCCTGTCATCCATCCGACAAACGCATTGGCTAACGCAATCAGCTTATCCGAAATGCCACCGCTTCCCATCAGACACCCCATTGTGATGAAAAACGGCACCGCCATTAAGCTAAAAGAGTTGATGCCCTTCACCATTTGTTGACAGACCGTTGTAAACGGCAGCCCCTGATAGAGCAGGCACAAAAGAGAAGAAAGCGCAACTGCATAAGCAATCGGGAAACGAAGAAGAATCATTACCGCAAAACTAACCAACAATACCAAAATCGCTACTGTCTCTGTACTCATGCCTTTCCCTCCTTCAATACAATATTTTTCAGATGATTATAAAGCGTCTCCACTTCAAAAATCACCATTGCGATACCCGCTACAGGCACCGGGAAATACATCCAGAATCTGGACAGCCAAGGCATGCTCACATAAGTTCCTTTTGCTCCAAGTCCTGCAGCATACTTCCACCCCACGAAGATCATGACAAAAGCAAGGATCAAAACACAGACATCCGCTAAAATATCTAAGAAACGAATTAACCCTGCCGGTAAGAAACGGTCAAACGCTGTCATACGGATATGCGCGCCGCGGCGTATGGCAAGCGCCGCAGACAAAACTGCCATATATGCCATACAGGTAAGCACCACTTCTTCGCTCCATGCCGGATCAGGAATAAAAGAAACATATCTGCCAATTACACTCATCGTTGTAATTAAGATATCCAGAATCAATAGTATCTTGCATACGAATAAGACAATCTTATATGTAATGTCAAATACCGGTTTCATCTTATCTACCCGTTCAAAAAAAGCTGACATGAAATACCTCCTCCGTTATGAAGTGACTTTTGTCAAGAGATAAATCAAAAAATAACAAACTTTTTCTCTGACAAAACCCACATTTGTATTCAGGAGATATCTTGAAGAAGCCTTTTGATTAACAGTTCCCGGCATTTGGCCACTCCGTTATTCGTGGATTGGTTACCTACAGGTCAATGGTCCGCCGTGGGCTCTGCTGTCCTAAAACGTGGATCCGTGTATCGCTACCCTGCCAACAAGGAGGTACCGCAGATAGCCCGAACCTTGAAGCCCCAAAAGACCCCTTCAAGATATCCCCTGTTTTTGTTTTCAGTTGCTGCTGATTATTC
>CAJTSL010000008.1 GCA_910578845.1 uncultured Lachnospiraceae bacterium
GTGTATCACCGTAATCTTCATAGTCGTTTTCGCTAAGGAGCTTCAGGACAGAGGTATCACAGGCGACTTCCCTGTCACTTCGCATTTCCTTCAGCGCATACCATACCAATGGGTTAAACCAGTACAGTACGCCGAAAAGGTTCATAAGATAGCTTGCAATGGCATCCTTATGTTTGTAATGCTGTAATTCGTGTAGCAGTATATATCGCATATCCACGGCATTGAAATCCGAAATCAGGTGGATTGGCAGATAAATACAAGGTTTGAACAATCCCACAATAATAGGGGATTTCAAAAAGGCGGTGCTGTAAATGGGAATGTCCCTTTTTATTTTCAGCTCGCTTAAGCAGTTGCTGTATAATATGTGGACTTCCCTGTTCTGCAACGGAAGCGCAGATTTCTTCAAAGTGTTCAGGCGGTTTTTCGATTTTATTACTAACAGCAGCATTGCAAAGATACCGGTGATCCATATCCCAAGCAGAATAAGCCCGATAACAGATGGCGTTTTGCTGCTTACGGACAGCGCAAAATCATTCATCTGTCTTGCAGTGCCGGATGCTTCCATATTTACCGCTGTTTCTGTAACAGTTTCCATACCCGCTGACGCAGCGTTCTTCCACTTATCAAGTAATGAAATAATCTGTGAAAACTGAACCGGACGAACCGGGATAAACGGAACTGCTAACAGTCCGAGCAGCAGGAACCATAAATTGAACTGCATCCGGCTGGTCAGGTGATTTTTCAATACTTTTTTTATCATAAGCAGTATGCCTATGATGGCACAAATGAGAATATTGCAGATGAAAAAACGTATCCCGAAATCTGCCATGCTAATCCCTCCTTTTTGCCCCTTTATGGAGAAGTGAATGCAGGGTGTCTATTTCTGATTCAGAAAGCCTGTCATCTTCAATATAGGCGGAAAGCATTGCGGTAATATCCCCGTCATAGTAACGCTCAAGAAAAGAATGGCTTTCCTGCCCGATGTATTCTTTTTCTTCTATCAGAGGCGTATAAACGAATACCCTGCTTTGTTTTTCATAGGAAAGCGCCCCTTTTGTCACAAGACGCTTGATTAGAGTCTGTATCGTTTTAGGACTCCATTTGGTAGTATGTGTTAATTTGTCCGTTATTTCATTCGTATTGATCGGTGCGTGCTTCCATATGACTTTCATCACTTCAAATTCTGCTTCTGAAATCTGCGGCAATTCCTTCATTTTTGAAGCCTCCTTAATTCTTACGTCTGTAATAAATATTATAGAGTCTATTTATGAAAATGTCAATTTTTGAAAACAAGTTGACTTTAAATCTTACTTATGTAATAATTAAAATATTACATAAGTAAGATTTAAAAGCAAAAGTTTAAAATGTCTTGAAAACAGGAAAACCGAAAATTTTTCTATGAAGGCGATACCTGTATTTCGGGGAAAAAAACTGTAAGTCGGGAAATGACAATGACTGAAAACCAGAAAATTTTTATAATGCGTAATAGAAGGAGGCAATTATGGAAAGAAAGATATTGATATTATGCCAAGAAAGACCACAGTTGTCTGACCTTCGGAGAGAATGGCAGAAAGATGGTATATTTGCCCGCATAGTATCTGGTGTTGGGGAGGTTGCCTGTGAACTGTCGAGGAATACCGATTATTTGTTGGTTATTATTTTTTCAGACGGACAGGAGTATTTAACCTCATTAAAACTTACACGGGGATTGACAAACGCCCCAATCATGGTATTAAACCGGCAGTATGACAGTGCAGAAAAAATTGCTGCGATTAAAGCAGGTGCAGATGAATATATTAAGTGGTCAGATAGTTATGTGGAAGAAATTTTCGCCAGCAGCTATGCGTTAATCAGGCGTTATACGGAATTGAACCAGGTTGATCAGAAGCCTTTCATCATTATTTCAAAGGGTACTTTACTTATTAACGTGGATTATCACAAGGTTTTTATCAATTCGCAGGAAATGGAGTTTCCGCGGTATGAGTTTAACCTGCTCTGCCTGCTTGCATCCAGTCCGGAACGGGTATTTACGAATGAACAGCTTTACCGTGAGGTGTGGGGTGACGATTACCTGCGGGATGCCGATAATGGCCTCCATTCCTGCCTGAACCGGATACGCAGGAAGCTGGAGGAAGCAGACTGTACTTCCTGCCGCATTGAAAATGTACGCGGCGTGGGCTACCGGTTCATCCAGGACGATACATAGCACAAACATATAGAAACGGTGTAATCTTTGCGGTTATGCCGTTTTTCGTCGTAACTTGCGTTATCTGCTCATCTTTTGACAAACTTACGATAATTTGTTGACAATATCATCGTTTATAATTCCTTTTACTACAAATAAGCAGGGAATCATTAAAAATCTTAGGAAGAAATATCGTTTCCCGCTGGTAAGGGGAATATATTGGTGGAACCAGGGGGAAAGACAGGAGAACCAGAACAGACACATAGAAGCGCCGCAGTCCTTACAGGGATTGCGGCGCTTCTGCTATCGACAAAAAATTCCCCACGTCCTTATGAATTTCCAATAAAATACAGAAAACTTCCCGCCGTGCCTGGAACTTTCCGGGTGCGGCTTTTTTTATGTCGTTTTCTGCCGCAGGGTGTCGTTCCCTTACGGTGCCGTGCCCCTCCCTCCGGGATTCTGGAACCCATTTTATTTCAGAATTTCGGAGGGAAAATACATGGAGAAAAGAGATTTCTATTTATACATAAACGGACAGCCCGTACCGGTGAGTGAGGAAGTGTACCGGGAATACTACCGCGCGGAGGATAAGGAGCGTTATTTTATGGGCAGGCTGAAAAAGGGGCATACAAAGGTAAACCCGGAAACGAAGGAAATACGTTATATCCCCAGCCGGGAACTGTCCTATGAACAGCTTGTGGAGCAGGACTGGCAGTTTGCGGCAACAGGCGATTCCGTAGAGGACAGGGTGGTCAGGGCAGACCTGATAGAGAAACTGCGGGCTGTCCTGCACAGTCTTTCCACGGAGGAGATGGCGCTTCTGGAAGAACTGTTCTATCTGGAAAAGACGGAGCGGGAAGTGGCAGGGCTGTATGCCGTTTCGCAGAACACTATCCACTACCGGAAAAACAGGCTTTTGGACAAGCTGAGAAAATTGATGGAAAAATAATCAGATTTTTTTCTATCAGGATGCTGGTACAGTCCCTTACATTATGAGGGGGTTTTTATTCCCTCTTACGGACATTGGAAAATAACAGGGGAAAACTCTGTTCATAACCAGTATTCAAGTTTCTCTATCTGTGCGGGGCTGTGAAAACAGCAAGCGGCCCAGGCACGGGCGCGATGACTGCCTGCGGGTACGGATGGGACAGGGAGGGAAGAAGTTTTTCCCTCCCTCCCCTGATGTTCCTGTCAAACAAGATGACTTCAAAGGCACGAGCGGCAACCCGGAGGGCCTGTAAACGGCGCATGGCAGCGCCGGAACCGCCATGAGCCGCCAGATCAAGGAGAACCAGCATATTCCCGTACCGCAGGGTGAAAGGGGGATACTGTGGGCATGGCTTGGGCAGCTTAGTCACCTGCCGCCACCTGCTGTCGGTATCATGGCGCTTATGGAGCCGTAGGCGGCTTGGATATTCCCGTGCCGGGGGTGGGCAGAAGGGCGGTCACGCCGCCTGATAATACGGCACAAAACAGGAACTTTATGATTTTGCAGGAACCGGCACCGGAAACACAGGAGTTTTATACATGGACTTTCCGGACGGTTATCCTTTTACTTAATAAGCTGTCACGCGGAGCGTGGCGGCCTTTGATGTTTCCGGCAGGTGTGGAGAAACGCCTGCCGGATTTCTATTTAATAAGACATCACGCGAAGTGTGGTGGTGTCTGGCGGGATGTAAGACCTGCCGCCACAAGCCTTTTTGATGCGTACTGATGAATAGGCGGGGTTTGCGGCGCATGGTGTTCCATCCAGCAGGCAGTAAAAAAGATAAAGAGGATAAGGGGGTGTTGCTTATATGCGGCTTTCCATAAAAGAAATTCAGGTAAAGGAAGGGCGGCGCAGCCTTGACACCTGCCATGTAGGGGAACTGGCGGACAGTATACGGGAAATCGGGCTTTTGAATCCCCTTACCATAGACCGTGATAACTTCCTGATCGCCGGCCTCCACCGTCTGGAAGCGGTAAAGAGGCTTGGGTGGACGGAAGTGGACTGCACTGTCAGCAGCCTGGAGGGGCTGGCGGCGGAACTGGCGGAGATTGATGAGAACATTGTCAGGAGCGACATGTCTACATTGGAATACGGCGAGATACTCCTGCGCCGGAAAGAAATATATGAGACCCTACACCCGGAAACAAAACGGGGGATGCGCAATGGCCAGACTTCTAAAAGCGACAAAATGTCGTTTTTAGAAACGAAGTCATTTGCGCAGGACACCGCTGAAAAGCTGGGGGTAGTCCCCCGGACTGTGGAACGGCAGATACAGACCGCAAAAAATCTGACACAGGAAGCGAAGGAAATCATCAAAAATGCGGATAAAAAGATTTCCAAAAAGGAGGCGTTAAAACTCTCGCGCTTAGAACCGGAAGACCAGAAAGAAGCGGCAAGGCTTTTGACAACACAACAGATCAGAAACATGGGTGAATATGCAGAAAAGAAAAAGGAAGAACCGGAAAAAGCAGGGGGCAGTTTAAAGGATATGATAGCGGAACTGAAAGACCCGGATAAGGATTGCAGCGGCACGCCGGACAGCTTCCTGGAAGAATATGAGGCTTTCGTCCGGAAATTCCATAAAGAGATCGGCTGGTACAGTGACCCTTATTATGACACGGTATTTCCCTTTGTCAGCCCGGAGCAGTTATCCATCCTCCGGGAACTGACGGATTCCATCTGCGCCGCCGCCGGGCAGTTATTACATAAAGTAGAAAGGACAATGAAAACATGAGCAGTTACAGAAAAAAGCATAATACTTCAAAACCGGTAAAACCAAAACCGGAACCGGCGCTTCAGCCAGACCCGGAGTACAGCAATCCGGGTGTTGTGCGTTCCATCCACACAAACCGCCTGACTTCCGGCCTTCCATACCAGCGCCCGGTAAACCCGAAAGAGGTGGAGCGGCTGATAAGGGAGTGGGACGAGCGCCTGCTTGACCCGGTCACGGTCAGTTTCCGTGACGGCAGATTTTATGTAGTGGACGGGCAGCACCGCATTTCCGCCATGCGGAAGATGAACGGCGGCAGGGGCGTCATGGTGGACTGCAAGGTCTATGACGGCCTGACTTATGAGCAGGAAGCTGACCTCTGCTATAAGCTGGACAAGGCTAAGAAGCGCCTGAGCCTGTCACAGTCCACAAATGTGCTGGCGGAATCCGGCACGGATGCGGAGATCACGGAAGTCAAGCGGTTAGTCGAAAACGGCGGCTTTATATGGGCGCTTGGGAAAAGCCACGGGAAAACCGGAGAGATCGTATCTACCCGTGCGCTGCTAAATGCTTACCGTCTGCTGGGCGGCGCATCCTTTACCCGCATGTTACAGCTTTTGTGGGACGCCTGGGAGGGAGACCCGCGCTCCCTGACAGCGGCTGTACTTTCCGGCATGGCGCTCTTTGTTAAGGCTTACGATACGGAGATAAACGATAAGACTTTTATTTCCCGGCTCTCGCAGTGCGACCCGGATGAGATCAACCGCAGGGGACGGGCGGATTTTTCCACAAGCAACACGGCCCTACGTTTCGCCCGTGTGATACTGGAAAAGTATAACGGGCAGCGCGGGGGCAGGAAACTCCCTTACCGCTTCCGTGGGTAATGCACTGGTTGTCACAAGCCTTTTCCATACCGTTCTGGTAAATGGGCGGTGCGTACAGTGTACCATCCCGCTGGTATAGGGAGGGCACAGGTTTTTGTGATAAGACAACCATAACTGGAAATAAGATATAGAAAGGCGGTCAAGGGGCAGGATATGGAACTGACAAGGGAAAAATTACAGGAGATGGCGGCTGTGGATATACGGGATGTAGATATTAACAGCCTGACGGATTTAAGGGATATTGTGGTTGACACGAAAAAACCCGTCCCCCAGAAGCTGGCTTCTTTTGCAGCACAGACCAATAACGTATACATTCACCGGATCGGGGACTATATTGTGAAAGTCCGCTTCATGGAGGAGGGGCCGACCATTGACGACAAGATGGAGGAATACCTGCGGCGGCTTGCGGAGATACATATTTAACCGGGCGGGATGCAGTTTATCCTTGAAAAGAGAAAAAAGTTATGTTAATCTAAAGTCAGGATTAAATTCAGTGGAAACCCTGGCTTTCAGGCTTAAATGGGATAACGGCTATCCTTGTTAGCTAATAAAAAGTCAGGGGTGATACAGTGAAAGCAAAACAATTCTATGCGGCCATGTACCTCCGTCTTTCAAGGGATGACGAGGACAGGGACGGTTTAAATAAGTCCGAGAGCAACAGCATCGGAAGTCAGAGGGAACTCATCAAATCATTCTTACGGGAGCAGCCGGACATAGAGCTTTATGACATCTATGTGGACGACGGCTTTTCAGGGAGCAATTTCGACAGGCCAGAATTTAAGAGGATGATCGGCGACATTGAGGCAGGCAGGGTGAACTGTGTGGTAGTGAAAGACCTGTCCCGTTTCGGGCGCGATTACATTGAATCCGGGAGGTACATACAAAAGACTTTCCCGGCTCTTGGCGTGCGCTTTATTGCGCTGACCGACCATTTTGACAGCATATCGGCGGACACAGGGGAAAGCTCCATTGTCCTGCCGGTAAAAAACTTTATAAACGATTCTTACTGCCGGGATATTTCCACAAAGGTAAAAAGCCAGCTTGAGGTAAAGCGCAGGAACGGGGAGTGCGTATCTGCCTTTGCCGTCTATGGGTATAAAAAGAGTGAGGAAGATAAGAACCGGCTGGTCATAGATGAATACGCGGCGGAGAACGTGCGGCGGATATTCGCATGGAAGATTGAGGGGATGGCGTTATCCGCAATCGCGGAAAAGCTGAACAGCCTGGGCATACTCTCTCCCAAAGAATATAAAAAGTCAATGGGGCTTCATTATCAAAGTGGTTTTTCCGGGACAGGAAGCAGTGTCTGGGGGAATGCCACGGTAAAACGGATACTGACCAATGAGGTTTATCTGGGGCACATGGTTCAGGGAAAAACGGAGAAGGTCAATTATAAGGTAAAGAAGCATACCGCAAAGCCGGAAGAAGAATGGATCAAGGTGGAGAACACCCATGAGGCAGTCATATCCGCTGATGACTTTGCGGTGGTACAGCGCCTGCTGAAAACAGACGGGCGGAAAAGCCCGGAATCAGGGACGTTAAACCCGTTTGTAGGGATACTGTTCTGCGGCGACTGCAAAGAGCAGATGATAAGGCGCGTGACCCGCTATAAAGGCGTGTCCAAAGTGTATTATATCTGTTCCACAAAGAACCGCGGGGAAGGGTGCAGCAGGCACAGCATAGAGGAAAGTGCGCTGAAGGAGATCATCTGTGAGAGCATCCGGAAGTTTGCAAATTCCTTCCTGAAAGAAAAGGAACTCTTTGACAGGGCTGTGCGGTATGAGACGAACTTTGAAGCAGTTGCCCGGTATGACAAGGAGATTGAACGGCTGAAAAAAGAGCAGGATAAATATTATTCCCTCTGCTCCGGCTTATATGAGGATTTGAGGGCGGGTGTTGTCACAAAGGAGGAATTTGAACGCCTGCACAGCGGTTTTACGCAGAAAGGGAAAGAACTGGAGGCTGCCATGCAGAAACAGGAGCAGCTCATTAAAAGCATGTTCAAAAAGGGAGTGCTTTCTGCGGGACGTCTGAAAACCTTCCAGGACTGCGTGGAACTGAGGGAGATAGACCGGCACACTTTGAGCAGCCTTATCAGGCGGATATATGTTTATGAAAATAAACAGATTGTGATTGATTTTTATTTCATGGACGAATTCCGTATCATGGAAGGTCTTGGCCGGAAGATTCTGGAGGACAGGGAAGAAGTAAAGCGGAAAGCAGGAAGGAGCGCATAGCATGGGGAGAGTGTCAAAGAGGACTTCCGCCCCTGCTGTGGCGGTAAAAGAAGCAAAAATATGTTATAAAGCAGGCATTTACGCAAGGCTCTCATCCGATCAGGACAAGAAAAAGAATGAATCTGTTGAAGTTCAGGTGAAGATTGCGGAAAAATATATCGAAGATTTTAACAGGGAAGGGACAGAGCGGATAGAGATTGTAGACCGTTATGTTGACCTGGGGAAAACAGGAAGCAACTTCAACCGTGATGAGTTCCAGAGGCTTATGCAGGATATAAGGCTAGGAAGCATTGACTGCGTGGTGGTCAAAGACCTTTCCCGGTTTGGCAGGAACTATCTGGAAGCGGGGAATTATATTGAGAAAATATTCCCGTTTCTGGGCGTCCGCTTCATTGCGGTTGCTGATGGCCTCGACACGGGGATGCGGGGAAGCAATACGAAGCAGATGGCAGCGGAGATAAAAAACCTTGTCAATGATATGTATGCAAAGGATTTTTCCGTAAAGGCGAAGCAGCATTTGAAACAGAGACGGCAGGAAGGCTCCTATGTAGGAGGGCCGCCGCCCTACGGCTATAAAGCCGGGTGGGATAAAAAAATACGGAAGCTTTTACCGGATGAAAATACGGAAGGGATTGTGAAGCATATTTTCAGCCTGTTTATCGAGACAGGCAGTTTCACGGCGGTAGCGGATGACTTGAACAGGCAGAAAGTCAATCCGCCTTCTGTATATAAGAAAACCGGGGAAGTATTTTTTATGCCGGAATCCGGGGCATATAAGGGATGGGACAAGAGCGCCGTAGAACGCATCCTGAAAAGTGAGACGTATACCGGAAAGCTGGTGCAGGGGCGGACTTCCATCACTGCCAGGGACGAAAAAAACCGTATCCATAAAGCAGAAGGTGAATGGGTGGTCAGGGAAAACACCCATGCCCCCATTGTTGATGCGGCAATATTCGCAGAGGCGGCAAAAGTGTGTGAAAGGCTCCATGAGAGGACAAAATCCTATACGCATCCGACGGAAGGGTGCCCGATAGGGGAGAATATTTTTGACAGTGTGCTTTACTGCGGCGTATGTGGCAGGAAAATGACAAGACATAGTTATGTGAAAACCTATGCGGACGGCAGCAAGGCAAGGCTGGACGGGTATTTCTGCTTAAACGGCGGGCAGACAAAAGTGGAAGGATGCCCGGCGTCGAACCGCATTTCAAAGGCGGAACTGGTGGATATTCTGATGCCGCTCCTTAAAATGGAGTTTTCTGTGTATCTGGGGAAAATGAAGAAATATACAGAGATCGTGAAAGAGCAGATCCGGGAAAAAGGTGCGGAAATTGATGCAAAAATCAGGAAAGCGGAAAGGTCTGTTGCCGCCGCAAAAGAAGAAGAACGGACAAAATATGTGGAATACCGTGAGGGCATTATCCCTCAGAGTGAGTATGTCGCGTATAAGATGCGGCAGGAAGGCAGGCTGCATGACTTAAACCGGCAGAAGGAAGAACTGGAAGCGGACAGGAAGAACCTGGATAACGTATCAGGGAAATACCTTGCGGCTGCCCGTGCCCTTCTCCGTTTGAAAAGCGGCAGGGAACTGACAAAGGAAATGATAGAATCCCTGATCCGGAGGATTTATGTCTATCCGGGGAAAAGGATAGAAGTACAGTTTGCCTATACGAATGAATTGCTGGAAGGGGTGCTTGCAAATGGATAAACTTGCCATTTACCTGCGGCTGTCACTGGAAGATGCGGATGACAAGGATGAGAGCAACAGCATCAGCAGCCAAAGGGTCATGCTCCATGCCTACATACGCGGCAATGAGGAACTGAGGGGAAAAGAAGTCTCTGAGTTTTGTGATGACGGCTATTCCGGCACAAGCATGGAAAGGCCGGGGATGCAGAGAATGTTAAAGGAGATCAGGGAAAATAAGATAGGGTGTGTACTTGTCAAGGATATGTCCCGTTTTTCAAGGGATTATATCGAGCTTGGAACCTACATGAACCAGATATTCCCGTTCATGGGGGTGCGGTTTATCGCAGTAAACGACCATTACGACAGCCGCGACCATGCGGGAAGCACAACCCCTATTGATACGGCATTCCAGACGCTTCTTTATGACCTATACAGCAAGGATATATCTGTAAAGGTTAAGGCTTCATTTGAAAATAAATGCGCCAGCGGGGAATATGTTTTCGGACAGGCACCTTTTGGGTATGAGAAAAGCCGGGAATTAAAAAATACGGTTGTAGTGAACGAAAAGGAAGCGGAGATCGTGCGTTATATTTTTGCCCTTGCCCTTAGAGGGAATGGAAGCACCCAGATCGCAAGGATTCTCAATGAAAAGGGGATACTGACCAAAACACAGATGCGCCACCCGGAGCGGGCGGATAAAGACGGCAGGATGCAGGCGTGGGATCATGTGTCTGTCCGGGCTGTCCTGAATAACCGTTTCTACCTGGGTGAGATGGCCTACGGGAAATCAAAGCGTAAGTCTGTAGGCAGTAAAAACGGTATCGCTGTACCAATGGAAGAATGGAAAGTGATACCAGACCACCATGAGCCGCTTGTTACACCGGAAGATTACGAAAAGGTATGCCTGTTCCGTAAAGATGCGGACACTTCCAGAAAAGGGGAGAAAAACCCACTTGTGGGGAAACTGTTCTGCGGCGGATGCGGTTATTCCATGACTTACAAGCCTATACGGGGGAAGAATAAATACCGCAGGTTTGAGTGCCGGAAACACGCTGTTTTGCAGATACCGGAGTGCTGTACATACTTTTCCGCCGATCTGCTGGAGGAAACCGTGCTGATGATGCTGAACCGGGAACTGATGGTGCGCGGAAATGCCGTAAAAGAAAAACAAAGCCTTGTTTCTTTCCAAAAGTCCTGTATTGTGAGGACGGAAAAGAAGATAGCAGACTGCAAGAGAAGGAAGAAGGAGCTTCAGGCAGAGGCAGACGCCTTATATGAAAGTTATGCCTGCGGCAGAGTATCTGCGGAAAGCTACAGACAGAAGGCGGACAGCATAAAAGAGCAGACGATCCAGTTGTCGGCAGAGGCAGATGCGCAGGGGGAAGAACTGGAACAGCTTCGGGAGGAATACCGCAGGGCGGAGGAAGATATGAAGCAGATCATCCGGTATTCCCACCTGGAAATGCTGACACAGGAAGTAGTTGATATATTTATTAAGAAAATACACGTTTATAAAGACAAAAGAGTTGAAATCATGTGGAACTTCCGCGAAAATGGAAAGGAGACAGAATGAGGGCAGCGATATATGCAAGAGTAGGGAATCCGGATCAGGTGGCAGTACGGCATCAGGCAGAAGTGCTGACAGGGCAAATCCGGGGCATGTGGGGAGAGCGGACAGAGATAGATATTTATGCTGACAACGGTATCTCCGGTCTGCGGACAGACCGCCCCGGACTGCAAAAACTTTTAAGGAATGCCGGGACTTATAATGGGGTATTTGTCTATAATATGAGCAGGCTGTCACGTTCGGTGCCAGATGCAGTAGGTTTGGTCAGGCAGTTAAAGAATCAGGGAGCGGAACTTTATGCGGCAGACAGGAATATGGCGGGGATTACAGAGGAAATCCTGAAGGCTGTTTCGGACATTCCAACTTGACAATAATTTGTCACCAATTTTGCCCTAACTTAGCAATAATGAACCACACGCCCCACGAAGTTATGCGGGTTTCAGCGATTTTCAATCAAAAAAAGTGAAAAAAGTTTGTGACAATAACTTGACACACGCGGGGTATGGGGCGCTGTGTGTAGCCTCAAGCCTTCCGGTTTGAGGCAGGGAGCCTGCCGGGGTAAGAGAGAGTAGATTTTTAGGAGAATAAGCACTTTATTTTATGCGGTATGGTGTAGAATAAAGTGCTTATTATGCGTTAATTCAGGATAAATCGTATGAATTAAACGTATGAGATATAAAAATGCAAATTGTATTTCAAATATAGTTGTGTATACAATATGGTAATGATATGATGTAAATAAGAAATACGGAGGATTGTATATGGCAAATGTATATGACGGAGCATTTCGGACAATTTTAAATGATTGCCGACAAATGATCATTCCGGTAATCAATGAGGTTTTCAAGGAAGACTATACAGGAAATGAAATAATAGAGTTTCATCCCAATGAACATTTTATTGAACAACAGGATGCAGCGAATCAGGAAAGGATAACGGACACTAATTTCATAATATATGGAAAGAAAAAGAAAAAATATCATCTGGAATGTGAGAGCAGCCTGCCAGACGGGCGGATGACAATTCGGTTGTTTGAGTATGATGCGCAGATTGCGTTGGACGAGGGCGAGGTTACTAATGAAACATTGACCGTAACTTTTCCAAATACAGCGGTGCTGTATCTGCGTACATACAAAAAGTCACCCGACAAAATGCGGTATGTAATTAAAACACCAGGCGGTACTGTAGAGTATGACGTGCCGGTCATGAAGGTGCAGGAATATTCTCTGGATGATATTTTTTCAAAAGGCTTATTACTGTTAATTCCGTTTTATATTTTCTCACATGAAAAGAACTTTAAGGTGTATAATAATAATGAGCAGAGATTAGCAGAATTGAAAGCAGAGTATAGGAACATTTTGGAAAGGCTTGATAAATTGGAACAGGAAGGAATTATTGGCGCGTTTGACAAGCGTACAATTATAGAACTTTCCAACGATGTGATTAAGGAAATTGCACAGAAGTACGAGAATGTGCAGAAAGGTGTAGGTGATATTATGGGTGGAGCATTGATCGAAACAGAAGCAAGGACAATTTTGAATAGAGGAAAAGATGAAGGCAGGAACGAAAATAAGAAGGAAACAGCACTTAGGATGTTACAGGATGGAGAATTATCAATTGATAAAATTGCAAAATATTCAGGGCTTGATGTTGCGGAGGTAGAGCTGCTTGCAGAGATTCAGTAAAATGTGTAGATATTTTCATTATGATTAAAAGTCGGGGAAATGGCGAGGCCGTTGTTTCACCAATTTCAAAAATGGGATAAGTTGAAGCTACATTTGGTATTGAGAAAAACAAGGATGTAAAATTTATATTTAAGGGTGTGGATCAAGATGATTTTGGGGAATTGAGTTATGGACATATTTTTCCCAGAAAGTAAAAGGGTTGCCGAATTATTTGATGAGCATATGGTAGATGAGCCTAAATGGTATTGCAAGAAGATTGTAAAAATAGGGAGTTTGAAGAATTTTCCTGAAATAAAATATCAGGCGGTTGTATGGAGTTTGGGTTTGTAAAGATTTTATGCTGATAAAACGTGTAAATGAGTGGATTACTTCAAAGAGATCAGAATACACAAAATTACATGCATTTATAAATTGCCAAAGGCTACGATTGACTGCTAGCAGAGGTTCATTTGAAAACATACCATCAGAGATACAACAAGAAAATGGAGTGTTTTCAATTCTTATGCAATTAAGCAGCTACGATGAATCACTTTTTCCTTTTACTATTATTGATTATGATACACATACGGGAATAGATGTCATTGTCAAAGGGCAGGATAATATGCCTGTAAAAACTTCCAAAATGTATTATATAGAATTTAAGAATTATTATCATATAATAACCGTTGAATTGGAAAAAGGTAACCTGATAGGAACGGAAATTCCGGGATTAAGGATACCGACGAATCAGGAGATTATAAAATTAGTAGAAGCTTATTGTATGTAAGGTAAAATGGAGCTGCTTGGCACAGTAGTAAGACTATGTTAAGTAGCTTTTTATATTAAGATGTACAATTTGGGAGGTCTGGACAAATAATTGAATCCCTGTCACGCCTTGGCAGAAGTATAAAGGATCTGATTGAGCTGACAGAGTTGTTTCAGAGTAGAGGTGTACATCTGTTTTTCTGAAAGAGAATATTGATACTTCTACGTCTACAGGAAAGCTTCTGTTTACCCTAATGAGTGCCATTGCATAGTTTGAACGTGATACGATAGCGGACTGTACCCGTGAGGGATTACGGGCGACCAGAACAAGAGGCAGGATGGGAGGGCGACCGAAAACAAATCCTAATGTTATCAAAAAGGCTGTTAAATTGTATCAGACAGGACAGTATTCGATTAAAGAGATTGAGGAACTGACAAGCATTAAGAGATCTGATCAGGGTTCAGATGGAGATGGAAGAGATCATGCGCATGACATAGTAATGATATGCGGCGCTTTCATTGCGCCATTCATTGATTCGCTGCATCGGATATTGGCGTGAATATTGGCCAGGAGGGGGGGATAGATAGTATCCGCGCCACCCGATACTACGACCTAATATATAGATATCGAATATTCACGCTATTGCCATCATATTTGAAATAAGACATTGCAAACGTATTGAATTGGCAATGATTTAGCATTATAATATATAATTTTGATGTGAATATCATTTAGGGTATGAAGCAAAAAGTTGTAATTTAGAGAAATGATATAGGCGATTGCGAAACTCCTATTTGTCAAAACCTAGTTGTGGAATATAGACAAGATCATGAGTAGGGTACTTTGGCACCGTCGGCACTTAGACGCTGTATTGTAGTGTCTTATGTGCCGCTACGAGTGCCAATGTAGCGAAAGCGACCCTACGACGATTTGTCTATATTGCATAATGTGCAGTTGCCAAAACTTAGTTCGCAATTATCTAGAAATGATATTTGGAAAGGAGTTTGTTATGGCGAGTATGATCCAAGTAAGAGTAGATGATGATTTGAAACGGAGAGCGGATATGTTGTTTAAAAATTTGGGTACTGATACAACATCCGTAATCAGAATGTTTTTAACGCAGGCGGTTGCGAATAATGGCTTCCCTTTTGAAATCAGGAAGAATAGCAAAGCAGAACACCATCCGTACGAAATGATGACGGAAGGGGAAATATTGGCAAAGTTGAAGCGTTCCAGAGAACATTGTGAGGAAGGCAGATATCGTGAAGCAGATCAGGTGCTTTCTGATTTGAGGGGGAAGTATGGATTATAAAGTGATTGTTACAGAGGATGCAGAAACAGATATGGACAATTTTGTACAGTATTATATTTTGTCATGGAGTTAATAGGGGTTTGGTATTTTAAGGGAAGATACACAAAATATGATTTTTTATCAATGAAATTATATTAAAATAATGGTGAAATAATTATTTTTAAAGATATGTGTTACCAATAGCATTGTCCTTTCATAGGAAATACGTTATAATTTCTCCATAGTAAAACAGTAAGAAATGTACTGCCGTATATTCCATATCTAGCCGGACATATGGCGGTATTTTGCAAGGAGCATGGACAAATGGGAAAAATCAATCGGGAAGATATGCTAGAACTGACCAGGCGCATGACTTTGAAACGAAATTGCTTTGACCGGATTGCCGGGGCATATCTGGATGAAGAGGGATTTGTGGACGGTACTTTTAACAAACATTTTCTGAGGCTCTCGTCCAAAGACCAACAGGCAAATCTTGCTCTAGCAAAGACAATCCCTTTTTCAGATACGAATGTGCAGTTAAAAGAGTATGCTTTTGGGGAGGCGGACCAGAAGCCGGGAAGCATCTGGCAATTGCTTATGGCGCTGAAAGAGTGTGAGCTGAAAAATGATGCGGTGCTGGATATATTTTATGAGGAGTTTGGAAAGAGATACCGGACAGATGGCAGCTATGCCATTTATTTTTTCCATGGCAGTTATGATGTTCCGTTGAAGGCCAGTGACAAAGAGAACCTGTGGGAATCGGAAGAGGTCTACCGGTTCTTAATCTGTGCGGTCTGTCCGGTAAGCGGCGATTATGAGCCTGGGGAGCCGGAGTGCGGCTTCCTGTTCCCGGCGTTTAAGGACAGAAGCAGTGACGTAAATAGGATAGATGTCTATGCGGCGGACGGGCAGTCCTGGCAGGCAGGGGAATTAAGGGAAATCCTGTTTTCCTAAGCGTATATTTTCCCAAAAGGGATGCCCGTAACAAGAACGGGCAGGGGGGGATTATGAGAAAAACCATTAAAAATGCGATATTTACCTTATTGTTTTTAACACTGGGAACTTCCACTGCATTTTTGATATATTTGTATTTTTTCGCGGCAGATGATAAGGATCTTTCCGGGGAGTGGGTCACCTATCTGGATATGACAGAGCAGGCTGCTGTGACGGGCCTTAGCTGGTTGCAAGAGATTGAGGCTGTTTCTATTTCTCTGGAAGATATGGGGACTTATATGCAGGGATTGACCATACAGGTCAATATGGCTTTAGAGAAAACAAACCGTTCGGAAGGGATTTTCAATTGTAAGGTTTCGCCAGAGAGCTATGAAGCTTGTAATCAGGCGGCCTATGAAGCTTTTGCGATGGCGTTCGAGGAACTTGTGGCCAGACGGCTCCATATGGCAGGGTATACAGGTAGCACGGACAAAGAAGCCATCGAAGCGCTTATAAGCGAAACTTTTGGAATGTCTACTGTTTCTTATCTGATGTCTTATGGCCCGGCGCTATTGCCACCGTTAGAAGAGCTACAGGCTATGTATGACGGCAGCGGCACTTATGTTATAGAAGACGGTATTCTGATCAGGCAGTTTGATAGCGGAGCCGTCAGTACGAAAGCAGAATATTATATCCGCAAAGATTACAATCTGATTCTGTCAGGGGAAGCTGGCGCTGCCGCGAGTGTCCCGGCTGGCCTTTTTGCAGATGATTACCCTATGATTTATACGTTGAAGCAATCATCAAAGTGATAGGCAACGTTTATCTTCTATAGGTTGTAGGCTAAGAGAAAGGTATGGTAATTTTATGAAAGCTATCCTGGAGAAAATCTGTTCTCTTATATTATCCGTGGTTCTGGTATGTTCGATGTTGCCAATGAGGGCAGACGCAAGCTTCGAAATCCCTGGGATCTGTCAGGTGAAGACGGATACCGGAGCCGTTATTGATGTGAAAACTTTGGATTATGGATATGAATGCAACACGTATTATTCCCTGCGGGATATAGCAATGTTGTTAAAGGATACGGATAAGTCTTTTTCCTTGGAAATTACGGGTAGTTCCATCTCTTTGAACACGGAAGAGGCCTATGTGCCTACGGGAGAGGAGAACGTTCCTTGGGAAGATAGCGAGAACCCGGATATTTCTTTGCGGCGGAATGAATGTAAGGTCAATGGGGAGACTGTGTTGTACTATACCATGATTATGAAATTGCCTTCCGGCGATTATGATTGTTTCATGATGGCAGCAGACTTGGCTATGATTTTAGATGTGGACATCACGGTTCCCGGAGCAGGTTCCCTACAGATTCAGACAAACGAGCCATTTAGCATATCGCCAGCATACCTGGAACAAGCAGGCTATTTCTATGGAGTCAACAGCGTACTGGTAGGGGACGCCACTACGGGAGAATATTATTATCGGTACCAGTCTGATATATCCTATCCGATAGCCAGTACCTCCAAGCTGATGACTTGTCTTTTGGCGATGGAGGCTATTGCGGCAGGAGAGCTTGCGCTTGAGGAGATGGTTTCTGTATCTGATGCGGTTGCGCTGTTGTCCACATCGGGCGATGGCGTGATCCCTTTAGAGGCCGGAGGAGAGATTAGCGTACAGGAGCTTTTGGTAGGCGCCCTTTTGCCTTCTAGCAATGAATGTGCGTTATGCCTGGCGGAAGCTATGGCTGGCTCGGAGGAGGCTTTCGTTGGAATAATGAATGAGAAAGCGCAGGATTTAGGTCTTTCCCAGACCGTTTTTTATAATAGTAACGGACTGCCTGTCTATACTGAAGATTTCATTCCTTCAAAGCGGCAGAACAGGATGAGCGCGGAGGATATGTTCCGGTTGGTATCTTATCTTTTGAAAGTCTATCCCCAGGTCACGGAGATCACCTCCTTAGAATCTGCCACTTTAGAGTCGCTTGGCCTTGAAGTGCGCAATACGAATCCGCTTTTGTATAATATGCCTGAAGCAACCGGTTTGAAGACCGGGACGACGAATAAGGCAGGAGCGTGCCTGGTCACATCCCTAACCACGGGCGATGGAGCCATGGAGCATGATCTGGTAGTGATTGTTCTTGGCAGCGAGGATTCCATAGAGAGGGGACGTGTTTCCGGTTTGTTGGCAAGATATGCCTTAAACGCTTTCGAAACGGGCATAGGAGAAACACAGCCCGGAGATATGGGCCAGTCTTCCGGGGATTTGTCAAATGGGACCAGGGAGCTGCCTATTCACGCCGAGGCGGCGGTAGATTGGATTATACGGACAGCAAGAAAACGCTAGAATATCGGCTTTACGGTTTTCCAATAATTTAATCTTGGGATCTGGGGATGAAGAAGTGTTTTTTTGTTAAAATAAATGGAAATATGCCATATTGCATGCTGCTTATTTCAATGATATAATAACCACTGGAAAAAAACGGGAACGCATAAGGATGGAATGTGTATGAGTAGAAGATTATGGGGATTGTTTTCAGGGATTTTCTGTGCTATGGCAGTTACCGGATGCGGTGTGGCAGAGGAACCGGTTATAGAGGATACGGAAATCCAAAAAGTTGAGCTTGTTGTCTGGGGCGCCGAGGAAGATAAGGAGCTTATGGAGCAGATTATCCAGAGCTTTCAGGCAAATTATCAAGGGCAGGCAGATTTTGAGATTTCGTTTGAGGCGCAAGGTGAATCCCAATGTAAAGATGTATTACTTGGAGGGTTAGAAGAGGGCGCGGATGTATTTACTTTTGCAGATGACCAGTTAAATGCCTTGGCCGCGGCGGGCGCTTTGGATCCTATTGAGAATGCGGATGAGATCAGGAGCAGAAACCTTTCAAGCACGGTAGAGGCGGCTACGGTAAACGATCAGTTATACGCATATCCGTTGACCGCAGATAACGGGTATTTTCTATATTATAATAAGAGGTATATCACGGAAGAACAGGCTAAGACATTAGACGGTATACTGGAAGCAGCGGCGGCAAAGGAAAAGCTGTTTACCATGGACTGGACTTCGGCATGGTATGTATATTCTTTTTTCGGGAATACGGGACTTGAAGTCGGACTTAATGATGACGGGATTACGAACTATTGCACATGGAATCAGATGGATGGGGACATCCGGGGGCTTGATGTGGCGCAGGCGATGCTGCGGATTGCAGATAACCCGGGTTTTGCAAATTGTACGGATGAAGAGTTTATGAATGGCGTAAAGGACGGCTCAGTGATCGCAGGCGTCAGCGGCGTATGGAATTCCGTTGCGGTAAAGGAGGCTTGGGGAGAGAATGCCGGAGCTGCCAAGCTGCCAACCTATACTTGTGATAACCGTCAGGTACAGATGGCTTCTTTTTCCGGCTGTAAACTGATCGGCGTCAATGCTTATTCCGAATACCCGGAATGGGCGTCCCGGCTTGCCGAATGGATCACGAATGAGGAGAACCAGCGGCTGCGTTTTGAAATGCGCGGGCAAGGCCCATCGAATATTGTAGTTGCAAATTCTGAACAGATCAGCCAGTCACCGGCAATCGCCGCACTTTTAGAACAGTCTGAATTCTCCCAGTTACAGCGGGTAGGCGGCAAGTTCTGGGATCCTGTCTCAAAATTTGCGGGAAATATAGCGGCAGGAAACCCTTCCCGTCAGAGCTTACAGGAGCAATTAGATGAGATGACGGAAGAGGTTTCTGCAAGATAGATTATGTATATGTGGAAAGGATTTGTAAATGTAAGATGAAGAAAAAACTCACTATACAACAACGTCTGATATTACCGATTATCTTGCTGGGAGCCGTTGCATTGATCTCAAACGCGCTGTCGGTATTCGGTATCAACAATGTGAATTTTAATGCTTCTAAAGTTGTGGATGATTATATGGCAGGCTTGGAAACATTACAGAATATCCGTTATACGACTACCAATATCCATAAGATGGCGCTCTCTCATATCGTGGCAACCGACTATAAGACGATGATCACCGTTGTGGCAGAGATCAAAGAGGAAGAAAAGAAACTAGAGGCATATTTGCAAGAGTATGAAAATTATGTCATGGAGGACGATGAAGAGATTTATGCGCAGCTTTTGGGAAATTATGATTCTTTTAAGCGTGCGTTAGTCTATCTGGTATGTGCGAGTGCAGGAAGCAAGACGCAGGATGCTTATGCCTGTGCTAATGGTGACGTCGCCACCTTTGGCTCTGCCATAGCAGACAATGCAGATGCGCTATACGCGGCTGTCAGCGCGAGGACAGGCGATGCGAGACAGAAGCTTTCATTTGTTTATTTTGTATCATTGGTCATCGCTGTGGCTTCTGTTGTAACGTGCCTGATATTGGTGCTTGCAGCGATCCGTATCATCAAAAGATATGTGATCACGCCGATCAAGGGGACGGTGGATACGCTTCAGGAAAGTTCCACGAGGCTTGATGAGGTGACAGGAGAAGTATTGAAACATACCCGTACGTCTGGGAAAAGCGCCGGAGAGCTTTCTTCTCTTGCAGGATCCTTGTCTATGGCGATCCAGAAGGTGGCAACGAATGCAGCGGATATTAACCACAGTGTCGTAGGCGTCAAAGAGGATGTCCATGATATGGCGGAAGAATGCAGCGCGATTACGGAGTATTCTTCTGCGATGAAGATACGGGCAAATGAGATGGAGGCAGCCGCACAGACAAACACAGAAGCAATCCAAAAGAAAGCGGCTGATATCCTGAAGGTGCTTGAGGAGGCCATTGAAAACAGTAAAAGCGTAGATCAGGTAACCAAACTGACCAAAGATATCGTAACCATTTCCTCAACGACCGATTTGATTGCCCTTAATGCGTCTGTAGAAGCCATGCGTGCCGGAGAAGCCGGGAAAGGGTTTGCTGCTGTTGCGGCAGAGATCAAATCCTTAGCAAGTTCCTGTAGTGAAACTGCCGGGCGCATCCAGGAGGTCAATCAGATTGTCACAAACGCGGTACATAATTTGTCAAAGAATTCACAAGACGTGGCAGACTATCTGAGTGAGACTATTTTGACGGAATTCCGGGAATTTGTCCGTTCCGGCAAGCAGTACAAAGAGGATGCCGATTATGTAAAGGAAATGATTGATGCATTTAACAGCCGGACTGACCGTCTTAGAAATTCCATGACGGAGATAGCCTGTTCTATTGAAAGCATTACAAAAGCAATTGATGACGGCGCCGCCGGCATTACCGGAGTTGCAGGCAGCACGAAGAGCCTGGTAGAGGATATGGCAGATATTACGGGCCGTATGGATACAAACCGGGAGATCGTGGAGGAACTGAAGAAACAGATGGAAGTATTTTCGAATTTTTAATAAGGAACGATAAGGCCGCCTATGGTTTAGATTTCATCATAGGCGGTCTTTTTTTGGAAGCAATTTTGGTAGAAAAAGCGTCAAAAATAACAGAAATTCATGTCTTTTTTTCTGGTACAATGATAGAAGAATAGGAATCCAAGATTAGAAGGCCAATGGAGGCCTGTCATAGATAGATGGGGCGCTTATGAGTAATTGTTATTATGCATGTTTTGCAAGAGAAGACAGGGAAATAGATGGCAGGCAGCGGATCGGGCTGGAGTTTGAGATCGTACGGGAGGAATGCCTGGCGCTCTTCTTTAGCGGCGACAAAACTAGAGGCGGTAAGAGACAAAGAGTAGAAGATGTGAGCGATGGAGAGAAACTAGAGGGCGTAAGAGGGCATGAGGAAGTCCTAGAGAGCTTCCTACGATATGGCTTAACAGACGAACGCTTCCTAAGCAGGAAAGGCAGATATCTGGGAAATACCGGGTTTCAATTGCTTACTGTATATTTCGAGGATATAAGTTATGCCAGATACCGGTATGGGAACTGGTATTTCATCGAACTTACGGACAGAGAGCACATGGAAGAACTGACGGGCAAGGTGCATGATTGTGCGGTGTATGAATGGGGGGAAGTGGGTGACCCCGTCATCAATGCTTACGGTAGTTTCCTGCCGTTGGGGCGTGAAGAGATGAGGGCGCTCCGGCAACTCTATGATCCCTACATCCCGCCGGAGAGCTTATGGAATGGCAATCAGTTTGCGGCCATCGGAGGCGCAACTGTTTTCCAGACAGTACGGTTTTATTATGTCGGGGCGGCGCTTTGTGCCGGGATTTTGGATAATCTTAATAATTTGGTCGCCTTTTTCGATTTGGGGACGAGAGTTTCCAATAATCCTTTTATCATCAATCAGCAGGCGGCGGCGCAGAACTCGCAGAACGCCATCCAGGCGGAACTGGGGAATATTGGGCCGGGGAACCCGGTGACGATCTTTATTTCGCATTGGCATGCAGATCATTGTAATGCGCTGGATGCTTTTTTCCAAAATGGAGCATTGGCAGCCAATATTGCCCAGAACACGGAATGGTACGTACCGGGAAGCGCTCTTCCGAGTTTCCATAGAGTACAAAATGCCGTGCCTGCCGTGTCGTTCCATGTGGTGGCAGCCGGCATGGCACAGGCGCCGGTCAATATCAATGGCAATGTCAATATCCAGGCAGGCAAGATAAATTATGCAGGGCATCTACATCCCCATCATCAAAGCGTCTATGCAAGGGTGATGCTTGCAAGCGGAACCACGGTTTTGTTAGCAGGGGATGCGACGTATGCGGGGATACCGCTGCATGTCAGGACAAATGGGCCTGCTGGCTATGTATGCCTACAGGCATCCCATCATGGCGGGAATTATCATTATGCGCCGGCGGCGCCCAATCCGCCGATGACATATATACCCGATGCAGCCAATGGGGCGATTGCCGTCTATTCGGCAGATGGGATCAGACATGGGCATCCATCGATGCTGGTCATGAATGAGCATAGGGGGAGAGGATATTTCCAGGGGAATGAGCGGCAGCTAAACCAAGGGGCGGCTATGGGTTTTAATATACTCGATGTATTCTGATAGAAAGGACTGTTAGCCTATGGACATTCGTGCGATTGCGCGTCATGTGGAAGAGAACATAAGGGAAGGCGGTGCTTTTACGTTCCGTGATGATACAGTGGGCGTGCCTTACATTATGCTTTTGTTCCATGCACGCATGAGGAGTGCCGATTCGTTTGAATTAAATGGCCTGTTTTATTCCTTAGAGAAAGATGTTTTTCGGATGAAAGGGAGCGGGACGTTCCCGGATGGCGGCTCCTATGAGCTGGAAGTTGTTTTTTATCAGGATGAAAGCGGTATTTTACAGGTGGAAATGCCTGGAGAGGTCATCATGCCAGAATTTGCGGGCACTGCTTTTCTAAGCCGTAGCGCCTATTATGAGCAGGAGGGCGCATGGAAGATCAGGCTGCTTGATACCGGGTTTATAGGGCTAGGGAATCTGCTTAGCGGTGCGATCTCTTTTCTGGGGATATCGGTCCCGGCTACGGTATTCGGTGATGCCGGGAAGATTTCCGGGTTATGTTTCCAATATGAGCTGCCTTTTGCAGAAACCGGGGACAGTTTTCTTTCTCTACAAGAAGAGGATGGATTTGCGGATTATAACAGGCAGAAATATATGTCGCTTTCTTTCCGTACAGATATGGTGCTTAGCTTGTCTTCTGTTTTTGCAAAAGGGAATCAGGTTGCGCTTCTGGCGGACTTATTTTTGATTGAAAAGTTTGGCGGCATTTATGGATTTGCATTCGAAGGGAGAATCCGTATATGGGATTTTCAGCTTCCTTTCCATATCAGATACGATGGATGGTCATGGACACTGGATACCTTCGGGGAAGACACAAGCATGTGCATGTTTCCTTCCATCAACCGGTTAGGAGAGATTGTGGGAATAGGGAATCTGCATCTTCCGGAGAGCTTCAGCAATCTTAGTAATTTTACCTGTGAGGGGATTACGCTCGCAGCCGCTTCCGATTTTCGGGAATTGCTTTCTTTCCGTGTCGTGGTTTCTAACCAGAATGCGTGGTATCTCTCCCGGGAGCCAGATATCCATATAACGAACATAAGAGCCGGATTTGCCAAGAATGGCACAGACTATATGGTATTTATTAGCGGGGATTTCATATTGGCGGATTGGAAGCTTACGCTTGCCGGCTCTTACGACGGGGAAGAAGGATGGATTTTCAGAAGCTTTCTCTCTTGCATGGATATGGCGTCTGCAAACATAAGTGAAATTTTCCGGAAACTCTGCTCTTTTGCAGGTGTGGGAGAGATCCCGTTTCCTTTGCCGGATTTTCCTTTTAAGGGAGCGGGGATTACCTATTATATGAAGACAAGAACGTTTAGCGCCAAAATGCAGATTGGCAGGCTACAGGGAGAATTTGTTTACGTCTTTTTACCGGAAACGAAATGGCAGGCGAACCTGGCGATAGATGTTGTTTTTGATTTATCGGCGCTTCCTCTGGTAGGAAGCGGCTTGCATCTTCTGGATGGAGTGGTGATACGGGATATCTATTTGAGGGCATCCCAGGCGGGCAGTGTCTTGCACTTGGATTTCGCCGGAGAAGAAATGCTGTTGCAGCTTTCCGGGAAGGGGAAAAGGGATAGGCAAGCGGTGGGTGCAGAGACCGTTACGGATGCTATGCAGAACTTTCTCTGGTTTTCCCTGGAAAAGAGATTTTCGGTTTTTACGATACACAGGCTGGGGATCGGATTTAGAGACAAACGGATTTCCTTTGCTTTCGATGCGGAACTTGCGGCAAATGCATTTGAAATCTCGCTTACCGGATTGGCAGCCGAAATAGCTGTTTCGGAGAAATCGGCAGTTTCTTTCCGTTTAGCCGGACTGACAGTAGGATATCATCATCCGTCCTTACAAATAAGCGGTGGCTTTCGGCATACTGTAAGCGATAAGGGTTCTAGTTATGATGGCATGATTCGGATTGCAGTGAAAAAGCTTTCTGTTTTTGCAGTGGGGGCGTATGCTGATAACTCTTTTCTGGCATATGGGATATTACGGACAAAATTTGGCGGGCCTCCGGCTTTTTCCGTTACCGGGCTGGCAGTGGGGGCTGGCTTTCACAAATATCTGGCGCTTCCTGCCATATCGCAGGTGGCGATGCATCCTCTTGTGGAGGCGGCGGTGAACCCACATTTTTCAGAGGGGCAGCTTTTGGATGGCCTGCAAAAGAAAGTATCGACAATGCCTGGGCAAAATTTCCTGGCAGCGGGCGTCAGCTTTTTATCTTTTGGCATGGTTTCTTCGTTTGCGCTGCTAACAGTTTCATTTGGGCAGCATCTGGAAGTGGCGTTGCTTGGCATCAGTAAGATGACAGTTCCGCCGATGACAGAAAAGGAGCCAATTGCCCGGGCAGACCTTGCCCTGAAAGCGGCTTTTATACCGGAAGCCGGGGTTTTTTCTGCGGAAGCACAGTTGATGCCTGCTTCCTATATCCTTTCTTCAAAATGTAAACTGACGGGAGGGTTTGCCTTTTATCTATGGTTTGGCGGCGAACGGGAAGGTGATTTTGTCATCACGCTTGGCGGATATCGGAGAGGCTACCGGAAACCGGTGCATTATCCCGATGTGCCGCGTCTCGGGTTTTGCTGGAATGTCACTCCCGAGCTAGAACTGAGCGGAGAGATGTATTTTGCGCTGACACCGGCGGCTTTATGTGCGGGCGGGAAACTGGATGCGGTTTTTACGATGGGCGCGCTGCGGGCATGGTTTACGGCTTATGCTGATTTTGAGATAGGATGGAAACCATTCTACTATGATATCAGCATCGGGATCGGCATCGGTTTTTCCATTACATTGGACTGTTGGTTGTTTTCTAAGACATTTACGATGGAAATGTCTGCGGATTTACATATTTGGGGACCGGCATTTAGCGGGATGGCGAAGATCAAATGGTGGATTATATCGTTTACGATTTCTTTTGGCGCAAAAGCTGATCGCATAGAGCAGATCGATTGGGATGAGTTTAAGAAGAGCTTTTTAGACAAGGAGATTGCCTCGGTTTGTGCAATAGATGGTGTGATTGGCAAACGGATCGAGGAAAAAGAAGGGAAAAAAGTAGAAATAGAAGTTGTTCGCGCTGATACCTTCCAATTAGGCGTAGAGTCCCTGATTCCAATAACATCCGCCTGCCTCAAGGGCGCTCCGGCAGCAGAAAATGTAAACGGTACAGAGGTAGGCGTCCTGCCGATGGGAGAGGGCGTCAGGCTTTCCTCGGAGCTTGTAATTGAGGTTACATACGGAAGGTTTAGCAGCCTTAGCGCGTTATCGTTAGAGGAAATGGCAACAGACTCGCAAGGGCAAGATGACGCGAATGAATATGTTATGGAAGAAATCCGGCGCAATGTCCCCAAAGCAATGTGGGGGCAGAGGAAAAAAGGAGCCAATGCCGGAGAAAGTGAACTAATCGAAAATGTGCTATCAGGGATGTGTATCAGGATGAAAAGCCAAAACGATAGTATGTTTCCGGCTAACCATTTCCTGACAATTGCCATGCTGGCTGAATTCCAGGAAATAATAAAAACATATGTTCCTGTATCCGTATGGAAGACGGAAACTGTTGGAAGGGATAGTGGTTTTTGCATATTCAAAGAAGAGGCGCCCAAGATGCCCCAAAAAGCCGGCGCTTTGGCAAAGGAAATGGAGAAGTTTGGATTTACTTTTGATTTTGCAATTGATGTAAGCATAATGGCGGATAACGCGGAGAGCCTTTTTGATGAGGAGTTTGTGCTTATATAGTAATGTGAAGAGAAGCGTATGCAGAAAAGAAAGGATGTGGTTATGGGCATGGATCATGGGATATGCGGATCTGCCGGGGAAGAAGGATACGGCATGAAGTTCATAGAGAAAATAGAGCCGCCTTTGCCGGAAGGCAGAGTTTGTGTCAATGCGATACAAAAAGTGCATGTGATAGCACCTGACGGAAAGGTCACGGAGGATACGGTTTCTGCATCGAAAGAGTTCTATGTGCTTCCCGCGCCTTTACGATGAATGAGGCGGATGTTTACTCTGTCTCACCGGGAAATGCCGCGAGTGGGAATTTTGCAAATGAACTCCCGCATATTACGCTGGAAAATAAGACGTTTCCCTGGGAACACCGGACCGCGTCCGGCGAGCCATGGGTTGCGCTGCTCGCCCTAGCGGAGACGGAATTTGAGCAGAAGGATATGACGATCGCCCAATTATTAAGAGGCAGCGACGAGGATATTTACTTCCCGGCATCGGCGCAGCCGCGAGAATATCTCGAAGACGATAGCGATCTGTGTCATGTCATTGATATAGAGAAAACGTTATTCCAGAAGATTGCGCCGCGAAAGGGGGAGCGTTCGCTGTTAACGCATGGTAAGTTTCTTAATCTGATGCAGAAGACCGATGAGACGCTTAAGAAAGACGGGTATTTTGCAACGGTGATCGGCAATCGTTTCGTGCCTTCTGCGGTTTCCGATACGGTCAAGAGTACGGTTCATTTGGTTTCCATGCTTGGATATGAGGAACCGGAGGCGCTTTCTACAAGTTGCCCAAAAATCAGATTGGTATCTCTTTATCGTTGGAGCGTTTTCTCTAAAAGCAATGAGGAGGCGGGATTTACAGCGTTGATGCGGGGAATTGATTGTGATGTTATGAAGATAGGGAAGGAGAATGAGCTGCTTAGGCATGGCTATGTGCCTAAAAGGCATCTCTTTAGAAGCGGGGAGAACACGGTATCTCTTTATAGAGGGCCGCTTTCGCCATATCCTGTCCCCAAAATAGAAGCGTTCGGGCATGACAAGACAAACGGCATGCCTGTCTCGGCTGACGGCGCCTTGCTCTTTAACCGGGAAAAGGCAGTGTTTGATGTTTCTTACAGTACGGCGTGGCAGATTGGGCGGCTGTTGGCCATACAAAATAAAGCGATTGCTTCATCTATTGTAAAGTGGCGTAAAAATGTAGAAATAACCGTCAAGAGAAAATGCGCATCAGGCTTCCTGGCTATGAAGACGGGAGAAGATTATTCACCGGAAGGGTTGGCAAGAAAGGCTGTGGAAGCATTTGTACAAATTCGTAAGTCGGGTAAGAACGGGGGATTAGGTTGAAAAATAAAATTTTTTCAACCGCGAATTTGTGCCGACGCTGATAGCGTCTTGGCTCAAAGTTCGCAAGCTGAGAGAAAGGCATGGTTATTAAAATGAAAAGGTGGGAAAACAATTTGCCCCTGACTGACGGCGCCTGTAACGGATGGATGGGAGCAGAAAGGCAGGAGTGCAGGACGTGGGAGAAGATGGCGGAAAGCTTCCCGCTTCTGTATCCTGAGGAAATAAGGGAGTGGATTTCGGAGTTAAAGCTTTTAAAAGGCGTGCCGCTTTCTATGCTGGTTGGTGATGAGAAGCAGCTTCCGCCAGAGAGCATTCGCTTTTTCTATCTGGATGAGAACTGGACGGAGCAGATGATAAACGGCGCTTTTAGCATTGGAGCAGGAAATGACAAGGCCGGGGGCATAAACCGTTCCTTTCTCGGAGATTTTCACCTTGCCGGCAGGCAAAACATCCATCAGATTAGGAGGCGCTGTATCCACGAAAACCAGTTGCAGTTTTTCAGGCAAAACGGGGACGGGCTTAAGGAGGGCAGTGAGATTACAGGATTTATCATGCGCTCGAGGCTTGTCAGGCTTTGGAAAGGGTTAGAGAGCAGCGCAACGGACATAGACGGGGCAGAGTTAGACATTCTGCATATGGAACAGCTATCCGGGGAAATCATGCTCTGTCTCTTTGCAGGAGAGCTTGCCAAACTGCAAATCAGAGAGCCAAAAGAGGGGTTGCGCTTTGGCGCTTCGGGGAACGACAGGAATATAAACGTCCGCGATGTGAGGGATGGGGAAGAAGGGAAGCCTCTGCCTGGCAAAGCGGTACCTATAAAGTCGAATGACTGTGGGCGCGCGGATATTCTGGCGCTTGTAAAAGACTTACAAAAAGAGCTTGGCGCTTCTAAGATTACTTCGGCACAGCTTGCGATGGAGCTGATCATAGCGCCCGGGATTGCTGCATTTCACAGACAATGATTTGAGGAGAGGGCAATGGGAGAGAGACCGATTTTGATACCGTTTACGATAGAAAGTTATGTAACGGATAACCGGAATGCACCGGATAAAATGTGCGCGCGCATTTCGCCTGACTATGCGCAAGTGGAGTATGACTCATATCTGGGAGGGAATATGGAGCCGGCTCCATTTACGGTGCGCCCGCCCCTTTCTGCCGGGATCCATCTGCATTTCATCCTGCCGGAGTGTTTCCGGCGTGCAAGGCAAGTGGACAGTGCGGAAGCAAGGAGCGGATGGGAGTATGCCAATGTCCCCGACAGATGGGTCGTAACGCGCCTGATTATGGATAGGGAACGTAAAATCGTTCATAAAAGCTTCCTTGTGGAGAGTAATTATATCGGATTGGATAATCGTGGCAGCGTGGCGGTTCCTTATCTGGAAGACCCGCTTGTGAGCCATAGGTATTTAGGAAGGACATATGAATATGGGCAGGAGAGAAAGGGAAGCGGAAGCTATATAGACGGTTTGACGGCAATGGGAGCCGGGAACCCCTATTTCATGGCATATTATCCTGACTGTCACAGCGTTTTCGGATTTTATGATGATATGATGGGGGTACAGGAAGGATGCTGCGTGACTTATTTTGTCTGCGGATATTTCTCCGATCGGGCGAAAGATCCGCTGTATCATGCGACGGAGGAAACCTTCGGGCAAATCATGAAAGAGCTTGGCTTGGAAGTGAAAACGATACGAGAATCCGGAACCCAAAAGGAGACGGCGTCTTATTGGGCGTATGAAAGCGTCTTGTTTGGAGAGGTCTGTCATATCCATTGGGAAGGATATCAGGGTAAATATCCAGATCCGAGGCCGAAGGGAGAGATCAAATGCGGCATGGGCAACACTTCCGCGGAAGTCATATCGGCGGTTATTGCCCGCAGAATGGGAGCGGGGCAGGGGAAAGGAGAAAACTGGGAGAGGCTTTTCAATGCGTTGCAGTATGAGATGGCAGATGAATTGGAAGACATAGACGGTATTGCCAAAACGGAAGATATGATACATGCGCAATCTTTTCTGTCCCATGCAAGCGGTAATATCAGAAGGCTCGACTATGACGGGACGGAGGCGGATCTATTGCCGGAAGAGGCAGGGCGGCTTATGTCTAAGGTCAATGAAGTGAGCAGGCAATATGCTAAGAAAAGTGATGAGATTGCCTATTGGCGGGATAACGCGTACGCTGCATGGTATTCCTATATGCTGCATTATGAAGGAGATGAGTCTGAAAGCGCTAAGAAAGTAAAAATGCGGAATGAGATTTTCAGGATCTGTGAAGAAGTGATACCTGCGCTGGAAGAAGAACTGGCACAATTAGAGAGAGAAGAGGGCATTAACCTTGGGAAACTGCAAGATGCGATCGCCGGGAAAGCAATCAAGTTAGCACAGGTGCCGGAAGGTGTTTTCTATGAACCGAAGGAACCAGTGCTGATGTTATATGGCGATGGCGTGAAACGGAGCCATGCCTTTGACGGGGAAGAGAAGCTGTTATGTCAGGAAATGCCGATCACAAGCCTTTTTGAGGATACACGTACATTATCACGAAGCGATATCATGAAATATACAGATGAGATACCGTGCATCATTCCGCATTTCGACGATTATCTGATACAGGCGGTATGTCTGGATGATCTGATGGTAAAAGCGATCGGCGAGGCGGAGGGCTTGCCGGGGCTTATCTGTGATAAAGATGCGGTTTCGCCTTTGGCATGCCGGGAATTTGAACAGTCATGGCAGACGTTTATGTTGGAATGGAGGGTGAGGTTTTATCCGTCCAGAACGCTGTCTGATCATGTGGATGATTCTATGGATGACTGGGAATTTGACGGTTTAGATTACGATAGCGGGAAGGAACATGGGAAACAGGCGGTTGTTTATGCCGGCAGGACTATGGTCACGCCTCATTCGCTGTACCGGTTCCGGTATACCGTAGAGAAGTATATGAAAGAAAGCGGCATGGAAGAGGAAGAGATTGAGAAAATATTACGTGAAGTGGAGAATCTGCCTGTCTTGTCCCAGAATCTTGACGGATTCAATAGCATGTTATTAGCAAGAATCCGTTCGGTGCAGGCGCCGGTCATTGGAAATGACGGAGACGAGAGGTTGACGCAGGCTATTTTGAAAATCGCGCCGCAGGAGAAGCTTGCCGTGAACGATGTCGTACCGTGCTTTCCGCTCAGGGCGGGGCATATGCGCCTAGAGAAGGTCAATCTGTTGAGCACTTTCGGGATGATACGCAATGTGTCCACGGTTTCTGCCCCGCTGGTCTGTTCGGAAGTGATGGGAGAGTGCCAGGATTTAGAGGAACATACGTCTTATGCGCTGCTTCGCCCGAGAATTATGGGAGAGGCAAGGTTTTGCTTTGATTTTATGGAGACGGGACATACCGGTCTTGTCGCACAAGAGCCGGGTACGTCGCCAATCTGCGGCATGATTATGCCGGAACTGTTGAATGCCAGGCTGGCATTCTATTCTGCGCAGGGCCGTTATTATGGTGCGCTGAAGACGGTATACAGAGAAGGTAGGCGATTGGCAAAGTGGCTATCGCCGCCGGGACAGGTACAGATACCTTTTGAGGATGTATCCTTTGCAGATGAGGATCTGAAAAATATGATCGCATATCTGTTGAAGGATTCCGACAATGGAGGAACGGCCTATGAGGATTTGTTGCTGTTAATTGGACGGCAGCAGGAGAAAGCGCTCCCTTCAGGCCTGGATATGGGAGGAGAGCTTCCTTATATATGGGGGCGCCCGCTTGCCGTTTTCCAATGCCGGGTAGCGCTTGCGCGCAAGGGCGGGCTTGCTTATTCCTATCTGAGAGAAGATTATGCGAAGTATGATACGCTGGCAGTGGAGAAAATAGCATTTCCGCTAATGGCGGGGGACATGTCAAGAACCCGCTCAGGAATCGTCGGATATTTCGAGAACTATGACTATGGCAAGTTTTATCCTGCTTATCATGCGGAAAAATTTGCATCCGATTATATCAGGTTTGAAGAGCATACCGGATTATATATTAACCATTCCCCGAAGATGCTGACGATGATCGCCGAGATTGGGAACCCGCTATACTTCCAGACCGGAATCCTTCCGGTTTCCCGCTATGATTTGCCGGCAGTGTATACCCGGTTTGTCAGTGAGATGAAACTATGTTTTGAAGCGGACAGTGTAATGTGCGTTCCCGAGGCGCCGCAGTTACCGGTTCCTGCGGTGAAAGACGGCGCATCGTGGTACTTCTCCTATGTGGATAACCAATTAGGAGAAGAGCGGAACAGGTCTAAGAAAATTACTTGCGTGGAAAATATTTTTACAACAGAGAGCAATATTGTCTGCGACGGGTATTTGGATCTCGAAAGATAAGGCAAAAGGAGGCAAGGGATGGGTTATATTTTCGTTAAGGCATTGCCGAATTATATTCCGGTTTCAACCGATAGCGTAAACCATTACTGTGATTTGGATTTTATGATCTATTATCAAGGCGGGAGCCTGACCGGAAGCGATCTCATGGCGTTTCAGGGGGACGGGGAGCATAGCGGCATCCATAAAGGCCCAAGAGTTGTCGTTACGGCAAAGATTGCTTTACTAAGCAGTATCAGATCCGATGATGCTTTATGTCTTTCCAACGATATCCCGGTTTCCGGCTATGCATATGACGAGCCGGAGGGGTGGGAATGTTCGCATGAATATGAGGCAGAGGCGTCGAGACTTTCTTTCATATTCCGCCCGCCGGCAGAAAGCACTGGTGAATTCAATGCGGCTAGCGTAAAGGTAAGGAGCTTTTTTACAACGGCGCAAGCGGGCGTATGTGTGTTGGATGTCAGGACTGAAAATTTCAGTAAGTGGATGGCTGATGTGCAGGACGCTGCTTTCACGATAGCGATTGGCAAGAAATATGGCTTTGAAATCCTATCTTTTGCGGCAAATGGCATGAGCGGGGCGTTCTTCTTGAACCATAATCTGCCTGTTGCCTTTCAGTGGGATATGGTCTGTGATACAGATACGGAATTTGTCCTGTTAGAGGACGACTGTCGCGACTTAGGGGCGCAGGGGTTTAGCGGGGAGATGAAGCTTTCCCGGCGCAATAGAGGAGATCATACCTATACGCTTAAAATATTGCTGCCAGAGGGCGATAAGACGAAGAGCATCATGATTCGGGATACCAGATGGAGAAGGCTAGGGGACGCCGTCGGCATAGCGCCTGATTTCTCCAAGCCTGGGCGTTTGTTGGAATATCAGCATGCGGTTTATCTTTTTGAGGATAACCGGGTGTACCGCTCTTGTCTTAGTAAGGGATATGTCTTAGCGGAGTGGGAACTATACGGAAGCTATGACGGGGATATTCTCTTCCGGACAGGGGCAGCGTCTGCGATTTGTGACGGGAAGCTTTATGTGCTGGGCGGGAAAAAGAAGGGCGATAACAGCATGTATTATGTCGTCTGCGACTTGACAGAAGAAAGTGGCAGCTTTCAGGAATATGATACCGGACAAGTGTATACGGATATGGATACACCAATAGAAGCATCGGCGGCATGTGATATCTGTACAGAGCAGCCGTCCTGGATGGTTTATGCTTATGAGGGGAATCATGACGGCTATCTTGTTTTCTGCGTTTATGATGCAAGCCAAAAGCTGTTCCCGGCACGGTTTTTCCTGGAAATGGAGGGAGCTGCCTTTTTTGAGATCGGTATCAGGAATGATGTTCTGTATGTGGCGTTGGCAGTAGAAGACGGCATTATCATACGGAGAATGAAGAAAGGGGAAATGGCATTTGCGGATGGTGGTAAGATTGAGCCGGCTCCCAAGTGGATGAAATGGATCCGTGGCAATAACAAGATGTTTCTGTTAACGGATTCCGGTCTCTACCGTGGCAATAGCTGGGTCAATGTGGAAGAAGACCAGCCGTTCCAGAGGGAAAAGAGCGATCCGTGGTGCGGGGCAAGCAAAGGAAAGATCATTGCTTTGGGCGCTGCCGGAGATGAGAGCGGTGTGGTAGCGGCCTGGGCAACGGATGTTTTATAGGTGATTGCGAAATTAAGTTTTGGCAACTGTACATTATGCAAAATAGACAAATCATCGCAGGGCCGCTTTCGCTACATTGGCACTCGTAGCGGCGCATAAGACGCTACAATACATACAATACAGCGTCAAAGTGCCGACGGCGCCAAAGTGCCCTGCTTGTGATCTTGTCTATTTTGATCAGACTCGTGGCTTGAAATTGTTGTTTCACAATCAACTAAAAGATATTTGATAGAGAAAGGAGAAAGAGCGCATATGGCAGAGCAAGGAAGAAGAAACCACCGATATCGGTTCCTGGATAAGGAGGATGAAGCGAGGCTTCTGAGAAACTGGGGCGGGGAGGAGATGATCAGGCGCCAGTATCCGGCTGTCTGGAAAGCGATTGTGAGGACAAAGGAATATGAGAATGACATGTTGCGGGTGCGCTCTGTAGCTAATCAGGGGGTGCGGGGTAGCGTAGACGTCGGATGTCCTAATATGGTTGAACTAACAGCAGATGCAGAAGATGCGCAGAGCATGTCTGGGAAAGCAGTGAAATTATCCGCATATATGCGGATGCGTTTGGAGGATGGCACTTTTATAGAGGAGGCATCCGATGGGAGAGATGAGGAGAAGCAATCCAGGGCATGGCCGTATGCGATGCTTTCAGGCAATATTAGGAATGCAACGGATGGACGGATTCTTGCAGATTATGGCAGGGATTTTTATCAGGTGAACAATGTTGATGCGGATCTGTTGTCTGCCCAGGCCTATTCTCCGCTGGATTTTGTCAATAAGAGAATCGAGACCTTTTCCATGTATTCAGCGGTTGATTTTAACGACACGTTGCATTCGCAAGAGTATTGTGTGGTGAATCCACAATATGCTGATGAAGGGGGGAATACGTTTATCAAATGTATACGGTGACTGCGCCATATTCTGACAACGGGAATTCCCCTATTAAGGTGCTCTATGACCGTACAGCATATGCTGGCGAGAGCATTGATTATTTCTACCAGAATGTGAGCAAATCCAATAATATGGTAAAGACGTGCCTGCCGATTGCTGCAAACATCAGTTTCGCACATGATATTGCGCCGGATGAAGATAAGGGCATTTTGGTAAATGATTCTTATTTCAGGCCTAAGCTTACTTATGGGAATCCTCCAAAGAATGAGATCTTATACAATAAAAATTTTGATGATATCCAAAAATGTTTTATCAAAGATGAATATCTTCTACAGATTGATTTTTCAAAGCTGGGGACGGGAGACTATTGGGGCGTGGATATGCCAAAGGAGAATTATATTTCGCATTCCAATGAAATAGGAAGGACTTTGGAATTGCAGGCCAATTTCAATATCAGGCTGCACAACGTCAGATACCATGTGCCTATTACGACAGGGATGAGCATTGTTTCAATAGATACGCCGCCGGAACATTATCATTTCTATCAGACAGTCAATGGCTACACGGTATATATTCCGAAGATTAATATCCGCTGGGGGTGTTTTGCGGCAGGGACGCGGATTGCCATGGCGGATGGAAGCCAAAAGCCGGCAGAAAAAATTAAATGTGGAGATATAATGTATACCATAATGGGAGACTTTGCCGTTAAGAATGTATATGTGGGAGCGGAAGAGATCCTTATCCATGTCTGTACAGAGAGCGGCAGGGTGTTGCGGGTTACCCATACCCACCCGGTTGTCTTAAAGGGCGGCTATAGTGTGCAGGCCAGGAAAGTGCGCCCAGGGCAGGAAGTGATGCTAAGAGACGGGGGAACGGATCGGGTAAAGTGGGTTTATGAATGTGAATATCATGCAGATGTTTATAATTTCGAATTAGAAGATGGCAAAGAACATACGATTGCAGCAGAAGGTATCCTTACGGGAGAGTTTGTCGCACAAAACCATGTTAAGGCGGGCTTGTTAAGCCGACAGAACATTACGCCCGAGACGCAGGCGCTTGTAGAACAGTTCTCGGCTATGTTGAAAAACAGAGAGAAGGAATAAGTAAAAAAATAGCACAAATCGTTTCCAAAGAGAAAATGGCTACAGACCGCACCATTACTGGGTCTGTAGCCGCTTTTTGCTTGCGCCGCTGTCAAACTCGGAATCTTAACATTGACACGCAATACTTCGTTTATTATAATTACTAGTGTTTGTGCATGCATTTTATGTTTTGCCTGAGCATTCACAAACTTATATCATTTATACTATATACTATATAGATGAGAGCATATAACAAACAATTAAAAGATGGAGGATTATGATGAAGAAAATTGCATCAGTATGTCTTATTGCTGCCATGGGCTTACAGTTAACAGCCTGCGCAGGCCTTGGCGGAAATAAAGACGCATGGATCGAAGAAAACACAGGAAAAATCGGCACAACGCTTGACTGCGGTCAATTCGTTGTCAACGGAGAAGTATATTCCTTCCCGGGCGATATTTCCGACTGGTTAAGCAGTGGATGGCATATTTCAAATAATTATGATAACACAGATACTTTTTTGTTGGAAACCAATGTCGAATCTAGTGAATTTGAACTTTTTAACGACGAAATAAGCTCTCAGTATGTGAGTATGCTGGCGATCAATCTTGAAGAGGAACCCGCAAAGATCGCAGATTGTTCCATTCAATGCGTAGAAGTCAAAGTATCCGACGACAAAGACAGCGTCAAACTTCTCCTGCCGGGCGGCATTACATACAAAAGCACCAAGGAAGATGTCATTGCCGCTTATGGCGATCCTGTTGAAATAGAAGACGACGGTTCCCTTTATTATTATTATCAGTATACAACTGCTGACGACTGGGATATTAACGTAGAGATCGGAATCAGCGACGATGTTGTCGATCAGGTAAGCTACTATCTGGCAGACAGCAACTGGGGTTATGTAGGCAACGCGCAGGATTGTATCCAATTCGTTGACGATGCCTTGAAAACAAGTTTCTACGGCGATTATGCAAATTACGTGGAAGACAAATTCGATACGGAAGAAAACGCACAGGAATTATATGAATCGGAAGTTCAGTATTATGCAGAGGGACTTATGTACTATCTTGATGTAGACTATGAGTTGATCGATCCTACGATCGCACAGGGTTACTACGATCTTTCCGTTAAAGTACTTGCCAAATTTAAATGGGATACGCCGGTTGTTGACCTTCCGGATGGCGCATCATACGGTTCTATGGAGCTGACCATGTATCCTACTGATTTCCTGGATATTATTCTGGAAGATGCGCAGGCCGTTGCAGACGAATACGGACCGGCGAATATGACCGAAGACGAATATGCGGAAAACATATTAAACGCTATCACTCCTTGGGTGGACGAAATATCTTACAAAGACCCGGTTGTCGGAACATATGACATCGACTTGGATGACGGTGTGATCGATTCAGACGACTGGGATGAGATCGATCTTATACTGATGGATCTTGCTGATTAAGATTCATGGCAGATATGGTATGAAAATGCATTCATTGATATGATATCAAAAACAGCCTTTTCCCATTTGGAAAAAGGCTCAGACTGTAGAAAAAGTCCGACACACATGTGTGTCGGATTTTTCTGTCATATCAGAGCCAAAAAGTCATTGTTCTTTTTGACTATGGCAATTCTATTGCTAGTGGGTACGGAACTGGCTGATTAGCTGGTTTAGCGTCCGTGCCTGTTTAGAAAGTTCATTTGATATAGCAGCGCTTTCCTCGGCAGCGGAAGAATTTGCCTGTGTTACGTTAGAAACCTCTTTGATCCTGGATTCTACAGAGGCAATCATTTCTGCCTGCTGGCTGCTGGTTGAGGAAATCTCATCCATTTGCATCTTAATAGACTGGATGCACTCATTAATGACCTGCATTGCGGAAATGGCGAGGTTTGTGGATTCCGTGCCTATTTTGACATCCTCGATCGAATGACTGATTAAGGCGCTGGTATTGCGTGCGGCTTCGGCAGACTTGGTGGCAAGATCCCTGACTTCGCCTGATACGACAGAGAAACCTTTGCCTGCGGCTCCCGCCCTGCCAGCCTCAACGGATGCGTTCAGGGCAAGTATATTCGTTTGCAGGGCAATATCTTCAATCGTCTTGATGATGCCGACAATCTTGGCGGAGGAGCGGTCAATATTCGTAGTCGCTGCTAGCAACTGCTCCATTTTGGTATCGGCTTCCGCCGCATAGCCGGTTGCCCTATCCACCAGGTCGCTGGCGTTGCTGCAACGGATCGTGCTATCCTGAATCTGCTCGGTAATATTCGTAATATTAGAGACCAGGCTGCTGATAGCGGTTTTTTGTTCCATGGTGCCTTGCGACAATGCTTGTGCGCCGGCAGATACTTGATTTGCGCCACTGTTTACTTGGTTAGCGATCTGGGTGATATCGCGCATGACGTCCATGAGATGGGTACGGATGCTTTGAAGGCTTTCGGATAAGACCTTAAAATCACCGATGTAATAATTTTCATTTTTCATGACATCTACAGCGATATTGCCGTCCGCCATTTCGCCTAAGATCCTGCCGATATCGTCAATTGTTTTCCTTAGGCAGTCACAGAGATGATGGATCGTCTGCGCGATCATACCGATCTCGTCTTTTCTATGATAGAATGCTTCTAATTCGTGATCGGCGGAAAGCTCCAAATTGCCAAGGCGCCGGATGGCATTTTCCATGACCATAAGCTCCCGGCCTTCACGGTATAGGATGAACAAAGTAACAAGTACGATGACTGCGGCTACAATGGCGCATATAGTGCCAACGGTAAAGCGTACGGTCTCTACTTCTTGATAGACTTCCGCAACATCATCGCGTACCATGAACACCCAATTGCGGTCTTTCAGGTATTTGTATACGACTAATTGGTCCGTGCCATTCTCGTCCTGGTAAGAATAGATGCCGGCTTCTGTGCGGCCGTCTGTTTTAATGCGATTTATAATTTCCAGATAGCCTTTATCAGTTGTTTCGGTGTTGAGAAGTGCTTCATCCTCATGGTACAGATATGTACCGGTATCCACATTTAAAAAGACGTATTCGCTGTGTGGCAAGCCTTCGATATTCAAACCAAGGAGAACGTCCATTAACCGGCTGGCATAAACGCCTGCGCCTACATAGCCGATACAGGTCTGGCCATCAAAAAGTGGGAAGTACATGGAAAGGATCATGCTCCCAGTCCCCGGAGACTTCATGATGCCCAAATTAGTTAATTCTGGTTTAGATAGAATCGTTTTGTGAAACTCTTCTAAAGATTCACCTGACCGTGTGGTAATGCCGATAGCGCCCTGTGAAGTATGTGTTAAGACATAAGTATCGGGAGTGCTTATATATAATCCCTCAAAAATTCCTTTGACAGCAGCAAACTCTTCTGTATATTTTTGCCCTTTTTGCAGTAGGGTGGGATCCTCCGGGTTGAGAAGAAGATCATGGACCTCGCTGCCTAAGGCAAAAGCTGATACATATTCTTCTGCGGAAGCCACATAGTCGTTTATGATGGAGGCTCTGGATTCTACGGCGTCAATCATCTGGTTGGTGATATTGCTTTCGACCATTGATGCGACGCGGGTAGAGACGATGAGCCAAAGTAGTAGCATACCTGCAAAAATAAGTGCTGTCGTAATGATACCGATGCGTGTAGCAAGTTTCCGGTTTGCAAAAAATTTCATTAGTTTTTCCCCTTGTAGCCATATTTTGCAAAAAATATTCTAGCATGTAAAACGTTTGTTTTCAAGTATCGTTTTATTGGATTTTACTACGTATCCTAATTTATTGCGTCCTAAAATAGTCAATGGTATAATATGCTTACGACTTTTTATCTATACTTTTTCGTGCAGGAGATGGCATGGAGGAACTAATACTGGGAAAGGAACAGCATAGAATGGAAAAACAAAAGACAAAACTGGGCGCAAGGGTTCTGTCTACGGAAGAGTTAAACGCTATCCTGCCAAACGCTGAGTCTGTGGATAAGCAGATCCGCGTGTTCCGGGACAGCATACCGGATGAGGCAGGAGCGCAGAAGGACGGACAGTATGAGATTGAGCAGAAAACGAACAATATCGGCATCATGGGCTGTAGGGGTGCAGGCAAGACGTCTATTTTAAAGACCTTCTACCATAAATTGAAAACCGAAAATGGAAATGGCAAGGAAGGTGAGAGAAATAAGAACGCCGGGAAAGATAAAGGAAACGGGGATGTCATTTTGCCGATCATAATCCCGGAGAACATGTCCGATGGCACGACGCTCATGGATGCGGTGCTAGGAAGGATGAAGTCGGTCGTAGAGGAACGGGAGAGGGAAGCGGAGAAGAGCCAATATAAAGGAGACTGCATTTACTCTAGGCGCACTTCCCTAGAGAAACAATATAACGAGCTTGTGAAGCAGTACTGTTATATCAAGAAAGACTACCGGGATATCCTGATCCAGGAATTTACGACGGAACAGAATTACGTGGAGAAGACGAAAAAGGTGTTTGGCTCTGATTCCGAGTTCATTAGGCTGTTCTATCAGTTCGTGGACAGTCTGTTGCAGGAAGGAAAGGGAACGGAAGGGGACAATACGGAAGAGAAACCGTTGTTATTCCTATTCGTTGATGATGTCGATTTAAGCGTTAACAGGTGTATGGATATCGTAAGGACGCTCCTTGTCTATTTATCCCATCCAAGGATTGTCACATTCATCTCCGGGGACATGGATACTTTCGAAGAAGCGCTGACATTGGAATTCCTGCGACAGGAAGGAGCGCTGCGGGAAGACGTGTTCCATGAGACCTATTATGTGTCTGATGGCAGCTTAGAGAAAAGCAGCCTCTTACAACGGAAGCAGACGTTGGCATACGAATACTTAAAGAAAATCATTCCGCCGGCGTACCGCAAAATGATTCGTCACTGGGCGCTGGAAGAGCGGGGGAATTACCGGATTGTGGGAGATAAGGGGGACGGCTCTCTAAGCCTTGTGGAATTATTGACGGAAGTGACGAAAGAAAAATGCGGGGATTTGTATTTTGCATACAACGAGGATGGGGAGCGTAAGTGCATGCGCCTTGCCTTTCATATGTTCGATGATACGGCGCGTGGCCTGAACAATGTCTATAATGTATTACAAGAAATTTATGAGATCCAAACGAAAGAAACGGATATTACGCCGGAGCAGAAGACGCTTCTCCTCTGGCGGCTGATAGAGACAATGGTGAATTCGAAGCCGTTGTATGCCGGATATAAGAAGGAACTGTTAGAACAGATAATCGTGTTGGGACAAAACGGCGTGAAAGTAGATTTCGCCAATGCTTTTCAACTGCTATACGGGGAAAGCGGAGTGCAGGAAGAAGCAGGCAAGGTATCCCTAGAGAGGTTTTCTGCAAAGGAGCGGTTTGCGATATTCTATTTGGTTGATTTTGCCGCCAATTTATTCCGACAGGAATCGTATGGCGCTACCTATGATGAGAAAGAACTTGAACAATATCGTAAGTTAGAAGTGAGTATCATTCAGGAATATCTAAGTGATGAAACGATAGAGGATAATATCAGAGAAAAGAGAGGGTTGCTTGCATGCCTGGTAGATGGGAATGTGCGCAGAACATTGCGGACTGGATCTGTGCAAAATATCCTAACTGATTTCATATGTGCGCCAGACTTTGTCTTTGGCTTGCATTTGATTCGTTGTTTAGGCAGGGAAGCGGTCTATGCGATCTTAGGTTCTGACGTACATCATGGCGCTAGTGTATATGATGACAAAGCAGATGCCTACAAGATAGCATACGCTTTCTTACAGGCAACCCAGGCTATGAGTAGGACGGAAAAAGACCTGCAAAATTTTTTTGCTGATTTTTATCGCTATATGAAAGGAACGATGCTAAGGCTCCTTGATAAATTGTCATTAAACCCATGGGTGATTTATGGCATATCGTTAGTGCATGATAGAAATATAGTTGTTGGTGATATGTTATTTATAGATATTACGGGAAATGAATCGGATTTGACGGAAGTGGGTTTTTGGAATATAGAAAATTGTATCCTGGATAATATAGTGTATCTTGGACTATTACACTATATCTTGTGGGTGGAATATGAAAGCAGGAATGCCGTTTACTGGATTTATTATGAAAATTGCTTAAGGGAAAAACAGGAAAAGAGAAAGCTATTTAATATTAAAGAATTTGCAGAAGAAATGATAATGGCAGGGCTTACCCAGACGATCATGAATTTGCTGCGGGAACGGGATGTTATGAACCAGTTTGAAGTCAGGGCGCTTGGAGATATCAATTACAATGGCTTATTGGAAGGGAAGGGGGGAAAGGAGAGAAGAGATTTCGAGGTCATATTCCAGATTGACAAGCAGAAATTGTGGGATAACACCTATGTAAAATCTACCGTTGGTCAGTATTTAGAGACCAGGAAAAGGGATGCTGTCCGTGCAATGAGCCGGGGAAGGGTACTTTTCGATGCGACACTGTTTGTGACGGAATCGTATGCTGCGTTAGCGGATTGTTATAAAGGCTCTTCCGGAAAGGCGGTTATTTATGATTTGGAGTCTAAGATACGGAAGGTATTGTTCTTATCCGTTTGCGAAAGCCGGCAGGAAGAAAGAAGGTTTTCTGACGGGAAATATTATCTGCGCCTGGAACAGGCATTGGTCATAAGATGTTTGCTGGAAGAATTCCTGGAGATACATTGGCGGGCCTATTATGGGAAAAAAGAAGCGAGGAAGCTTTTGATGGAAGTACAGGAATTGCCACTGTTGCCACATTCGGAGAAATGGGACGGGATAGATGAAGAATTAAGGAAGAGAGAAGATGCTTTCTTCGCGGAAAATCCAAATCTGTTGAGAAGCCGTGCAGCAATGGAGATTGAGAACAGCGACAAAGGAAAGAGCGCAATAAAAAATATTTGTGATATCTGGTATGATGATCCGAATGCGAAAAGTAAATCAATGGAAACATTAATCAAAGAATACTTAAACGTTATTGAGGATAAAGACTACAGGTATTTCCGGTATCTCGTGCAGAAAAGGCATATTGAGAGAAGGAAAGAAATGCTAAGCGATAGAAAAGTACCGGATTGGAGCGAGATAGAGCCTTTCATCCCGGAGAAGGAATACCAGTTTCTTTTCCATAGTTATTTACGGTATCTGCAAGTAAATGATAACGAGGCTAAGAATGCCGGCGTACGGGCGGAAGAGATAGCCAGGCTGGCGGCATATATGTTGGATAGTGAAATCCAGGCGGATAAAGCGGTACAGAATGAATTCTATCAGCTCATCAGCGAAGAGCTTGCACTGACAGAGGAAGAGTTTGAGAATCTGTTTTAGCCTCGTCAGATAGATTCTGGCGCCCCAATTTGTCATCACATGGAGGTTATAACAATGAACGATACGATTAACAGGTATCTGGCGATATTATGTTACCCTTTTGCATCTCTGGATTTCTTCTTGGAAGACTATCTGGAGAACATCATCCGCGAGGAACGGACGGAAAATAGATGCAAGCGGGCAAAAGAGCGGCTGCAAGAAGCCATGATAGAGCATATGCAGGAGAGCTGTAGCGTGTATTCCTATGATGAAGCGTATATGTATCTGGAGAAATGCTATTTGCATGATATAAGGACAAAGAGATACCGGAAGGCATCTTCTCTGTATCTGGATTGTCTGGAGAAAATCGTGCGTTCTATGATATCGCAAAGGGACGGTAAGATTGCGTTCAAATATTGGGAGAACAGGAGCGATGAAGGGTTCCTTGGCGGGTTTGGCGATGCCAATAAAATATTCTTATTCCATGGCATGAACATGCATATCCCATTGGACTTTCTGATCATGCTCTATATGGCGCAGAATGAGGAGAACCATATCGGTAATCTGCAACATTATTATAACCAGATTGAGATTGCGGACCAACAGCTAGCTGCCATATTGCAATCAGGCGTCGCGGAGAATCACTTACATAAAGGGGTGTCGGTATCCTTTTTTGAAATCTGGGAGGCTTTCATGCTTCCCCTAAACCGCGATTCTATCGCGGCTATTAAGAGAAGCGATCTTTCCTTGGGCAATAACAGGATAAGGACGGGAGAAGTTCTTTTCTTCATCCTGGTGGCGGGAATCGTCCGTATTTTCCTTGCGCTTGCGCTACAGGGGAGCCAGTGGAACGATTGGGATGATGCGTTAAATGAGCTTGTGAACCGTTTCATAGACGGGAAGGGGCTGCGGGACTTTTACCAGGAGCGCTGGGGAGGCAGGGAAGAGACAGAAAAGAAGAACGTATGGAATGAAGTTCTCTCTTACTGCCAGGAAAAGTGGGATAGGGTATTGGAGATATTGCCTAAGCAGACGGAAGAACGTTCGCTGATCCGGGAGATTTTCCGTGTGCCGGAACAAATGTATACCGCAGACGAGCTGATCCTTCTGTTCTACGGGATGCGGTATTTCAGGGAGCATGTCCGGCAGCAGGAAAACGAGGATGAAAGGATTTACAGGGACAAAGAGCGCACGGTGAAGTGTCTTCTGCAATACCTACGGATTAAGAATTATGTATTTGGCTGTACCGTGCAGAAGAAGAACATACGGGGGCTTGACTATTTCCAGAAAGAATATTACCAAAAGGATGCAAAGCTAAACCGTTTCTATGCTGCGGTTTTAAGCAGCCTATATCATAAGAAGACCAAAGTCGCCTATTGGGAACAGGCGATGCGCAAGCAGTTCCAGAACCGTGATCTGAAGAAAATTGAGTTTCGGACGTCAATAGATGACAATGAGTCGGTATTCCGTAAGAATGTAAGAGATTTCTTAGAGGCGTACCATAACGTCATCTGGAAAGATTATTGTCGTGAAGAGAAAATGCCTTTTGGCGAGGCGGGCTACGATAGGGTCTGCCGTACCTTTCCCCGTGTGGGGCTGGTCTTTCATCTGCTCAAATGTGAAGATAAAACGGTTCCGTTCAAATGCTTCTTGGACGGGGTAGAGGATAAGGAAAAGTTGCAGTTCGGCGTTTTGGAAGAGCAGTATGTGGAGCAGATCCGGATCATGAACAAGCTGCGTGATGAAGTGAGAGGACTTGACCGTTATATCGTGGGGCTTGATGCGGCGAGCATCGAAAGCGCGACGCCCGTATGGGTCTTTGTGAAAGCTTATGAGAGGGCAAGAGACAGTACGATCGAGACGATAGGATATGGGGAAGACAGGCGGCAGAGCCTGCGCTTCACCTTCCATGCGGGAGAGGATTTCAGGCATATGTTATCGGGCCTGCGCAGGGTGGATGAAGCCATCACGTTTTTGAAGTTCCATGCAGGAGACCGGATTGGGCATGGCACTGTGCTGGGGATTTCGCCTGAGCATTGGTGGCGTCATAATCCTTTCGTTGTAATGCCAAGGAGCGAAGCGCTGGATAATTATATATGGGCATATTATGTATTGAGCAGGGATACCGTGGAGTGCAGCTCTACCTTGCTGGCCTATTTGGAGAGAAGGGTCTATGAGCTTGCCAAAGGGATTTATGGGAAAGCGCAAAATATTTCCTTGCAGGTGTTGGTGGAAGGTTATCTGAAACTGTTTGACGATAAGAGAGAGTGCTCTAATAGATGCATAGAAGCAAAAGACGTCGGCTTTTGTCAGGCGGTCAGGGATGACACATGCGATGAGGTGTTATGGAATGGAGAAAAGATTGCGCTTTCACGGCATTGCAAGAAGTTTCTCACGCAGATGGAATGCCCGATTCACTATGAAGTGACGAAACAGGATATCCTGATCACGGAAATGCTACAGAACATATTGCGTAAGAAACTGAGCAGGGACGGTATTATCGTGGAAGTGAACCCGTCTTCGAATATCGCCATCGGAGAGGTGGATAAGATAACGGAGAACCAGATTTACCAATTGAACGTACCGGACGGGGAAGACAATGTCATGGTCTGCATCAATTCCGATGACCCTACTGTATTCCATACCAATGTATCGAACGAATTGGCATACATCTATTATGGGATGCTGCGCAATGGTGCGGGCAGGGAGACTGCGCTTGCCTGGATCGACAAGATCCGGGAGTGTGGCATCAAAGCCTCCTTTTTACAGGAAGAAGAGACGGAGCAGCAAATCTATGAGGATCTGAGGAGGATCTTAAAAATGCTTTAGGCAAACCTGCAATTACCGTACAATTGCAGGTTTGATAAAAGTCAGTTCATGGGGAGCGTCGGGGTGGTTCGTCCGAAATACGAGCTGTAGGGCAAGCCGCTTCCCGAGCAGCCCTGTCGGGACATTGGCGGTGATGATGCGGCCGGAGACGTTACGGTATTCGTCCGTGTTGTCAAATCCGGTCAGCGTGACGGGGCATATAGAGAAAGCGCTGCTTACGACCATCGGATGAGAAGCCGGCAGTGCGGAAATGGCTGCCTAGAATATGATCCTGAGCCGGAACCATCCGTTCTCTTGTGTAAACGTATAAAATGCATTGTTCTTGCGGCAGAAGGCAGCAATGGAACGTGTACCGATGCCGTGCTGCTCATCTTCTGTTATCGGGAGGCCGTCATCAGAAAATGCGATTGTCTCAAAGCACGGATTGGAAATCTCTAGCATGAGCTGCGGCTTATCAATGCATTTACAGATGATCTTACGCTGTTCTTTTGGCAGCTTGCGGCAGTAGGCGATGGCGTTTTCCAAGGCGTTAGCGAATACGCAGGAAAGCTCCGCGGAATCGACGGGCAGAGAGTCAGGGATACACAGATAGGTCTCTAGCACAATGTCCGCCGTCGCAGCCTGCCCGAGATAAGAGGACAGGGTAGCGTTTAGGATCGGTTCTTTGCAATAATGTTTCGTTTCCTGCAAAGGAAAGAAAGATATAAAATGATTAATATAATCGAGAGCGGCGCTTGTGTTGCCGCTTTCGATTAAAGACGAAAGCACCTGGAGCTTATGGCGGGCATCATGCCTGTCAATTTTTTTCTTCTCTTCAATAGCCATGTCTTCGGCTACTTTTTCCTTTAAATTATTGACTTGGTATTCTAAAAGCACCCGGTTATAACTCGTAATCTGAAATTGATATTGCATGGACAGATATTGGAAGATTGCGAAATAGATAATCAATATGACCGTCCCGAGCAGATAGATCAAGACAACGCTGGACGGGCTCTGCGTATAGGGCTTGGGATAGAAAGCGATGGTCACGGAAAGGAGCATGAGGGAACAGGGGACAAGCGAGAGAATGCCCCAGCCGTTCCTGGCAATGGAAATAAGGCGCATAAAAGGTTTCCTTAAGAACATGATTTCCGCCAGGATGACAATCAGGTAAGCTATGACCCGGAGAATAAAATCGCATAAAATCGTACCGTTGATCGCCGTATTCAACAGCGTTATGCTCGCCGCAATGTATAAGGAGAAAAGAATTTGCGTCGCATGATTGAAAACGGCTCTCGCAGGCTGGCTTTTTGCCAGTTTGTAGATAAGGAAGATTGCAGGGAAGGAAATCGTGAACAAAAATATCCGCATAAAGAACAGATAGCCGGCGAAATAAATAATGGCAGCAGTAGAAACCGTGACATAGACAAGGAAAACGGAAATGATGCATATGACTTTCTTCATATCGTACCGGAACTTGGAAGTGGTGCATATCATGCCGAAAGAACCGATTACGGTTATCAGTGCTTTTATTAAGGAATAGGGGAAATTATTTTCAAATAACATGGCAATTGCCTCCGTTTAGCCAGTAATCTGCCCATTGCGATTTTACCGTTTCATACATGCGCCGGGGAACCGGTATATGGATCTTGTCCGAGATGATTAAATCGGACCTGGTGACTTCTGTTACATGATAAAGGTTCACGACATAAGAAGAACCAACGAGAATGAGGCCGTTATGTATCAACATCGGAGCGGCTGCATTTTTAAACGTATCGTTAAAAGACACGCTGTTAATGGATGTGTCGTTGCTCATATAGTAAGAGATGACCCTGCCGTTGCGCTCTGCATATCGGATGTCCCTGACGGGGAGCATACGGATAGAATCCGGCGTTTTGATGGAGATGACTTCCCGCATGGCTTGGCGGAAATAGGTAACCGCTTTGTCCAGGACGGGGAAAAGCTGTTTGTCTATAATCGGCTTTAAGAGATAGTGAAAGGCCTCGATATGATAGGATTCTACCGCAAATTCGGAGGAGGAAGTCAGAAAGACAATCATCCCCGTATCGCCCCTGTCCCGTAACATATGTCCTAACTGTATGCCGTCTAAGTTAGGCATGATGATATCTAACAGATACAGATCAAAACCACCGCTTTCTTCGATTTGGTTTAAAAGTTCTTTGCCGGAGGAGAAAACGGAAAGAGAGAAAGTAAAATCCGGCTTTGTCAGTTTATAGGTTTGTAGCATTTCTGCAATGGATCTGCAATACGCTTCTTCGTCATCACATATGGCAATCCGCATTTTTTTGCCTCCTACATGGTTTTTCGCTAATAAGTCTAACAAAAATAGGAATGTGTGTCAAGACAGCCAAATTTACAAAAAAACATACCAAATTTACAATTTTTCTTGCAACAGCGACTTTTTTTGATAAAATTTCTTTGCGCCGCCAAGGGATGCAGCGCTTTTCTTTCTAGAGTTTATTTATGGCATATAAGATGTTATGTGAGAAAGTGTTATGCAAGAGCAAGAGAACAAGAAAATTAGGAAAAGGGGCATATGGTCATGAAAAGAACAATAAAAGGGAAATTGACAATCAGCGTGCTGTGTATGGTTGCAGCCAGTATCTTGTTTACGGCAATTGGCATTGTTATCGTGGCGGGGAGGCGTCTTTTAAGAGACCAGACGGAGGCCTTACAATTATATGCGGACAAATACGCAGAGGAAATCAATACATGGATTGAGAATGAGAAAATGCTTGCCAAGGGAACAGCCAACTGCATAGCGGCATCTGGCAATAGGGAGGAAGAAGCCATTCAAGCTGTCTTAGACACCTATGCTGCCGGAAGGGGAGAGCTTTTGAACCTGTACTGTGGGACGAAGGATAGCGCATTTATCCAGTCCAATAAGGAAGCAGCGATACCGGAAGGCTATGACCCGGTAACGCGCGGCTGGTATCAACAGGCAGCGGCTACGGGAGCGGGAAGCGTGATTGTGACAGACCCATATTGGGATGTCCTGACGAACCAGATGTGTACGACGATTGCCTCGCCAATTTACATAGAGGGTGAGCTATGTGCGGTAATCGGTTTAGATGTTACGTTAGCAACTGTGACGGATCTGACGGCGAGCATCGACTTTGCAGACGGCGTATATGGCTTCCTGGTAGACAGTAACGGGAAGTATATTGCGCACCGGAATAAAGACTATGAGCCCTCAGAAGAGTCGGCGCTTGCTGTTTCGGACATCATGCCCGGTTTGGAGGAATTGCTGAAGGGACAGGGGCAGAAGGTCATTGAATTGACTGATTATGATGACAGCCAATGTTATTTTGCGGTAGCGGGGATTGACGGATGCGGTTGGAACATGGGTGTGGTCGTGCCAACAGCTAATGTCAGCCAGTCTTTGTTTACCATGGTTATGGTCACGGCAGTGATTGCGTTAGTCATCATCCTGTTGGTGGCTGTTATCATGACGGGAATGATCGGAAGGCTGCTAGCGCCTATCCAGACACTGAAACAGTTTGCATCCGGCGATTTCTCCGAGAATGCCATCATAGAAAAGGGAATCCCCAAGCGTTACAAAGACGAGACAGAGCAGATTAGGACAGCGACAACTGAGGTAAAGCAACAGATCAGGGGCATTATCCTGAATACGAAGAGGGAGGCGGGCAGCATAGGGACCATCGCGGAAGACACTTCTTCTAAGATGATGGAGCTAACGAATGATATCTCCGGTATTGCCGATGCAAGCGTGCAGGTATTAGAGCAAACGACGCGAGCCAAAGAACTTGCCGAGAGCATCAAGCGAAACGGAGAAGAGCTTAGCGGTGTCGTTGAAAGCGTAGCAGGAAAAGCCGGAAAGGCAGCCGAGCAGTCGGCGGACATTGTAGAGAGGGCAGGCATGCAACATCAGAATTCTAAAGATTCCAGCAAGGAAGCAGTCACATTATACCAAGAGACAAAAGATGAACTGGAACAAGCGATTACGGACAGCCAGAGAGTGCAGGAAATTGATACGCTGACGGAAGAAATCCTTTCTATTAGTTCACAGACGAATCTTCTGGCGCTCAACGCCAGTATCGAAGCGGCAAGAGCAGGAGAGGCAGGAAAAGGGTTTGCAGTTGTAGCGGATGAGATCAGGCAGCTTGCAGACCATTCCAAAGAAGCGGTAGACAAAATCCGTAAGGTCACGGAGAGCGTCATGGATAATGTTACGTTCCTTGCCGAAAGTTCTAGGAAACTATTAGAATTCATGAATGGGAAAGTCATGAGGGATTATGAAGCAATGACAAAGCTTGCGGGAATGTATGAGAAAGATGCGGCATTTTATAGCGATATCTCTATCGATCTGGAAGTAGCGTCAGAAGAGATGAGCGCCAGCATTCTGGAAATCAATGAGTCGATTGCCTCAATTGCCTCGCTTGTGGGAGAGATTGCGGATTATATGCAGAAAATGAAAGCCTCAGCGAAGAATTCTGATGAGAATTCCAAGGCGGTTCTTGACCAGATGGAAGAACTGTTCCGATTAAGCGGAATCTTAAACCAGACAGTGGCAGCTTTTAAAGTATAAAAGACATGAGGGGGTACAGGTATGAAAGAGACAAAGATGTGGGAAATTTACGAAAGGCTGCATGAAATTGTATGTGTGGTAGACGTGGAAAATCATGAATTGATATATGTAAACCAAAGGGCATGTGAATTATATGATATTGAGGACAGAGAGCAGATCAAAGGAAAGAAGTGCTATGAAGTGCTGATGAGGAGTTTGGCGCCCTGTGCCATTTGCAATAATAACAAATTGTGTACCGGCGCTTTTCTGGAGGAGGTACGCTATAATCCGGTTGTCAAGAAAAAACTGGCTATCAAAGACACCATTGTGGAAGAGGATGGGAAAAAATACCGTTTTGAGCTGGCGGTAGATTTGAGTGCATATGAGCTGGACGGAGCAGGTAATGAAGATAAAGAAGCTATGGTCAATGAGGGGCTACGGATTTCACTGGCAGCAACGACACCAGAAGAATCCATTCTTGCTTTGTTAGAATACTTGGGACTGTCGTTGCATAGTGGCAGGGCATATATTTTCGAAGAAACCAGGAAAGGGATGTTGGACAATACCTATGAATGGTGTGCCAATAGTATGGCGACACATAAAGAGAACTTACAGGGGATCCCCAGGGAGGTCGTAGCTTCCTGGTATCAGAAATTCTTAAAAGGGGAAAATATCGTGATCAAAGATATAGAAAGCGTCCGGGAGAGCGAACCCATGATCTATGAATATCTGGCGCCACAGAGTATCCGCTCGTTGGTCGTCAGTCCTTTGATGAACGAAGGCAGGGTGATTGGCTTTTATGGCGTGGACAACCCGCCGGAGAAGTCTTTGCAGCATATCATGACACTGTTGCAGATATTGGGGCATTTTATTGTCTCCCTGCTCCATAGGAGGAATCACGTGCGCCGGTTAGAGGAACTCTGCTTCCAGGATAGACTGACAGGAATCGGGAACCGGCATGCCATGAACGAATATCTGGATAAGATGAAGAGCCGGAAGAGTGTAGGCGTTTTATATTGTGATGTCATGGGACTGAAACAGATGAATGATACGAAAGGACATCGGGAAGGCGATCTTTTGTTAGTCCGTGCAAGTGAATGTTTGCGCAAGGCATTCGGGGAGTATCCGCTCTTCCGTATCGGCGGTGACGAATTTCTCGCCCTGTGCGAAGGAATGACACAAGAAGAGTTAATGCGCAGCGTAAATCTTCTGCGGGAAGAGATGCGTGAGAAAGATGCACTGATGGCGCTTGGCAGTGCATGGCATGCAGCAGGGATCTATGACATAGAACAATTGATCAGGAAGGCCGATAGCCGTATGTATGAGGACAAACGTGCCTGGTATGAAAATAGCCGCGACAGGCGGCGGGTTTAGATTGGAAAATCAAGCAAAAAGCGCTTTACTCTTATTTTGCTATCAGGTATGATTAGAGTGCATGATGTAGCTGTCAATAACACAAAACATCGTAAGCTCATGCACGAAATAACTCTTTTTGTGGAGGGGGGAGCCGTGATGGAAAAATGGACGGGGGAAAATAGTGCTTTTTTGAGAATCGGATTTGGTGGCATCTTTTTGCTCACCAACTCTATCGTCTTGCTTTGGGCCGATCTGGCAGGCAAGGTGATGGGCGCTTTAGAGACGGGAAATGAAATAAACGGGTCAATTTCGCAGTTGGCATGTTTTATGATTCTGTCGATTGGCATCTATATTTTTTTGATTTTTGCCAATAGAAAGCTGATTGCTGTTTTTGAAAAAGGGATGATTCCTATTCAGGAAAGGTATATCGAACAGGATTTGATGAAATCGGGCAAAAGCAAAAAATACAGCGAGCTTGAATTGATTAACCGCGTTTCCGATGACTTGCGGACAGTTGTCAGTTGGTCTTACCAGACAAAAACAGAATTCATTTTGTCTATTGTTTTGCTTTTGGGTATTTTTTTATACTTAAGCCATTTCTCAATCGTATTGGCAATTGCGATTTATGCGATCATGTTTGTGAATTTACTGATCCCGGTGTTATATAATAAACATATGGTTGCTGACTATAGCCAGGTCATGCAGGCAAACGACAACTGGGCTAAGCGATTACAAGAGGGGATCGAAAATTATGCCGGCATCAAAGGCCTGAATGCAGAAACAGAGTATCATAAAATATATGAAAAGGAAGTTCTCAATTTTGTGGGAGCCGTGAAAATGGCAAACAGGACTGCACATATGGAAATGGGATTGAAAAGCGGTATGAATCAGTTTTCAAATTATGCCGGGTACATAGCAGCCGGGTTTTTTGTCGTATCAGGGCAGATCGACCTGGCTACGGTAGCCAGGAGCGTATTGTTAATCCCGCTTATCCAAAATATTTTATCTTTGGTGATGGAGAAATATGTTCATCGGAGAAAGGTAATTGTATCGAAACAAAGATTAATGGAATTTACAGGAAAGGGAATGTATGGAGATAAAGTACCGGCATCTTATGATATGCAGATCAAACATTTGGAGTTTGATTTTGAGGATCATAAGCTCTTCCATGATCTGAATTATGAAATGAAAACGGGAGAGAAAGTGATTATAAAAGGGGAAAATGGAGCTGGCAAAAGTACTTTGCTCAAATTGCTGACCGGATTTTATGAGATGCAGGGAGGGGAAATAAGAATTGGCGGTGTTTGCCATAAGGATATCCGTGAAGACTGGATCGTATCCAATATTTTCTATCTTCCTCAGAACAATTTGTTCATTCCGGGAACGGTGGAAGAAAATCTGAGGCTCAGAGGAATCGATACCGCTGTGGTTGAAAAATCATACTTGTCCAAAAACATTAAGGAGTTATCGGAAGGGCAAAAGAAAAAGATCGTTTTAGAGGAATTGTACCGGACGGATAAGAAAATATTGCTATTAGATGAACCGGAGAACCATCTGGATACGGCTGTGTTGAATGAATTGGCCACATTCCTGGAAAACGAAAAAAGAACGGTCATTATTGTCAGCCATGTAGATGCATTTGATTCCATGGCAGATAAAATCTGGAGATTAGAAAAAGAGTCATGATGGCATCCAAAGCGGAAGAAAGGAAGGGCATATGATAAATAAGTGGAAGTGGATCGGCAGGCTGAAAAAAGCTATCTTATTCCGAGTTGCGAATTACATTTTAATCGGCTTAATGGGCATGTTTATTGCCTTTGTCTTTTCAGATCTGACGGATAAATTTATAAACGGAGATTACCGTCATATCGAACTGATATTTCTACAGATGATAGCGGCTTTGCTTATTACCTGTTTTTTGATCCCTGTTTTGAAGTATCAAGAAGATAACCTTATGGAAAAGCAGAGCAGTGAGGTGGATGTCGCTTTTTTTAAGGAATTTTTGGAACAGAAGAACTATTTTATATCAGAGAAAGATTATGGAAAGTATATAAACATATTATGGGGGGATTTTCCTTGCTATAGAATGAATCTTATTTTTATCGTGTCTTATTTTACGGCAGGGACAATAACCGTTCTGGTCTCGGTTGGCATAATTGCGCAATATCATATCGGGTTTGCGCTTCTGGCCATCGTGATCAGTGTCATCATCCTTACCTTACCGTTGTCGTTCCAGGCAAAATTAGAAGGAAGGAATGAAGAAAAGTCACGCCAGGAAGACGGCGTTGTAGAAAATATGAAGAATATTTTTGCCAATGTCGAGTATATACGGTTAGAAAAACAAAGATCTATTGTCGGGAGCATATTAAAACCGGTACAGGACAAATACGCCATGGCAGTTATTTCCTACGAAAAATTAGAAAACATATTAACTTATCTGGTAAATCTTGTTCTCTTATGTATTGAGATCTTAATCTATGCAGCCGGTTGTTATATGATTTCATTGGGAAACATTGATATTGCAGCATTTGTTAAAGTCGTGCTTATGATATCAGTGACCAAAAATGGCGTGAGCTGGCTCATAGAAGGGGTTCAGTGTATCCATGACATTCAAAACAGCAAGAAAAGAATCGAAACGATCCTATTAGAAAATGATGGGACAAAAGGAGAATCATTAAGCAGCCTGCATCATCTTGTTTTGAAGAATGTATGTTTTGAGTATGCAGAAAACAATACCCAAATCGCATATCCCGATATTGTCTTGGAAGAAAAAAATGTTTATCATCTTGTAGGCAAAAACGGTGCGGGCAAATCTACTTTGTTAAAAATACTAGAGAAATATTATTACGATTATGAAGGTAATATTTTGGTCAATGGGGAACAGAAGCTTAAGGACATTGATGAAAAGGACTGGCATCATTTCGTTGCTTATATCCCCCAGAAGCCGTTATTATTTCATATGAGCATCAGGGATAACATCCTATTGGGCAACCAAAATGTTGACTGGGATCTATATGAAAAATTAATGAACGATTTTAGGATCAAGGAGATAGAGGATAAAATAGTCGGATTTGGAGGAGAAGGCATATCCGGAGGAGAGGCACAGAGCATTTCGATCGTAAGGGCATTACTACGGAAATCTTCCATGATCCTGGCGGATGAGCCATATAATACGTTAGATGGCAGCCGTAAAGATATGTTTAATCAATACATAGACATGCTGGATACTGTCATGTTTATCATTGTTTCCCATCAGGCGTTTCAGATTGACAGGACGATTCATACTATGGAAGTCGGAATGTAGCATTTTTAAAAAGGTAGCATATTTAAAATGAGTGAGGTAGGGAGGAAGTTTCCCGATAACAGGGAGTGTTACATTCATATAATGTTACATTATATATAGAAGAAACTGGGAAGAAGCAGCATACTTTTCCGGATGGTATTATCTTTCTGAACATTATCTCCGATAATATGATAGAGATTTATGTGAGCAGGAGAAGCCAGTTGGTTCTGTCTAATAGTCCGGATCTGAAGTAGAGAATATGGAATACCGCATATAAAACATACACCCGAATATTGACATAACCGCGACCTCTTGTTAGAATAAGGCATATATCTATTTTTGTTTGCATATTATCTAGGAGGAATCGGTATGTATCAGTGCCATATTCAATTCTATTTAGCAGGTGGGCAGTGCAGTGCATTTGAAGTAATAAAAGGAATGCCTGCACTGGAACATTTTGTACATGAATTTTGGGAAAGTGATGAGCCACAGGCGGAGTTAATGGCTAAAGCAGATATTATTTTTATGAATTTGCAGAATAAGAGCCAGGAAGAAACTTTGTCTGTTTTTGGCATGCATCAAATGGAGACGGCAGAGCTTGTGCTACTGATAGATGCGCAGCAGGCTGCATCTTTGGCAGCTTATTATCCGAAGATCCATGATATGTGGACAATGCCCATGTCAGAGGAAGAAGTACGTTTCCGTTTTCTACGGTGGCAGAATGCTTACAAGATGGGGAAGGACTATTGGCAGACGAGCCAATATCTGGAAGCTACCATCAATAATATTCCTAATCTTGTCTGGTATAAGGATAAGGATGGCATTCATGAAAAAGTGAATGACAGTTTCTGTAAGACAGTGAACAAAACGAAAGAACAGGTAGAAGGACAGGGACATGCGTATATCTGGGATGTGGAACAGGATGATCCGGCATGTATAGAATCGGAACGGGAAGTCATGACGAGAAGAAAGACTTTCATTTCCGAAGAAGTGATCCAGACCGGAGAGGGCATGAGGACACTTACAACCTATAAATCCCCATTATATAATTGCGATGGCAGTGTTATGGGAACAGTAGGCGTAGCGATTGATATCACCCAGGAACGCGCGTATGAGGCGGAGATTGTCCAGAAGAACCAGTCTTTAGAGACTATTTTTACTACAATAGATTGCGGCGTCATACGTCATACGCTAGATGGGTCACGTGTGCTCAGTATCAACAGGGCAGCGTTAGAGATTTTAGGATACGAGTCATATGATGATCTTATGGATGAAGGATTCGACTGGGTAGCGGCAACCGTATTGGAAGAAGATAAAGCAAGGCTTCAGGAAAGCATAAAGACGTTGCAGAAAGTCGGCGACAGCGTCAGCGTGGAGTACCGCGTTAGACGCAAAGACGGCGAGATCCTTCATGTTATGGGCAATGTGAAACTCCTAAAGGAGAAAGGGGAACTGATTTACCAGCGATTCCTTCTAGACTGTACAGCGCAGAAATTACAGGAGAAGAAGAAGGAGAGACACCAGAAAGAACTGATCCAGGCATTGGGCATAGATTACAGCCTTGTCTTTTTCTTCGACCTGGATACGGGCATGGGAATGCTCCTTAGGAATGATGAAAGCATTGTGGGTGTATTTGACATTGCGGACGACGGCATGATATTGCTGGATCGGGGATTAGAGAATTACATACAGAAATTCGTATATGAGGATGATAGAGAAACCATTCGTCAAAGTTTTTCACTACAGGCGCTTAGGGATGAACTGGCGGAGAAGAATATATATTATACAAACTACCGTGTGTTAAAGGACGGGAAAGTAGCATATTTCCAGATGAAAGCCGTCCGCACAGGCAAGGAAGGCAGCGGAGTCGTGCTTGGCATGCGGAGCGTCGATGAAGAGACCCGCAGGGAAATGGAGCAGAAGACGCTCTTAGAAGATGCTCTTTCACAAGCAAACAGGGCAAGCAAAGCGAAGAGTGTGTTCCTCTCTAACATGTCGCATGATATCCGTACCCCGATGAATGCGATTGTCGGGTTTACCAATCTTGCGGTTACGCATATAAACAACAAGGAACAAGTAGAAGAATACCTGAAGAAGATCATGACATCGGGAAATCATCTATTAAGCCTGATCAACGATGTCTTAGATATGAGCCATATTGAGAGCGGCAAGATCCATCTGGAAGAAAAGCCATGCAGCCTGCCGGATATCCTAAACGGCTTGCGCAATATCCTACAGGCGGATATTAATGCGAAGCAGCTTGAGCTGCAAATAGATACGGTAGATGTGTTTGATGAAGACATTTATTGTGATAAGTTAAGGCTCAATCAGGTATTGCTGAATCTGCTCAGCAATTCGGTCAAATATACGGGGCCGGGCGGCACGGTCAGCTTGCGGATTACGGAAAAGGCCGGAGCGCCGGCAGGATATGCCAGATATGAGTTCGATATCAAAGATACCGGCTATGGGATGAGCAAGGAGTTTGTGGAGCATATCTTCGAGCCGTTCGAGAGAGAGAAGACATCAACGAACAGCGGCATCCAGGGAACCGGGCTTGGCATGGCGATCACCAAGAATATTGTAGATATGATGAACGGCACGATTTCTGTCAAGAGTGAACTGGGCGTTGGCTCAGAATTCACAGTGGCATTTACGTTCCGTCTATATGCCGGGACGAAGGAACAGCAGGTGATACCTGAACTGGAAGGGTGTAGGGCGCTTGTGGTAGATGATGATTTCAATACATGTGACAGCGTATCTTATATGTTGGGGCAGCTTGGGATCCATGCCGAGTGGACAATGTCGGGGAAAGAAGCCGTGCTCAGGGCGCGCCAGGCAAGCACGCGCGGAGACGGTTACGACGCTTATATCATAGACTGGCTGTTGCCGGATATGAACGGCGTTGAGGTGACGCGAAGGATCCAGAAAGAGGTAGGGGGGAAGGCGCCTGTTATCATCTTAAGCGCATATGATTGGTCCGACATTGAGGAAGAAGCAAAAGATGCCGGCGTTGTAGCATTTTGTAACAAACCATTGTTCTTGTCGGAATTAAGGCGTAGCTTGCAGTCAATTATCAAGTCGGATGATAATAGCAAGCATGGAAAGAAGAAAGAAAAGGTGCGCTCAGGCAGGATCTTGCTGGCGGAAGATGTGGAACTGAATCAGGAGATTGCCATTGCGATCTTAGGCGATGCAGGTTTTACCACGGAAGTTGCCGGGAACGGGCGGATAGCGGTAGATATGCTGAAGAATTCCGAACCCGGTTATTACAAGCTGATCTTAATGGATGTCCAGATGCCGGTGATGAACGGATATGAAGCGACGGATGAAATCCGTAAACTAGAGAACCCAGAGCTAGCGTCTATTCCGATTATTGCCATGACGGCTAACGCTTTCGAAGAAGATAAGCAGGAAGCGTTAAAATGTGGGATGAACAGCCATATAGCGAAGCCGATTGACATCCAGAAACTGTTTGAGACGTTGGATGCGATATTATCTTGATCCCATAAATATTACCATATGGGAGAAGGCCGGAGAATTCCCAGATATTTCACGAAAAATTCTCTTATATTTTAAATACTAGTTGTTGACAATTGTGAGGTAATAATGTTATTTTAATAACAGTGGATGTTTAAGGAGATGTGGGATAATATGTATACGGAAAAAAAGAAAAAACAAATTTTGATTGTTGATGATGAAGAAGTAAACAGAGAGATTTTGAAAGAGATGTTCCGTGATGGGACATATGAGCTGATCGAAGCCGAAGACGGGGAAGCAGCCATTGAGAAATTGAAGACGAATGACCGCATCATCATGGTTCTGCTTGATATTGTCATGCCGATCATGGATGGATTCGGCGTCCTGGCATACATGGATCAGCAGAAATTGCTGAATGATATTCCTGTCATCCTGATTACAAGCGAGGATGCATTAGACAGTGAAGACCAGGCATATTCTTATGGCGTTGCCGATGTTATACATAAACCGTTCTATCCTCACATTGTGAAGAGAAGAAGTAATAATATCATAGAGTTGTACCAACATAAATATCATATGGAACAGCGCCTGAAAGAGCAGGAAGAAGAAATCAGGGAGCAGGAGAAGAAGATCCGTGAGAATTCCGAGTTTATGATTGAAACGCTCAGCTCTGTTGTGGAAGCGAGAAGCGCAGAAACAGGGGAACATACGAGACGGATCAAATATTTCACGAGGATCATGCTGAAATATCTGATGAAATATTTCCCGAAATATGGCATTACGCAGGAGCAGATTGATGAGATTGCCAGAGCATCAGCGCTGCATGATATTGGAAAGATCGGTATTCCAGATGCCATTTTATTAAAACCGGGACGCTTAACGCCGGAAGAATTTGAGATCATGAAGACACATACGACGATTGGCTGCGAAATCTTGGAAAAGTCCTATAAGGATCAGACCAGTGAGTTCTATCGTTATTCTTATGATATTTGTAGATATCACCATGAGAGATGGGATGGGAAAGGTTATCCCGACCATTTGGCAGGGGATGAGATACCGATTTACACGCAGGTTGTTGCTATAGCTGATGTTTATGACGCGTTGGTAAGCCCTAGAGTTTATAAGAGCGCATATGCGAACAGCATGGCATATGAAATGATTATGAATGGTGAATGTGGCCAGTTCTCACCGGATGTATTGGAATGTTTTGCGCTTGCTAAGGAAGATTTCTTCAATATTGTGGAAGTAATCAAGATGTTTGACTTTGCATAAAAAAAGAATAGTAGGCAGCAAAGAAATAAGATTTTTTTGCTGCCTTTTAGTATTCGATGTGGCTCCACGCCGGAGACACATCTATTGTGTAGGGGGAAAATAGGATGGATTGGAGCAAAAATGGCATGTTTCCAATTGAAGACGCATTGGAAATGATTTTTGTATTTGACCGGGCGGGCGTTATTTCTTATGCGAATACCGCAGCTAAGCTGAAGCTGGAATATGAAGAAGATTTGTGCGGCAGGCGCATTAGTGATGTTTTCCCTGGGACGTTTAAGGCGACAGAAGATGGTTTTGAGACGGACTATCAGTTTGGAAGCGAATTGTGCAGTCTTGTGGCATATCGTAAGAATCTTACCTGTTTTCCAGTAGAAGCCAGAATCATAGAAAGCAATGATGCACAAGATGTTTATATCTGTATGGCGAACGATATACTGGAAAAGGAGCATTTAAACCGGGAAATCACCCATGTAAAGCAGGAAGCGGAGCAGGCTCTGAAAGTAAAATCAGAGTTTGTCGCTAACGTGACACATGAACTGCGTACCCCGGTGAATGGCGTGCTTGGCAATACGAGGGAATTACTTGCCGAAGTAACGGATGAACATATCATGAAGTATTTGCGATTGATCGAGCGTTGCTGTGACGACATGAATAAGATTATCAATAATATCTTAGATTTCTCCAAATTAGAAGCTGGAAAATTCACGCTAGAACCGAGAAAATTCCATTTCCGGAATATGCTTGATTACGCCAGATCGCAACATATTAATAAACTGACAGAAAAGGGCCTTGGATTTTTTATGACGGTATCACCGCAGATACCAGAGCATATTATAGGAGATGAGCTGCGCATTGTGCAGATCCTGAATAACTTGTTATCCAACGCCTTAAAGTTTACGACCGTAGGCAAGATTACAGTCGAGGTGGTAAAAACAGCACAAGTAAAAGATAAAATAGAACTCTTTTTTATAGTCAAAGACACTGGCATCGGGATTGATAAGGCTGACAAGGACAAATTATTCCAGAGCTTCTCACAAGTAGATGCTTCTATTTCCAGGAAATATGGCGGCACGGGCCTTGGACTGAATATCTGTAAGCAGCTTACAGAGCTGATGGGAGGCAAGATTGAAGTAGAAAGCGAGAAGAATAAAGGGACGACGTTTTCTTTCTCTATTTGGGTCGGGATCTGTGAAGAAGAGGAAATGCCTGCCCAGGTAGACGGGGATAATGCAAAAGCCAATCTGTTTGCGATGGGGCCTCAGGATGATGGCACTGACAATACAGAGAACATGATGCAGTATGGCACGCCTGAGAATAAGGAAGCATTGAAGAAGAACCTCTCGAAACTGATTCTTTGTGTGGAAATGGAGAATTGGGAGAAGGCTGAGATGTTTATGGAGACTGTAAGGCAGTTGACACAGACTGCGCCTCGTGAAGTGAGCCGGGTCATTTTGAAATTGAAAATGGCAGTCCAAAAGGAAAGCTATGAAAAGGTGAATGCCGGTTACGAAGAGCTGAGCAGTTTCTTATAGGGAGCATGGAACGGATGTACTGGTAAAGGCATAGAAAGGGATTGCGTGTCAGGAAATTAAAATTTGGCTGAAGGGGGGATATCAGCAAATGGAATATGAGAGAAAAGGTACGCGCGGTGAAAAAGTGCTTATCGTAGATGACATTGAGACGAACAGGCTTGTCTTGGAAGAGATTATCAAAGATATGGGCTGTTCGCCGATTCTTGCTGAGAGCGGCGAAGAAGCGTTAGAGCTTGCGCAGAGCAAATTGCCGGAATTGATTTTGAGTGATATTTCCATGCCGGGGATGGATGGCTATGAATTATGTAGGCGGTTGAAGAAACTGAAAGATACGAACCAGATTCCGATAGTATTCATTTCGGCGTTTGACGACCCTATGGATATTGTGGAAGGATTCCTGCTTGGCGGAGAAGATTATATTACGAAGCCGTTTATCCCGGAAGTGGTGCAGGCACGTGTAGGCGTCCATTTACATTTGCATGAAGTGAAGAGTGAACTGATCGAAATGAACAGAAGGCTTCAGATCTCTGTCAGTGAACAGTTGAAGCAGATGGAGCTAGAGAAAAAGAATATATTGTATGCGCTCGCGAATATCGCTATGCAGAACTCCGATTATGAAAGTGATTATATGGAGCGGATGAAACGCAACTGCGGTATTCTTGCACAGGGGATGCAGCTTTCGCCGCTGTTTGAAGCCAAGATCTCGGATACCTTTGTGGATACGATTGAATTGGCGGCGCCTCTTTGTGATATCGGGAATATCGGAGTCCCGGGAGACGTACTGAAGAAGAGAGGAGAACTGACAGAAGAAGATGAGGCAACGTTGCACAGCCATACGGATATTGGCGCAAGGTTGCTTAGTGATTTGTATGTCAATAGCGATTATAACGAGTTTATCAGCACAGCAATTGATATTGCCCATTATCATCATGAGAATTGGGACGGCAGCGGTTTTCCGGATAAATTGAAAGAAGATAAGATACCGCTTGCGGCACAGATTGTTTCTATCATGGATAGATATACGACATTAACGGAGAAGAACGCCCATAGCAGGGAAGAAGCGCTTGCGATTATGAAGGAGGAATCCGGCGTAAAGTTCAATCCGGATATTTATGGGATATGCTGTAAAATAGCACGGCAGTTCAATTAATATTTTTTTCGGGGGAATGGGAAGATGATGATTACAGATGAAGAACTACGGAGAATATCCGTGTTCATGAAGCAGCGTTATGGTATAGAATTAGGACAGAAGAAAGTGATTGTCAACGGAAGATTGCAGAATTACGTACGAAAAAACGGATGGAATAATTACCATGAATTCATGGATGCAGTAGAACATGATAAAACAGGCACGCAGGAGAAAATACTTGTTAATTTCCTGACAACGAATCATACTTATTTCATGAGAGAGTTTGAGCATTTTGATTATCTGAGAAATGTGGTATTGCCCTGGCTTAGGACCAAGGAGGCATCGAGCAAGGACTTGCGCATCTGGTGCGGTGCGGCTTCTACAGGAGAAGAACCTTATATGATCGCCATGGTGTTAGCCGATTTCTTTGGCTTAGAGAGGGACCGGTGGGATAAGAAGATATTGGCAACGGATATTTCGACGAAAGTATTACAGCAGGCAATGCTAGGCATATATAGCGAAGAACAGCTTAAAAATCTGCCGGATCAGTGGAAAAGGCATTTCTTTAAGCCTATTTCGGGCGGAGGACAGTATCAGGTAACGGACGAATTGAAAAGAGAGGTTATTTTCAGGCAATTTAATTTAATGGATCCGCTTCCTTTTAAGAGAAAATTACACACTGTATTTTTGCGCAATGTTATGATATATTTTGATGAGAACACAAAGCGCGATCTGGTACAGAGAATATATGATGCGATGGAGCCGGGAGGGTATTTTTTCATCGGCACGACAGAGACGATCGACAGGAACAGTACGCCGTTCCAAATTATCCAGCCGTCGATCTTCAGAAAAAGGGAGGGGAAGTAGTGTATGCAGCCAATTAAAGTATTGATTGTAGAAGATTCTATCGTATTTAGGGAGTTACTTGTCCAGAATTTAGGGAGGGATCCGGCGATACGAATCGTAGCTACGGCTAAAGACCCATTTGAAGCAAGAGACCTTATTTTGGCGCATAAGCCGGATGTCATGACATTAGACGTAGAGCTTCCAAGGATGAACGGGATAGAATTTTTACGGAAATTAATTCCCCAGTATCCGCTGCCGGTAGTCGTGATCAGCGCATTAAGCGATAAGGTTTTTGATGCCATGAATGCAGGAGCGGTAGATTTTGTAGCAAAACCTTCCGTATCCAGCAGGGCGCAACTGGAAGAGTTTATCAGAAACGAGCTGTTAGTCAAGATTAAAATTGCATCTACAGCAAGAATCAGTAATATTAAGAAGACAGTCATGATGCAGCAGGAGCAGAACCATCATCCGACTGTGCAGAAGAATAATTTGATTGTGGCGATTGGCGCATCAACAGGTGGCACGGAAGCCATTTTCTCCGTCGTCAAAGATTTTGGGACAGATATTCCAGGCATTGTCTGCGTGCAGCATATGCCACCGAAGTTTACGGAGATGTATGCCAAGAGGCTTAATGACCAATGCAGGATTACAGTAAAGGAAGCGGAGCACGGGGACAGAGTGCTTCCCGGGCATATGCTGATTGCGCCTGGTGGTGACCGACATATGCGTTTAATCAAAGTAAACGGGGCATATCAGGTAGAGATCAAAGAAGGCCCTAGAGTGAACGGACATTGTCCGTCAGTGGAAGTATTATTTGAGTCGGTTGCTAAATTCGCGGGACGCGATGCGGTAGGCATCATCCTTACCGGTATGGGAGGAGATGGCGGGAAAGGCCTTTTGTCTATGAGAAAAGCCGGCGCTAGGACAATCGGACAGGATGAATCCACATGTGTAGTTTATGGAATGCCCAAAGTTGCCTATGATTTGGGAGCGGTAGAATATCAGGAGAAATTAGGTGATATCGCTGGACGAACATACGCATTGTTAAATAAAATGTAAAGGAGAAGAAATATGAAGATTCTATTAGCCGAAGATGATTTTGCGACACGGAAATTCATGGTAAATTTCCTGTCAAAGTATGGTGAATGCGATGTAACTGTGGACGGTATGGAAGCGGTGGACGCATTTATGATGGCGCTTGAGGACGGAGAACCATATGATTTGATATGCCTTGATATCATGATGCCTGTCATGGACGGCTATCAGTCACTGGTAGGGATCCGTAACCTTGAGAAAGAGAGGAACATACCAGAGGATAAGGCAGTCAAAGTCATTATGACGACGGCGCTCAATGACGAAGCAAATGTAAAAATGGCGTTTGAACTGGGATGTACGATTTATTCCGGCAAGCCAATCGATCAGGATAAATTTGAGCAAGCATTGAAAAAACTTAACCTGATTTAACGTAAGAACTCATTAAGAATATGCTGGAAAGGAGAAGGAGATGGCGGAAGAATTTAGTACAGACGGTATGCTGGATATGTACCTGTTCGAAAACGGACAGCTATTGGAACAACTTCAGGATATGGTTCTTAGTCAAAAAGACGCTGATTGTTTTGATGAAGACAGTATTAATGAAATATTCAGAACCATGCACACCATTAAAGGCTCTTCGGGTATCATGATGTTCGATGAGATTACAGCCGTAGCGCATAAGCTAGAGGATGTTTTCTATTACCTGAGAGAATCCCATCCCGATAATGTACCACACCTGGAATTGGTGGATCACGTATTGGAGGTAGAGGATTTCATTTCAAACGAAATGGAGAAGATCCGTAACGGCGAACCCGTTGACGGAGAATCAGGAGAACTGGTTGCACGGCTTGATGAATTCTTAGATAAGATCAAGGGTGGAAAAGGCGGTAAAAGCGGAAAGAAAAAAGGCGAAGTGCCGCAGAATAAACATGAGGAACCGAAGCAGTTCTATATTGCGCCTGTTGCTACAAGTGCAAGCCGGTTTTACCGGATTTATGTTTCCTTTTTCCCGGAAACAGAGATGGCAAATGTGCATGCTTATAAAGTAGTATATGCCTTGAAAGAAATGGCGGAGGATTTATTGTATTCTCCGGAGGATATCATTTCTGACCCGGAATGTGCGGAGACAATCCTGAAAGACGGTTTCAGGATCCTTCTACAGGCACAGTGTACGGAAGAGGATATCCGCCGCGTTGTCGGGGTAGGATATGATATTGACAAGGTGGATGTTTTTGAATGTAAGGCAGAAGAATTCTTACAGGGATTTGATTTCGGTGAGCATGATGATGTGCCGGCACCGGCAATCGACTTAGAGGCAAGTGTAGAAGAAATAGACGCGAGGACGCAGAAAGCAGAAGGGGCAGCTTCTAAAGAGGAGAAGAAACCTGAGAAACCTGCAATTGCGCCAGGTGATTTTGTCATTAAGTCCAAAGAACCTGGTAAACAGAAGAAGCTGGCGAAGGATAAGCCAAAGGGTGAGAAAGCATCCTTTATCAGCGTTAACGTCAGCAAGATGGATCAGTTGATGGAGTTAATCGGAGAGCTAGTAATCTCAGAGTCTGTTGTATTGCAGAACTCTGATTTGAAAGTGCCGGGGTTAAACTTGGATAATTTTAATAAGGCGGCGGCGCAGTTGTCCAAAATATCCACTGATCTGCAAAATGTTATCATGTCCATGCGTATGGTGCCACTTACCAATACATTCCAGAAGATGAACCGTATTGTGTTCGATGTGTCAAGGAAACTGGGCAAAGACATCGAGTTTGTCATGGTCGGTGAACAGACGGAAGTGGATAAGAACATTATTGAACATATTTCAGACCCGTTAATGCATATTGTCAGGAATTCCGTTGACCACGGCATCGAATCAAAAGAGGAGCGCCGTGATGCGGGCAAATCGGAGAAAGGTAAGGTTACCTTGTCTGCGAAGACCGAAGCAGGTAAAGTATGGATTAGCGTAGAAGACGACGGCGCCGGGCTTGACAGGGATAAGATCCTGGCGAAGGCAAGACGGCAAGGACTTTTGGAAGACAGTAAACCGGACAGCGCTTATTCGGATAAGGAAGTATTCCAGTTTATTACGTTACCTGGCTTTTCTACCAATGAAGTTGTCACGGAATATTCAGGTCGTGGCGTTGGTATGGATGTTGTCGTACAGAATATCCAGGCAATCGGTGGCGCGTTAGAGATTGAGAGCAAGAAAGGCTTTGGCAGTATCATGAGCCTTAAGATACCGCTTACACTTGCGATCATAGACGGTATTGTCATGGAAATAGGAAATTCATCCTTTGTTATGGAGACCGGGGCGATCAAGGAATTTGTCCGCGTGAAAGAAGATATGATGATCCATGAGCCAAATGGCGATGAATATATTATGATCCGTGGAGAATGTTTCCCAGTGCTACGTCTTGGTGAATGGTATGGCTTAGAGCAATACAAAGAATCCGTGGAAGACGGTGTTATGTTAATTTTGGAAGTAGAAGATAAGAAAGTCTGTCTTCTTGTTGATAAGCTGGTCGGAGAACAGGAAATCGTAGTAAAACCGATTCCGTCCTATATTAAGAAAGTAAAAGGATTATCCGGTTGTACACAGCTTGGTGACGGAAGCATTGCATTAATATTGGATGCTCCTGGCCTGATAGAATAAAATGAAGAGAAAGGAACGGTATATCACATGGATGAAAGAAGCGAATTAAAAAGGCAGGTTGACGAAGACGGTGCTTCTGGTGAGCGTGATACGCAAAAAGGGAAGTATATGACTTTTAAATCCGGCAATGAATATTTCGGATTGGAAATCCAATATGTCAATGAGATTATCCAGTTACAGGCGATTACAGCAATCCCTGAGACCGAAGATTACATTAAAGGCCTCATTAATTTACGAGGAAAGGTAATTCCTGTTGTTGATGTCAGGCTGCGCTTTAAACAAGAGCCGTTTGAGTATAATGACAGAACCTGTATTATTGTAATCAATATTAAATCAATGATGGTTGGATTGATCGTTGAGAAAATCGCAGAGGTTGTTGAAATTAAAGAAGACAATATCCTGCCGCCTCCAACTGTTGGACGCACCGATAGAATACAGAATAAATATGTTTACGGAATCGGTAAAGTCGGTGATACGGTTAAATTATTGCTAGACCCGGATAAACTGTTGAATGATGAAGATCTATCGGTTGTTGAACAGGCAAACGAAATGAATATTGATGAAGAATGAGAGGTATAGGACATGAAAAACTTGAAGATAAGAACTAAATTGATAATGGGTTTCGCTCTTCCCGTTGTGCTTACCATGATTACCGTATTAATGGGTATCTGGATCACAAAAGAGTGTGTGAAGACAATAACCGAAATGAATGAAGAAAGCGCTGTAGAGCTGAACCAGCATTTCCATGAAAACCTCAATGACGAGCAGAGTGCAGAGCTGATGGAAATCGTTAATTCTGGGAAAGATCATAGAATAGAGAAAATGGAGACGATCATGGGCATCTCCAATATTGTTAGCGCTGTTCTTCTGGCAATTTCCGTTATTATAACAGTATTTATTTCCACGGCATTGATTAAGACAATCATGCGTTCAATCCGTGACCTATCTGCTGCGGCAAAAGACATTGCCATGGGGCGGGTGAATAATATTCAGCTCAAGAAATACAATAACGATGAGTTTGGCGATTTGATTGATGAATATACGCAGGTAATTGATAATATCAAGTATCAGGCGAATATTGCGGAAGAAGTGGCAAGCGGTAACCTGACAGTCAGTGTAAAGCCGTCATCTTCCGACGATATGTTAGGTAATTCCTTAAAGAAGCTGGTTGAAGATAACTTTAATGCGATGAACAATATCTCTGAAGCTGGTTCCCAGGTAACGATCAGCTCTTCTCAGGTAGCGAGCGCAAGCCAGGCATTGGCACAGGGATCTACGGAACAGGCAAGTGCGATCGAAGAGATTACGGCCTCCATTGATGAAATTGCAGAGAAGACCAAACAGAACGCTGAACAGGCGAACGAAGCTGCGACCCTTGTTGCTAAAGCGATCGAAGACGTACAAAAGGGTAACAGGCAGATGCAGGATACGATGACAGCTATGCAGGATATTAACAAGTCATCTGAGAACATTTCCAAGATCATCAAGACAATTGATGATATTGCGTTCCAGACAAACATCCTTGCGTTGAATGCGGCGGTTGAGGCAGCAAGAGCCGGTGAAGCAGGCAAAGGATTTGCAGTTGTTGCAGAAGAGGTTCGTAGCCTTGCAGCAAAGAGTGCGGCGGCGTCTGCTGAGACGGCTGATTTGATCGAAGACTCCATTGAGAAAGTAAGTTCAGGCTCTAAGATTGTTGACGATACATCCAAAGCGATGGAAGAGATTACCAGAGTCGTACAGGATAGTGAGATGATCATCAATGGCATCGCTGAATCTTCTAACTATCAGGCAACTGCGGTAGCACAGATTGAGCAGGCGATTACACAGGTATCCCAGGTCGTACAGACTAATTCCGCTACGAGTGAAGAGTGTGCGGCAGCCAGCGAGGAACTGTCTAATCAGGCATCTAGGATGAGAGAGCTGCTCTCTATTTACAATTTAGGTTCAGGCAGCGCTTCTTCCTATAGAAGCAATAATTCTTTTTCCTCCGCTTCATCAGCAAGCGTGAATGAGCAGGTTATTTCTTTAGGGGACGATTTCGGCAAATATTGATGATTGTCATATAAGGATTGCCATATAAGAATAAGGGATGATTCCGGCACAGGGAGGATGTTGTTTCCTGTGCCGAAACCATAAATAAAAATAGTTAAAAAGAAATTGAGAGAATAAACAAGGGGGAAATACACATGACTTTATTTGAAGAGCTAAAGTCGTTAGATGTTGATGTTGACGGCGGATTGAAACGTATTAACGGTAATGAGAAATTATATACGAAATTACTTGGTTCCTTTACGAAATCAATTAATACTTATAAAGTGACACCGGATTATGACGGTAATGATTATAATGAGATCATAGAGAAAGCACATGCGATTAAAGGTGTTTCTGGAAACCTTTCCATTACACCCGTATATGAAGCGTATACGAAGGTCGTTGATTTGCTGCGTGCCGGCAAACCGGAAGAAGCAAGGCCCATTTTGGAAGAGATTCTGCCTGTACAGGAAAAGATCGTTGCCTGTATTGAAAAGTACAGCGAATAGAGGATCTCAACGAATTCCGAAGTAAATGGAGAGATGAAATGGATAAAAAGACAGTAAGGTTATTTAGAAGCAGCATTATCAGTATTGTCCTCATCAGCCTTATAGTGTTCATATGGCTGACTGTGTTCATGTCCAGCAAAACAAAGGAATCTATTGAAGATATCAGCTATACATATATGTCTGAAATGAGCCGGCAGATTGAGCAGAAGTTTCAGTCAATCATCGAACTGCGATTGGCTCAGGTAAACGGTATGATAGAAAGGACGCCGCCAGGGACTATGGAATATGGAGATGACTTTCTGGCAGAGTTAGAGTTAAGCGCACAAGTCAGGAATTTTGCCTATCTGTCCCTTTATGCAGGAGAAGATGAAAATGAGCTGATTTTCGGAGACGAGCTTACCATTGTTGATGATCGGCTGATTAAAGAAAGCCTTAGAAATGACGGCAAGTTTATGACATCTGCTGAAATGGAAGATGGAACAAGGATGATATTGATCGGTGTTGAAGCGGCATATCCGATGAAGAGTGGTGAGATAAGCAGGGCGGTGATGGTTGGGTTCCATTCCGACTATTTGAACGAGGCGCTTTTCTTATCAGGAGAACAGACGCTGGTATATTATCATATTATTGACACGAGCGGTAGGTTTGTCATCAGGAATGCCGGCGCATATAGAGAAAGCTATTTTGACCGGATCATAGAACAGTATCAGGCATACGAAGGAAAGCAGCCAAGTGATTATGTCCAGGAATTAAAAGACGCGATCAAGATACATAAGGAATATTTTACCCGTGTCAATATTGCCGGGGATGAGAGCCAGTTATATTGTTCCCCACTATCAGATAATTCCCAGTGGTATCTAGTCTGCGCCATGCCGACGAATTTCCTGACGAAATCGGTTTCGGACTTATCAGCGTTGCGTGTATGGATCACCTTTGCTTCCATAATGATTATTTTCATTGCCATGGCAGTTATTTTCGTATTGTATTACCGATTGTCAAGGCGACAGATTATGGAGTTAGCAAAGGCGAGAAAAGAGGCAGTTCATGCTAACATGGCGAAAAGCGATTTCCTTGCCAGTATGAGCCATGATATCCGCACGCCGATGAATGCGATCATTGGTATGACGGGAATCGCGCAGAAGAATATTGGCGATATGGAAAGAGTAGCAGATTGCCTGAGGAAGATCAGCCTTTCCAGTAAGCATTTGCTTGGATTGATTAACGATGTATTAGATATGTCCAAAATTGACAGTGGAAAGATGGTATTGAACATGATACCGGTATCCTTGCGGGAACAAATGGATGATCTTGTCAATATCGTGCAGCCGCAGATTAGCGAGAAGAAGCAGGTGTTTGATATTTTTATCCGGGATATTATCGCCGAGAATGTGATCTGTGATAATGTGCGGTTAAATCAGGTCCTGTTAAACCTTTTATCTAATGCTGTGAAGTTTACGCCGGAAGGCGGGCGGGTTGACGTTTATATGTACCAAGAAGAGATGCCGATGAGCAATGAGTTCATCAGGACGCATTTTCTTGTTGTAGATACGGGAATTGGCATGTCTCCTGAATTTCAACAGAAGATCTGGGATACTTTCTCGAGGGAAGAGACGGAGCAGGTCCGCTATATTGTAGGAAGCGGCCTTGGTACATCCATAGCTAAGAAGATCGTTGATTTGATGGGCGGTACAATTGAGCTAGAGAGCGAGTTAGGCAAGGGAAGCACTTTCCATGTAATCTTAGATTTACAAAAAGCGGATGTTGATGAAGGAGAAATGAAGCTGCCTGCATGGAATATCCTAGTGGTAGATGATAACGAGCAGTTATGTGAAAGCGCTGTTTCGAATTTGAATGAACTTGGTACCTGTGCGGAAGCAACGCAAGATGGCATGAAAGCTGTCGAGATGATCGAAGAGCGTCATCATAGGAATGATGATTATAAATTCGTCCTGATAGATTGGAAAATGCCGGGAATGGACGGTATTGAGACAGTTCGTGAGATCCGTAAACGGGTAGGGGTTGATATCCCCATATTCCTGATCTCAGCATATGACTGGAGCGACATGGAAGAACATGTGGATGAGTCCATGATTGAAGGATTTATATCTAAGCCATTGTTCAAATCGACATTGTTCCAGCGTTTGCGGCAATATGTGGATGACTATGACCATGATGGAGAGGAAGGCGACATAACGGATATGGACTTCACCGGGAAGCGGGTGCTTCTGGCTGAAGACATTGACTTAAACTGGGAGGTTGCAAACGCCATTCTTTCTGTGACTGGACTTGACTTACATCGTGCAGTTAATGGGAAAGAATGCCTGGATATGTTCGAGGCATCTGAAATAGGTTATTATGATGCAATTTTAATGGATATCCGTATGCCGATAATGGATGGTTACGATGCGACTAAGGCTATTAAAGCATTGGAACGGCAAGATCAGGATATTCCGATTATCGCGATGACGGCTGACGCTTTTTCTGATGACGCGCAGCGTTGCATAGCATGCGGCATGGTTGCGCATATTGCAAAACCAATTGATGTGAAAGAGTGTATGCGTGTGCTGCATAAATATTTATCGTGACAGAAGGTTGCCGGTTTCCAATTGATACGGAAGCCGGCATTTGTATTTGGAGTCGCCCCAAATCGGGTTATAAAGAGGGAATTTGGTAATTATTTGGAATTAGAAGACAGGCAATTGCCTAGGGATCGGAAGACTGAGAAAGGAGCATGGTTGTAAGGATGAAGAAAAAGTGTATGATGGGAATGGGAATTGCTATTGGTACGGTATTTTGTCTTGCCGCTTGTGGGAAGACAGAGCCGGATGCATCAGATATCTCTATGCGCAGGGGACGCATAGGACAAGAGACAACCGGGCTAGAGACGAAAGGGGCAGTAGAAGAGGGGACAGATACAGAGGAGAATACGAATAGAGACGAATATGCGCCGAATGAAGCCTTGCAGGATGCATGGACATTGGATCGGGATATGCAGGATAATGGCTTGGCGCTAGAAGATAGCGGACGGGAAGCGGCAGAGGAGACAGGAGAGGCAGGATTTAGCGGAACGAAAAAAGGAGTCGTTTTCGGATCTTCGGAAGCCGCCGGATGTAAGGACTTCCAATATCTGGCGGAAGGGCTGGTTTCCACCAAGAAGAATGCTTCCAAGAAGGAAGAAAGATTTGCCGCGTATCTGCCCAAGGAGGAGAAGATGCGGGGAACGGGCGCTTCCGCAAGGGGAGAGCGTGCCGGCGTTTATGTGAAAGTGGATCTCGAGCCTTACCTGCAATATAAAGCGGAAACATATTCTTTACGAAATAATTTAGATAAATATGTCACGGGCGAGATGGATTATTATGATAACTTTTATGATGTGATCGTTGGCAATATAGAAGAATCGGAAGACATGGCGGTCTGCGAAGTCACCTATATGGAGTATGATCTATACGAGGATGCCTATTCGCCATATTATATCGTCTACAGCCTGCATGACCTGGGGGATGATGTCATGGCGCTTGTGACGCTTTCTATAGATGCGGATAACACAACGGAAGAAACAGGAGAATTAATAGAGGAGCTGGCTGCATTCTACCAGCTTGATATCCATTGGGATGAGACATTTGCACAGGCGAAGCGTCAGAAATTCGAAGACAAATATACCGGAAACATTTATCAAGTAGATTGTTTGGCATTTAAGCTTCCCGACGGATGGGAGATTGATGAGGCGGAAAGCTCAGATTATGAGACATTTTATGCCCCGGGAGGCGATTTGGAAGACGCAGGCATGTTCTTTTGCGTGTCGGAAGTCGTAAGCGCATCCGGCGTAGTAGAGGCTATGGCAGAAGATAAAGAAGAGTTTCAGCTATTTATGGAAGAAGAATATGGCGATGAACTTGACTATATTATGATACAGGATCAGGGGATGACTTTCCTTGGACGTACCATTATAATAGAGATGGCAGCACATGATGAGGAAGAGGCTGGGAACAGCATGATTTATATAGCAGAAGATGACCGTAATCTATATATAATCTCTGCTTTCTCTGTATTTGAAGAAGGAGAAGAGATGCGCGTGGGACTGGAAGAAAAAGCGCAAGAAGCAGTGACGATGTTCTTTGAGACAGGAAGGGTAACAGACAGTTTTGCATAGAAATGCGGATGAGATGAGGAAAACTCATAAAAACTTAAGAATTTGCTAATCTTACATTAAGAATACCTAATTATAATAAAAAGAGGCACATGATGAGAAAATATATACATAGATTTAACATATTGTTGTGGGTGCTTCTGCTCTTAGGCAGCATGAATACGGCGGGCATTTTGTTATGGTTACAGGTAAGCGGCATGCGGGCAGCATTTTGCTATGTCGCGGCTGCCTGCTTCTTCCTTGTTATCAATATTAGTCCGCCTTCCCTGCATCTTGCGCATAGAGAGCTATGTGGGACAAGGCTAAGACAGCTTGATAAGGGCTGTACGCTTATATTGTATACAGGGATCACGGTTGTCCTAAGCGGCATTTGGCTGTTATGGCTGGCTAAGCATTTGAGATGGGATGGCATTTTGCCAGTCTTGTACTATAGTTTGGCGGTTATCCTTTGTCTGTGTGGAGAGGGGATAATATTATGGAATGGCAGTATGCGGCTTGCCGCGACTTCCGTGCAGATGGGGATACGGTATCGTGTGCTGTTGCTTCTGTTGTGGTGGGTGCCTATTGTCCAATTATTCTTATATGCCAAGCTCTACCGGTTGGCAAGGCGGGAGTATGAGACAGAGCTTGAAAAAGCGGAACTGGATGCGGTAAGGAAAGAAAGCGAGTGTTGCCATACGAAATACCCGCTTTTGATGGTGCATGGCGTTTTCTTCCGCGATATCCGGTTCTTTAATTATTGGGGCAGGATCCCCAAGGAACTGATCCGTAACGGAGCTACTATTTTCTATGGGAACCAGCAGTCTGCGGCGAGCGTAGAAGTGTGCGGTCTCGAGCTTGCCAACCGGATTAAGGAGATCGTGGAAGAGACAGGATGTGGCAAAGTCAATGTCATCGCACATTCCAAAGGCGGACTGGACATGCGCTATGCCATCAGCAAAGGTGGCGTTGCCGATCATGTGGCTTCTCTGACCACGATTGATACGCCGCATAGAGGATGTTATTTTGCAGATTACCTGTTAGAAAAGGCGCCTGCAAGCCTGCGGGAATTCCTTGCCAGACGTTACAATAGCGCGCTCTCCAAGCTAGGGGATTCTTCGCCCGATTTTATTAGCGCCGTAACGGATTTGACCGCCAAGCGGTGTGCGGAGAGGAATGAAATACTCAAAGACCGGTCCCAAGTCTATTATCAGAGCGTGGCGGCATCTATGAGATGGGCAGGCAGTGGGAGGTTCCCCTTAAATGCTACATTTTATCTGGTCAAACATTTCGATGGGGAAAATGACGGCCTTGTCTCTATTGAATCCGCGCTTTGGGGAGAGGTATACAGCATCTTGCGGATGAAGGGAAAGCGTGGCATTTCCCATGCAGATTTAATTGATTTGAATAGAGAAGATATCCCTGCTTTTGATGTGAGGGAGTTTTATGTAAATCTTATAACAGACTTAAAGAAGAGAGGATTTTAAAATCGTGCTGATGAAAAAAGAAATTGTATGCATCTTATGCAGCTTATTTTGTTTTGGTTATTGTTTTCTGATTTATAGTATTAAATCGGGAACTCGGTTTTATATGATCTGGGGCATGGGAGGCTTTTTCTTTTTAGGCTTATTGTTCTTTGTACACTTTAAGTTTTGGACGAAGCTGCCGCCTATGCTGCAAAGGGTGATAACGGCCGTTATTATATTGGGCATTCTTATGTTCGTGATTGTAGAGGGATGCATTATCAGCACATATCGTGCAAAAGGGGAAGCCAATCTGGATTATCTGATCGTCCTTGGCGCGCAGGTGAAAGCAAACGGGCCTTCTGCCGCATTGAAATTCCGTTTGGATACGGCATATGATTATCTGACGGAAAATGACGGCACAAAGTGTATTGTCTCAGGTGGACAGGGAGCTAACGAGCCGCATAGCGAAGCGCAGGGGATGCGTGATTACCTGATCGGGAAAGGGATTGCCCCGGAGCGCATCATCATGGAGGATCAATCGACCGATACTTCGGAGAATATTGCGTTCAGCGCAAGGTTCTTAGATATGGAAACGGACAGCGTAGGCATTGTCACGAACAATTTTCATGTTTTCCGCGGCGTCCATCTGGCAAAACATTATGGCTTCAAAAATGTGTGCGGCATTGCGGCGCCATCGAACATTTATTTCCAGCTCAATAATATGGTGCGGGAATTTTTTGGGATAATGAAAGATTTGATGTACGGGAACCTGGTGTAAGAAACGCATATGCCGCTTCGCGCAAAATTTGCCAGGATAGCTTGAACATCCTGTCTCTTTTTGTTAAGATTACTTGGTAAAGCGGTATCAGGGATTTTCGTATGAACTTGGCACGAGAGAGAAACGCGCGGATGGAAGTATGGGGATGAGGATGAAAAATACAAAAATATTGGCAATAGGCACGGCTCTTCTGTTGCTTTGTACGGGATGTGGAGGAGCAGAGAAAACGGATAATACTAGTTTGGGCATGGAAGCGGTCCGGAACCTGGCGTATGAGGAAGCGTTGCAGCACTTTGAGGCCGCTTTGGAACAGGGAGAAGATGAGCGCCTTTTATGCCGAGGCATGGGGCTTGCCTATATGGGCCTTTCCCAATATGATAACGCCATTGCGTATTTGGAAAAGGCATTGCGACTTGGCGACGGCACGGCCAGGAATATTGATTATGATATCAATTATTATCTTGCTACGGCGTATTTCAGGAATGGGCAGCCACAAGATGCGATCGGATCCTATAATGCGATCCTGGCGCTGCGTCCAAAGGAAACCGAGGCATATTATTTGCGTGGGTGCGTAAAATTATATAGTAATGACTATGAAGGCGCAAAAGCGGATTTTGACCAGGCAATTGCCTTAGATGCGCAAAACTATGACCGTCTGATCCTGATCTATGAGGCATTGGTGGATAATGGCTACCGGGATGCCGGTAAGGAATATTTACAGAAAGTCATAGCCGACAACGAGAAGACTATCTCTAATTATGATCTGGGACGCATCTATTATTACTTAGAAGATTATGAGAGTGCCAAGAACTACCTTTCCCAGGTCAAGATCTCGTCAGATTATGAGGCGTCTCTTTATCTTGGCAGGACATATGAGGCATTGGGCGATTACGATTACGCCTCTAGTATTTACAATGATTATACATTAAATGACCAGAGCAAAGCTGAGATATACAATCAGTTGGGGTTATGCCGGATGCAGATGGGAGAATATGAGTTAGCGCTGATGGCGTTCCAGGCAGGGATGAACATAGAAGGAAACGAGATGATGCAGACATTGAAGTTCAACGAAATCGTCGCCTATGAATATATGGAAGATTATAAGACTGCCGCGGCTCTGATGAACGATTATCTGAAATCATATCCCGACGATGAAGCGGCCCAGAGGGAAAACCAGTTCTTGAAAACAAGATAATGATGTTTGTTGACAAGTATCAGGCGCAATGATACTATATTTAGTAGATTCAGAAAGGAGAGATAGTATGAGTGATACTTTCTTACGTGTAAAGGGAATTATCAAAAAAGAGGATAAATATCTATTAGTAAAAAGATGGGTAGACGATCGCATTCCGGATCCGTTCGTTTGGGAATTTGTAGATACGGAAGTCAGTCATGGCGAGGCGCCGGATGAGGCGGTACTGCGTGCTATTCATGAGCTTTTGGCAGTTGACGGCAAAATTGAGAAAATAGAATACACATGGTCTAACATACTTGGAGATACGCATTGCGTCGGCATTGCTTATATCTGCTCCATTCCGGAAGAGGAAGAGGGACACATAGTCTTATCGGAAGAATATGGCGAATACGAGTGGGTAAAACGGGAACAGTTCGAGGATTATATTGAAAATCAGTTTGTATTGCAAGATATAAAAGGCAAAACGTTATAGGATAAAGGAGCGGATATATCTATGATCCATAAGTTGATCGAGAAGATTCAGAAAACAGGGGCGCCGATTGTCGTGGGCCTAGATCCGATGTTGAAATATGTACCGCAGCATTTACAGAGAAAAGCTTATGCAGAGTACGGGGAGACATTACAAGGCGCTGCGGAGGCTATTTGGCTTTTCAATAAGGAAATTATAGACGCTATATACGATTTAGTTCCTGCCGTGAAGCCACAGATAGCGATGTATGAACAGTTTGGCGTTGAAGGCTTGCTCGTTTTCCAGAAAACTGTAGCATATTGTAAAGAAAAGGGGCTTATCGTCATTGGTGATGTCAAGCGGGGAGATATTGGCTCGACTTCAGAGGCATATGCGATCGGACATCTCGGGAAAGTACAGGTTGGCAACAATTTCTGCCGCGGCTTTGATGAAGATTTTATCACTGTCAATCCTTATCTTGGGTCAGATGGCGTTGCGCCATTTATCAAGGTCTGTAAGGAAGAGAAGAAAGGCATTTTTGTCCTTGTCAAGACATCTAACCCAAGCAGCGGGGAATTTCAGGACTGCATGATGCGAAGCAGGGCGGCTGCCGGAGCAGTCGGTGCGGATAGCGGCTCATTTGTGGACAGGCCTTTATATGAGGCTGTCGGAGAGAAAGTCGCAGAATGGGGAGCCGATTGTATGGGAGATGCTTACAGCTATGTAGGCGCAGTTGTTGGGGCGACCTATCCGGAACAGGGAAAGGCGCTACGCAAGATCATGCCGAAGGCTTTCATATTGGTGCCGGGATACGGCGCGCAAGGCGGAAAAGGCGCTGACCTTGTACATTTCTTCAATGAGGATGGACTTGGCGCGATCGTCAATTCTTCCAGAGGCATCATCGCGGCATATCAACAGTCTGCGTACGAGAAGTATGGCGAAGAACATTTTGCGGAGGCTTCGAGAGCGGCAGTGATTGCCATGAAAGAAGACATTGCGGATGCACTAGCGAACCGATAAACAGATTGGAAAGTAGGATGAGGAATGGCAAATGGCATTCCTCTTTCTGATTATGATTGATTATTGATGCGCCAGGGCATTGGAACGGAGGAAAAAAGAATGAGAGACAATGAGAATCGGAAATACATTAAACTTGGAATAACGGGTATTGTAGTTTTAGCAATAGCGATTGCCTGCGCCTTTTTCTTCTTTCAGATACAAGAAGTCTTAATAGGCATACGGACTGTTACGAATATATTGAAGCCGTTCCTCTATGGAGCGGTGATCGCCTATTTGCTTACGCCTTTGTGCAATAAATTAGAGAAAAAGCTGCATAAGGCTTTTGCCAAAAAGTCGGAACGGATCAAGAAAATGCTTTCTTTTGTAGCGATTATCATTTCCCTGATTTTCGCCTTGGCGCTTGTCTGGATGTTATTCATGCTCATCATCCCACAAGTATGGAAGAGCATTATGAAAATTGTCGATATGTTGCCGGGCAAGATTGAAATTGTCAGCAACTGGATCAACAATATGCTCAGGGACCAGCCGGAGCTACAGCTTTACTTTGATACGGTCTGGAAACAGTTAGAGACGAATGTGGACAGCCTCTTAGAAGCTGATTTTGCCCAGATCATACCGGGGATCTCAGGATTTTTGGGCGGCATCAGCGTACAGGTCATCGGTGTGTTCAATGGATTTAAGAATCTGTTCTTAGGTTTCTTGATCTCGGCTTATCTGCTGGCGAGCCGGAAACTGTTCGCGGCACAGGCGAAACTGATCCTGCATGGTGTCTTTAACGATAAGTGGGCGCGTATCCTGGAAGAAGAGGTGCGTTATATCGACAAGATGTTCAATGGGTTCTTCATGGGGAAAATCATAGATTCCGCGATCATTGGCGCGCTATGTTTCATTGGGACGACTCTGCTTGGATTTGATTCCGCTGCTTTTATTAGCGTAGTGATTGGCGTCACGAATATTATCCCGTTTTTTGGCCCGCTGATCGGGGCGGTGCCGTGTGCGCTGTTGTTGCTGCTTGAGAATCCGATGCACTGTCTGTATTTCATTATTTTCATCATTGTATTGCAACAGCTCGACGGCAATGTCATCGGCCCGAAGATCCTTGGCAATGCCACTGGCGTATCCAGCTTCTGGGTGCTGTTCTCCATCCTTTTGTTCGGTGGGTTATGGGGGATTATCGGCATGGTCATTGGCGTCCCGTTATTTGCAGTGATATATGATGTGATCAGGAAGCTGGTTTACCGGGGACTGAAGAAACACTCTCACCAGAAAATGATCACACAATATCAGGAAGAATTCCATCAGAAAGAATAACGTGAGAACTTCCGCCATACACATTGAAACCTGTCCCGATTTATGGTAGACTATGGAAAGTAAACAGACAGCAAAAAGGAAAGGAGCCCATACACGATGGAGCAGTATAAACAGGAATTTATTGAATTCATGGTAGATAGCCAAGTCCTTAAATTTGGTGATTTCACATTAAAGAGTGGCAGAAAGTCCCCTTTTTTCATGAACGCAGGCGCTTATGTGACAGGAGCGCAGCTCCGTAGGCTGGGCGAGTACTATGCCAAGGCGATCCATGACAAATATGGCTTAGATTTTGATGTGTTGTTCGGACCGGCATATAAAGGCATTCCGCTCGCGGTGGCAACCGTGATGGCGCTTAGCGATTTATATGGGAAAGAAGTGAGATACTGCGCTAACCGCAAAGAAGTAAAGGATCATGGCGATACAGGAATCCTGTTAGGCAGTAAGCTAAACGATGGCGACCGGGTAGTCATTATTGAAGATGTGACAACGTCGGGCAAGTCTATTGAAGAGACATTCCCGATCCTGAAAGCACAGGCAAATGTAGAAATCAAAGGCCTTATGGTATCGCTGAACCGTATGGAGAGAGGCCTGACTAGCACGAAGAGCGCGCTTGAGGAAATCAGTGATAAGTATGGGTTTGAAGCAAATGCCATTGTGACAATGGAAGAAGTGGTTGACTGCTTGTACAATAAGCCGTATCAGGGCAGCATTTATATAGATGATGATTTGAAAGCGGCAATTGATGCATATTATGAGCAATATGGCATACAATAGAATATTTGAACGGATTTGACGAAGAGATGGATCGTTGGGACAACCGCGAAAAGCGTTTTTCGGTTATTGTGACCGAATATCATGGAAAAGGATGGTGACAGTATGGAAGAGAAGACATATAGAACGATGGGAGGCGCTGGGGCAATGAATATTGCGGTCGGTGTCGTATCTTTGGTATTGGGAGTCACAAGCGGCATCTTGCTTATTATCGGTGGCGCGAAGCTTCTGGCAGGCAGAAGTAAAATTTTATTCTGAGAGAACGGATTGATAAGTCAGGCTGCTTTTTGCCTGACTTTTTTAGAAAATTAAGAGTAGGCAGCGAAAAGACGCTTTTTGGGCAGCAGAGGGAGAGTTCATGAACCATAAGAACAGTTATATGTTTACGAATAAAAGCCATACACAAAGAGGGATTATGGCGACGATACTGGGCGTCATTTCCTTGGCGACGTTATTCTATGCTCTTTTCGTGAGCTATCAGAACGCGGGCGCGGTGCCGGGACAATATGGGGCGGCAGCGCTTTTGGCGACAGTCTATGCATTTGTCGGTGCGGCATTGGGCGTGGTTTCCCGGACAGAGAGAGATAAATTCTATTTTTTCTCTTATCTGGGCATTTTTCTGAATGTGCTGGCGCTTGCCGTCGTAAGCGCTTTCTTATACGCGGGAGCCTATGAAATAGGCTAGCCCGTAGAAAAAATGGAGGATTATGATGCAGGAGAATATATCAGTAGAAGAGATCAAGGAATTAGAACAGGAACGGTTTGGATTAGCGGTTGAACGGATTGCACAGATGGCAGGAGAGCATATGTGTGAGGAACGCTATCAGGATTACTTCCGTAAGATGGCGGAGTTTGCCCTGTTGATGAAAAGGACATGGGATTTTGTAGAGAGCGGTGCTTTGTACCGGGCACCGATAGAAGAGCTGCGTGAACATAACCGTGGATTGTATGAGGATATTTTGCCGGAGAACTATGAGCATAGCTATGCCAATCCTTCTTATGCGGCGGAATGCTTTGGTGAGCCGATGGGGCAGCTTTTATCCTTTGTCTGTGCGGAACTGCGGGGCATGATACCGGCCGCGTATGAGCAGTCGCTCTCCGGCATGGTCATCCGCATGGAGCTTCTATTAGGGATTTACCAGATATTCGTGTGCGCGGCGCAGGAAGCGGACTCGCCGGCCGGGATTTTAGAGAAAGAAGCCAGGGAAACAGCATATTGGTATGTCAGTGATTATTATGAGACCGCCAGCTTAGAAAAGGTGGAAGACCTTGTTTTGCCACAGCGGGATTTTGCAGCCCGGATTATCATGGAAAGTGATTTGTCAGACTTGCGATACCTGTATTATTATGGGGAATATGTGTCAGATAATGAAATAATGACGGCGGAACATCTATCAAAAGTGCCGGAAGAGACAGTGCGTCTTATGGCGGATACTTATACGGAAGGATACCGCATCGGCTTTGAAGTGGGCAACAAGGATATTTCCATCAAGAAAACCGTAAATATCCGTTATGGCCTTGGTTTTGAGAGAATGATCAGGATTGCGATTGATAACTTCGCCAAGATGGGGCTGAAACCGACAATTTACCGTTCTGCTTCGAATATCTTCCAGGGGCGTGACGTCAATAAAAACGGATATTTCGGGGCAAATCCGAATAAGCAGTTCGATTATGACCATAAAGAAGACCAGGCGTTGTTTTTAGATCGGCAGTTAGCGGAGAGGAAACTAGAATGCATACAGAATGCGTTTGAGAAATGGAAAGAAGCAGCAGGTGTTTTTGGCGGCCCTGCCGTTATTGATGTATTCGGAGAACAGCCTTTTGTGCCAAAGGCGAAAGAAGCGGCCTGCCGTTTTAATGAGAAGCAGCAGAAGCTTTCGGTAGAATACCTTTCAAAGGCAGGCGTTATTCAGAACCAATATATCAAGGGCGATGAGAGAAGCTTTACGATCATTGCATTCCCGGTACCGGATATAGGGGAAGATTATAGCAGGATTTTCGATGAGATCATCCGCATCAATACGTTGGACTATAAGCTTTATCAGGGTATCCAGCAGACAATGATAGATACGTTGGATAAAGGCGATTATGTCCTGATTAAAGGGATGGGAGAAAACCGCACTGACCTAAAGGTAAAGCTGCATTCTTTGGCAAGACCGGACAAAGAGACGAATTTCGAAAATTGTGTTGCCGATGTGAATATCCCGGTCGGGGAGGTCTTTACCTCGCCACAGCTATCCGGGACAGAAGGTATTTTGCATGTTACCCGTGTTTTCTTGCACGAATTGGAATATAAGGACATCTCCATTCATTTCCGGGACGGTATGATTACGGGATATGATTGTGCGAATTTCCGGACAGAGGCAGAGAACAAGAAATATATAAAGGACAATGTGTTATTCCACCATGAGACGTTGCCATTAGGGGAGTTCGCGATCGGCACGAATACGACGGCTTATGTGGTTGCGAGAAAGTATGGCATTGAGAGCAAGATGCCTATCTTAATCGCAGAAAAGACGGGGCCGCATTTCGCGGTAGGCGATACTTGCTATTCCCATGCAGAGGAAGTAAAAGTCTATAACCCGGACGGGAAAGAAATTGTGGCAAGGGACAATGAAGTTTCGCTTCTACGAAAGACTGACATGAGCAAAGCATATTATAACTGCCACACGGATATTACCATCCCTTATGATGAACTTGGGGAAGTGTCGGTAGTGACGAAAGAAAACGAGGTCATTCCGATTATCGTGGAAGGCAGATTTGTGTTGGCAGGATGCGAGGCATTGAACGAGGCGTTTGCATAACAATGCACGTTGGCAACGATAAATATTCTAGAAAGATATTGCGCATTGACAGGAAATTTAGTAAACTATAAAAAGAAATATGTCGCTTTTCCACCGCGAGTTTGCCGCTTACGCGTGCAGGCTTGGAGGGGGACCGTACAGCAGAGAACGGAGGAATAGGGTTATGGCACAGGTAGGGATTGTAATGGGCAGCGATTCGGATATGCCCGTTATGGCGAAAGCAGCGGATCTATTGGAAGAACTTGGCATTTCTTATGAGATGAAGATTATTTCGGCACATAGGGAACCGGATGTGTTTTTTGAATATGCAAAGAGCGCAGAGAGCAAAGGCTTTAAAGTCATTATTGCAGGCGCGGGCAAGGCGGCGCATCTGCCGGGCATGTGTGCGGCGATCTTCCCTATGCCGGTCATCGGCATACCGATGAAAACCTCTGACCTGGGCGGCGTGGACTCTCTTTATTCTATAGTACAGATGCCTTCCGGCATCCCGGTAGCGACTGTTGCCATTAACGGCGGACAGAATGCAGGGATTCTGGCAGCGAAGATCCTCGCTACATCAGATGGCGCTTTACTAGAGAGATTAAAAGAGTATACGCAGAGCCTGAAGGAAAGCGTGCAGGAAAAGGACGCAAGGTTACAGGACGTCGGATATAAGAATTATTAAATCAGTTAAAAGTTAGCGGAGGAAAAGGAATGGATTACAAAACAGCAGGCGTCGATATAGAGGCAGGATATCAGGCAGTGGAGCTTATGAAAAAATATGTAAAGGAAACAACAAGACCGGAAGTGTTAGGTGGCATTGGCGGTTTTTCGGGCGCATTTTCGCTGGCGAAGATGAAAGACATGGAGAAGCCGACGCTTGTTTCCGGAACGGATGGCGTTGGAACGAAGCTAAAGCTTGCTTTTTTGCTGGATAAGCATGATACGGTGGGCATTGATTGTGTCGCTATGTGTGTGAACGATATTGCCTGTGCGGGTGGCGAGCCATTGTTTTTCCTGGATTATATAGCGTGTGGCAAAAATTTCCCTGAGAAGATTGCGACGATCGTGAAGGGCGTTTCTAACGGCTGTATACAGGCGGGAGCGGCTTTGATCGGAGGCGAGACGGCGGAAATGCCGGGATTTTATCCGGAAGACGAATATGATCTTGCCGGATTTGCAGTAGGGATCGTGGATGAGAAAAATTTGATTAGCGGAGAGCAGATCAGACCGGGAGACGCCTTAATCGGCATCGCATCTTCCGGCGTGCATAGCAACGGTTTTTCCCTTGTCAGGAAAGTATTTGAAATGACAAAGGAAAGCTTAGGCACTTATTATGAAGAACTGGACGGGACGCTTGGCGAGGCACTGATCGCGCCGACTAAGATTTATGTCAAGGCGTTACGTTCTGTACGGGAATCGGGTGTTGTGATCAAAGGATGCAGCCACATCACTGGTGGCGGTTTTTATGAAAATATTCCAAGGATGTTGCCGGAGGGGGCGAACGCGAAGATCATAAAGGATAGCTATCCAGTCCTGCCAATTTTCAAATTATTGCAAAGAACAGGCAATCTGGAAGAGAAAATGATGTATAATACTTATAATATGGGCATCGGCATGGTGCTTGCTGTTGAGAGCGCCGATGCGGATAAGGCTATGGAAGCGGTTCGGAAGGCAGGGGAGACGCCATACCTTATCGGGGAAGTGATTGCCGGAGAAAAAGGAGTTACTTTATGTTAAGGGTACTTGCATGTGTTTCCGGAGGTGGTACGAATTTACAGGCGATGATAGATGCAATCACGCAGGGAACCGTTCGCAATGCGCAGATTGTTGGCGTGATCTGTAACAATAAGAATGCTTATGCGCTGGAACGTGCCAGGAATGCAGGGATTGATGCCATTTGCATTTCACCGAAAGAATATGCGGACAGAGAGACATTCCATCGGGAGTTTTTAGAAACAGTGAATATGAAAAAGCCGGATTTGATTGTGCTTGCCGGCTTTTTAGTCGTGTTACCGGAAGAAATGATCCGTACATACCAGAACCGGATTATCAATATCCACCCTTCGCTGATCCCGGCTTTTTGCGGGAAGGGCTTTTATGGGCTGAAAGTGCATGAAGAAGCGCTAAAGAGGGGCGTGAAGGTAACGGGCGCCACAGTGCATTTTGTGGACGAAGGGACGGATACAGGCCCTATCATCTTACAGAAGGCTGTAGCAGTTGAAGCGGACGATACACCGGAAGCTTTACAGAAAAGAGTCATGGAACAGGCAGAGTGGAAGCTTTTGCCACAGGCAATTGATCTGATTGCGAATGGCAAAGTGAAAATAGAAGACGGAAGGGTGTGGATAAAGGCATGAAGGTATTGATCGTAGGCGGTGGCGGCAGAGAACATGCAATCGCAGCTAGTGTGGCGAAAAGCAAGAAAGTCGATAAGATTTATTGTGCGCCGGGCAATGCCGGGATTGGCCAGATAGCGGAGTGCGTGCCAATCGGCGTGATGGAATTTGCCAAAATAGTAGATTTTGCGAAGCAAAAGGAAATTGACCTAACAATTGTAGCACCGGATGACCCACTGGTCGGCGGACTGGTAGATGAACTGGAAGCAGCAGGTCTGCGTGCTTTTGGGCCGAGGAAGAACGCGGCGATTCTAGAGGGAAGCAAGGCGTTTTCAAAAGATCTGATGAATAAATATCATATTCCGACAGCAGCGTATGAAACCTTTGATAATGCAAAAGAAGCGCTTGCTTATCTGGAAAATGCGGATATGCCGGTTGTATTAAAAGCAGACGGACTCGCGCTTGGCAAAGGCGTTTTGATCTGCCAGACATTGGAAGAAGCCAGGGAAGGCGTCAGGACGATCATGGAAGATAAGAAATTCGGCTCAGCGGGCAACCGGATGGTGATAGAAGAATTTATGACAGGACGGGAAGTTTCCGTGCTTTCTTTTGTAGATGGCAAGACGATCCGCATCATGTCATCGGCACAGGATCATAAACGCGCGGGAGACGGTGACACCGGATTGAACACGGGCGGCATGGGAACGTTCTCACCGAGCCCTTTTTATACAGAAGAAGTGGACAGTTTTTGCCGGGAACATATCTATCAGGCAACGGTGGATGCCATGGCAGCGGAGGGACGGCATTTTCACGGCGTTATCTTCTTCGGCTTGATGCTGACAGAGAAAGGGCCGAAGGTCTTAGAATTTAATGCGCGCTTTGGGGACCCGGAGGCGCAGGTCGTGCTGCCACGGATGAAAAATGATATCATTGATGTCATAGATGCGTGTATTGACGGCAATCTGGATAAGATTACGTTATCGTTTGAAGATAATGCTGCGGTATGCGTGATCCTGGCTTCTGAAGGGTATCCGAATGCTTATGAGAAAGGCTATCCGATCACCGGATTGGAGCGGTTTAACGATAACGACAGTTATTTTTGCTTCCATGCGGGAACGAAGACGGATGGCGGAGATATTGTAACGAATGGAGGAAGGGTACTTGGCATTACGGCGACCGGGGCGACTTTGCAAGAGGCAAGAGCCAATGCTTATGAGGCTACGCAGTGGGTCGGATTTGCCAATAAATATATGAGGACAGATATCGGGAAAGCAATTGACGAAGCGTGAGAATTTGCTAGTGAAAAGGGGGAAGGGATATGAATCATATAGCAGATTTTAAGGATTTGGATATTTATAACAGGCCGAGGAAGTGTTCTGAATGCGGGGGCATCATGATCTTCAAAGGCTGTGGGGAGTACAAATGTGAGAAGTGCAGGAAAATCGCTTACGACGATTATGGGAAAGTCCGTAATTATGTGGAAAAGCATAGAGGGGCGACTGCGTCACAAGTATCGGAAGCAACGGGCGTTAAGCAGAAAACGATCCGTACCATGCTCAAGGAGTCGCGCTTAGAAATTGCGGACGGCTCTAATTCGTTCATGAAATGTGAAATGTGCGGTGTCAGCATCCGCTCCGGAAGAGTCTGTAGCAAGTGCGAGATGGCATATAACAGATCGGTGGAGGAAAACGAGCGCAGAAGACGCGAGAAGATGATGGCAGGCTTTGGTATGGAAAATACGCAAGGCGAAGAGGGCGCAAAGAGATTTATACGTGACAAATAGATGCGCGTGAGAGAATGCGGCCTATTTGGATCCTTGCCTGTAGGTAGTAAAGAGGAATAGAAAGAAACAGAAGAAAGATACGAGGTATCAGAATGAAAAATTGGTGGAAACATAGTAAGAGTAATGTGATCAGAGGCGTATTGGCAGTATCCTGTGCAATGCTTTTCTTCATGAGCCAGAAGTGCATCAGCTTCGCGGAAGTGACAGGAAAGGTAATACCCAGGTCGGTCAAGGTGCGGCAGTCTCCTGACGGTAACAGTGAGGTTATTGGAAGCACTTCATCAGGGAAAACCGTGTCGATTATCACGCAGGCTACAGATGCGTCAGGATATGTCTGGTATGAAGTCTATGTGGATGCCAATACGACAGGCTATATTCGTTCTGATATGCTAGAAGTAGATGCTTCGGCATCAATTCCCACATCCACTGCAACGTCTAGCGCGCCTACAGTAGATCAGGGGGCGGGGACGGCGCAAGGTGCAGAGAACATGCCGGAGACGGGAATGGAGAACCAATATGCCACGATCAAAGCCCGTTCAGCGATCGTTAGAAGCGGCGCGGCAACGAACAAAGGCGCAGTATGTTCTTTGCCGGAAGGTACACAAGTCATTGTGAGCGGGCAGACGGAAGGCTCCGATAAGCCATGGTATTATATTACCTTTACGGCACCTGACGGGACAGAGAAGACAGGATATGTCCGTTCCGATTTGGTGACATTAGGTGACATGGTCCCGGTAGAGGCGCCACCGGAAGAACAAGCGCCGCAGGAACCGCAGCCGGAAGAACAGCCGGATGTTACGCCTACGGAAAGAAATGATTATGAGGTTGTGAACGAAGAAGGAGTATGGTGGCTTTATGACTGGACAGACAGAGCAAACGGCACGAAACAAAAGTTAGAGGATGTTTTGCTTGCGGCGCATGCGCAGAGCATGAACGATGAGCTGGATGTCAAGACAGTCTCTACCCAGAGGATCGTGATCATCGTTCTGATCGGTATTATTATCGCGCTAGTAGTAACGCTGACGATTATGATCTTCAAACTGAGGGATGCTTACTATGAGGCCTATGAAGATGACGAGGATGAAGACGAGGAAGAGGAAGAAGACGACCGGAGAAGGAGCAGGAGAAGAGAAGACAGGGAAGAAAGAAGCCGCGAGGTAAGAGCGAGAGAAGGCAGGAACCGGGAAGATCGGGAAGAAAGAAGCCGGGAGAGCAGAAGCCGGGATGATAGAGGAGAGAGAAGAAGAAGGGAAGAAACAGGACGTGATGAGACGGTAAGGAGAAAGAGCGCATCGAAAGACGAGCGGCAGACTACGGCTAGGAGACGGACATCCGAAGCAGATAAGAGAATGCCTTCCCGTGAAATCTCCTATGAAGATGACGGTACGGCTCCGGTAAAGGCATCGCCTAAGAAGAAAGCGAAGAATTTCATGATTGATGATGAAGACTTCGAATTTGAATTCCTGAATATGAAGAATAAGGATAACGATGTATGATAGGATAATGATATATGATAATAGAAATTGATTTTAACAGTGATGAAGCTATTTATCTGCAGCTTAGGAACCAGATCGTATTAGGGATTGCGACGTCGAGGTTCCGGGAAGGCGATGCGCTGCCATCGGTCAGACAGCTTGCAGAGAGCATCGGGATCAATATGCACACTGTGAATAAGGCATACTCTGTGCTGCGGCAGGAGGGATTTGTAAAAGTAGACAGAAGGAAAGGCGCAGTCATTGCGCTTGATATTGATAAGATGCAGGCGGTAGACGAACTGCGGGGCAATCTGCAGGTGATTCTGGCAAAGGCCTGGTGTAAGAATATTTCCAGAGAAGAAGTGCATTCTCTTATAGACGAAATATATGAGGAGTATGGAGGAATATAATCATGCAGCCACAATTTACGGATAAGGCGAAGACGGCATTGGCTATGGCTGAGCGTGCCGCCAGGAATTTGAAACAGAGCTATGTGGGGACAGAACATATCCTGCTTGGGCTGCTTCGGGAAAATACCGGTGTTGCTGCTACGGTGCTCGTGAGTAACGGTGTGGAAGAACAACATCTAAAAGAGATGATAAAAGATCTGATCGCGCCGGAAAGCTCGGTCATGCTTGCCGAGAGGGACGGCTATTCGCCCAGGGCGGAAAAAGTATTGGAAGAATCCCATAGGCAGGCAGGACGCTTTCATAGCGACAAGACCGGGACAGAGCATATTTTGCTCGCAATGCTCAAAGAAGGAGAAAATGTAGCGGTCAGATTATTGAATACAATGGGCATATCCATTCAGAAGCTGTATATGGATGTCCTGTCGGCGATGGGAGAGGATAAATCCCTGTACAAAGAAGATTTAGGCAGGAAACAGAACCGTAAGAAAAATGCCACGTCTACTTTAGAACAGTACAGCAGAGATCTGACAGCGCTTGCAAGAGAAGGAAAATTGGATCCGATTATCGGTAGGGAAGATGAAATCCGCCGTGTTGTGCAGATCCTAAGCAGAAGAACGAAGAACAACCCTTGCTTAATCGGAGAACCAGGCGTGGGCAAGACAGCGGTCGTCGAAGGGCTTGCCATGAAGATCGTGATGGGAGAAGTGCCTTTTACGGTGCAGGATAAGCGTGTGATGACACTGGACCTATCCGGTATGGTAGCAGGCAGTAAGTACCGCGGAGAATTCGAAGAGCGGATTAAGAAAGTGGTAAAAGAAGTCATTGAAGACGGCAATATTATCCTTTTCCTCGATGAAATGCATACCATCATCGGCGCGGGTGGCGCGGAAGGCGCAATCGATGCATCGAATATCTTAAAGCCTTCCCTGGCCAGGGGCGAGCTTCAATTAATCGGCGCAACTACGATTGCGGAATACCGCAAATATGTGGAAAGAGATGCGGCGCTAGAGAGAAGGTTCCAGCCGGTCACAGTGGAAGAGCCTACGATAGAAGAAGCAGGGGACATTCTGCGGGGGATTGTCCATAAATATGAGGATCACCATAGAGTTGCGATAACGCCTGATGCCATCACGGCGGCAGTTACGTTATCTGCGAGATATATCAATGACAGGAATTTGCCGGATAAGGCGATTGACTTGATCGATGAGGCTGCGGCGGCAGTGAGGCTGCAAAGCGCTAAACAGCCGGATAAGCTGAAAGAGATCGCAGAAGAAATACAGAAGATTGATTTGCAGATCGAGCGTTCTATCAAGATGGAGGCGTTTACACAGGCAGGGGAACTGAAGAAGCGCCAGGATGCCTTGATCAAGAAGTATGACCGGACGCTTAAGAAAATGGAAAAAGACGGTGCCGGAAAGGATTATACCGTTACTGAAAATGAAATTGCGGAAGTCGTGTCGCTTTGGACCAAGATACCGCTTAAGAAGCTTGCCGAGAAGGAAAGCGAAAGGCTCTTAAAGCTGGAAGCTATCCTGCATGAGCGCGTGATCGGACAGGAAGAAGCGGTAGGAGCGGTAGCGAGGGCGATGCGCCGCGGCCGGGTCGGCTTACAAGATCCCAATAGGCCAATCGGTTCATTTCTGTTCTTAGGGCCGACAGGCGTGGGCAAGACAGAGCTGAGCAAAGCATTGGCAGAAGCCATGTTTGGCTCAGAGAACGCTTTGATCCGTGTAGACATGTCAGAATATATGGAAGGGCATTCTGTATCGAAAATGATAGGTTCTCCGCCGGGATATGTAGGATTTGAAGAGGGCGGGCAGCTTAGCGAGAAAATCAGGCGTAATCCGTATTCGGTCGTGCTATTTGATGAAATCGAAAAGGCGCATCCCGATGTGTTCAATATCTTACTGCAAGTATTAGACGACGGACATATCACGGATTCGAAGGGACGGAAAGTGAGCTTCAAGAATACGATCTTGATCATGACTTCCAATGCGGGGGCGCAAAGGATCATGGAGCCTAAGAACCTTGGCTTCTCTTCAGGCGAATCCGATAAGCAGAATTATGATAAGATGAAATCTAATGTCATGGAGGAGGTTAAGAGGATCTTTAAGCCGGAGTTCATCAACAGGATTGATGAGATTATGGTATTCCATCCGCTCAATCGTGACAATATGAAAGAAATTGTGACAATGCTTTCTAAGAATCTGACGAGCAGATGCAGGAAACAGATGGATATCGACTTGACCATTACGCCGGCAGTAAAAGAATACATTGTTGAAAAATATACGGATGCCAAGATGGGGGCAAGGCCGATGAAACGGGCGATCCAGACAGAGATTGAGGATACGCTGGCCGAAGAAATCCTTATGGGCAATGTGAAAAGCGGCAATAAAGTGTCCGCTACGCTGAAAGATAAAAAAGTAATCTATAAAATACGGGAACGAGAATAAAATGAACTTAGGAGGAAGAACAATGGCTGTAGTAGAGGAATTGCTCCGTACAGAGTCAGACGGCGCAATCAGTTTCGGAAATCACAAATTAAGCGCAAAGGCAAAGGTGGAGAATTTTGAGCACGAGGGAGACTTATTAAAGGTTAAGACCTATAAGAGCATCACGAAGCTTGAGAAGAACGGGATGTTTGCATATGAGTCCGTGCCCGGAACAAGCGTCAATCATTTCGTGGAAGAAGAAAACGGCGTAGCCTTTACAGTAGAAGGCGATGAAGATGCCCAGATTACCGTGGGATTAGAGGATGAGACAGAATATGATGTATTCGTCAATGAAGTAAATATCGGCAGAATGAAAACGAATTTAGGCGGTAAGCTCAATATTAGCGTAGAGCTTGCAGACGCCGGAGAAGTCACTGTCAGAATCGCGAAGTAATATTTATGGCGAAAACTAAAATAACAACTGTATTTTATTGTCAGAACTGTGGCTATGAATCATCGAAATGGATGGGACAGTGTCCGGGATGCCGGGAATGGAACAGCTTTGTGGAAGAGAAAATAAGCCCCAAAGCCGCCACTGCCGGGATCACCGGGCAGGTCAGACGGGAAGCGGGGAAACCCTCCAGGCTATCTGAAATCGCTTTACAGGAAGAAGAGAGAATGACCACGCATATGCGGGAGCTTGACAGAGTCTTAGGCGGCGGTATTGTGCCTGCCTCTTTGCTTTTAGTCGGAGGCGATCCTGGGATTGGCAAATCCACGTTGCTCTTGCAAGTATGCCGGCATATGGTAGCTGATCATAAAAAAGTGCTTTATATCTCGGGAGAGGAATCTTTGAAGCAGATTAAGATCAGGGCAAACCGTATCGGGGGATTCGCAGAGAATATGTTCCTGCTCTGCGAGACGAATCTTGGCATTATTGAAGAGACTATACGTCATATGACGCCGGATGTTACGATAATTGATTCTATCCAGACAATGTACCAGGAAGCAGTTTCGTCTGCCCCAGGCAGCGTATCGCAGGTCAGGGAGGCAACGAATATTTTCTTACAGCTTGCCAAAGGCATGGGTACTTCTATTTTCATCGTCGGACATGTGACCAAAGAGGGAACGGTAGCAGGCCCACGCGTATTAGAGCATATGGTGGATACCGTATTGTATTTCGAGGGAGACCGCCATGCTTCTTACCGGATCCTGCGCGGTGTGAAGAACCGTTTTGGCTCAACGAATGAAATTGGCGTTTTTGAGATGCAGGAGCAGGGACTTGCAGAAGTGGCGAACCCGTCTGAATTCATGCTAGATGGTAAACCGGAAGGCGCAAGCGGCTCTATCGTATCCTGTTCCATGGAAGGGACGAGGCCGATCCTCTTCGAGATCCAGGCGCTGGTCTGCCGCACGAATTTCGGGTTTCCAAGACGGCAGGCGATTGGCACTGATTTTAACAGGGTGAACCTCTTGATGGCAGTCTTAGAGAAGAGAGTAGGCTTACAAATGTCCGATTGCGATGCCTATGTCAATCTTGCAGGCGGGATGAGGATAACGGAACCGGCAATTGATTTGGGAATTGCCATGGCAATTGCATCTAGTTTCAAGAACCGCCCTATTGATGATAAAGTGGCTGCTTTTGGAGAAATTGGCCTCAGCGGCGAAGTACGTGGCGTCAGTATGATCGAGCAGCGTATACAGGAAGCTGTCAAGATGGGATTTACTACCTGCATTGTACCAAAGGTATGTGTCAAACAGATCAAGAACAAAGAGAATGCGAAGATCATTGGTGTATCTTCCGTTCAGGATGCGATGGACTATATTGTATGACCAAATTGTAACTTTTATGAATAAAATGTTAACAATTTGTCGTTTCCTATGTTCAAATGAAACTGTTTATGGTAAAATAGACCGAGTGTGTAGAGGGAAGTGCGGATAATAGAGGAGTCACTATGGATGAGCAGATGCAAAATTCTCAGACGGAGGAAGTAGATAATCCGAACCAAGCGCAACAGGATGGATCTTCTGGGAAGGCTAACGACACGGTGCCTGGGAAGAAAAAGTGGAAATTTAGTATTCCGCTGTTGATTTTGGAGTTTTTTATTCTACTGATAGCAATCGGTGTGTTATATGTGATTACTACGACGACGAATGAGATCGCACGTATCGACATAGATACTGGCAATATCGTTATCAATGAAGAAGTCATAGAAACGAAGATAGAAAAAGAAGAAGTCGAGGTTTCAAGAGGATATCGCAATATCGCTTTATTTGGCGTGGATGCCAGAGACGGTGAGCTTGGCAAAGGTTCACGGAGCGATACGATCATTATCGCAAGCATTAATCAGGATACGCATGAGATTAAGCTTGTTTCGGTATATCGGGATACGTATTTGAACCTGGGCAATGATAGTTATAATAAGTGTAACGGCGCTTATGCGAAAGGTGGCCCGGAGCAGGCGATCACGATGTTGAATGTCAATCTGGATATGGATATTACGGATTATGTGACGATTGGCTTTAGCGGTTTGATAGAAGCGATCGACGCGCTTGGCGGCATTGAGATTGAGATTACGGATGCTGAGATAAACCATTTGAATAATTATCAGCTATGTATGTCAGAGGAACTGGGCGTTGATTATATACCGGTAACGGAGCCAGGCGTGCAGACGTTAAACGGTATGCAGGCGACGGCTTATTGCCGGATCCGTTATACAAAAGGGGACGATTTCAAACGTGCACAGAGACAGAGAGATGTCCTTGGCGCAATGATGTTAAAAGCAAAAGATGCCTCCTTATCGACATTGAGCGATGTAGTGACAGCGGTGCTTCCTTCTGTCAATACGTCTTTGAATGTGAATGAGATCATCAGTGTCCTTGGCACGGTGGCGGAGTACAATGTCGTGGCTTCCGAAGGTTTCCCGTTTGAATCGGAACGGACGAATGCGACGATCGGCAGCAAAGGAGATTGTATTATTCCCATGTCTTTGGTGGAAAATGTAGAACTCTTACACGAGCTTTTATATGAGGAAGATACGTATACGCCATCGAAACAAGTGATGAGCGTAAGCGATGAAATAGACAAGCAGATGAAAGAGCATCTTCCATAAAATATGATAGAAGGACGTTGCAGCAGTTTGATGAAAATTGAGCTGCTGTTTTGCCGTCTTCATTGCGGCTAGTCAGTAAAAGCTGTTAACAATAGAAAGGTGTTAACGCTAGAAAGGTGTAAAGGGAATATGAAGAAATTGTTGGTTTTTCTAAAGGATTATAAGAAAGAGACGGTATTTGCGCCACTATTTAAGATGCTGGAAGCAGGGTTTGAACTGTTTGTGCCGCTTGTCATGGCAGCGGTCATCGACCGTGGCATTGCGCAGTCCGACATCTCTTATGTACTGAAAATGGGTCTGGTGCTTGTCGCATTGGGGTTGATTGGCCTTACTTGTTCCATCACGGCACAATACTTTGCTGCAAAAGCAGCGGTAGGGTTTTCTACGCAAATGAAACATGCGTTATTTGCACATATCCAGAGCTTATCTTTTTCAGAGATGGATACGCTCGGCACATCGACGATGATTACCCGGATGACATCGGATGCGAACCAGGTACAGAATGGCGTGAATATGGTGCTGCGTTTATTCCTGCGTTCTCCTTTTATCGTATTTGGCGCTATGGTCATGGCATTTACGATTGATGTCAAAGCAGCCTTGGTATTCGTTGTTACGATTCCGATTTTATCAATCGTAGTATTTGGCATTATGATGATTACGATGCCATTATATAAGAAGGTGCAGGCGAGCCTGGATAAGGTGCTGGGGAAGACAAGGGAGAATCTGACAGGCGTCAGGGTAATCCGTGCTTTCCACAAAGAGGAGCAGGAAACGGAAGAGTTTGAGCAGGGCAATCAGACGCTGACCCATATGCAGTTATTTGTCGGCAAGATCTCTGCTTTGACCAACCCGGTGACTTATATCATTATCAATGTGGCGACTATTGTCTTAATCTATACCGGCGCAGTCCAGGTAGATACGGGTTACATAACGCAGGGCGAGGTCGTGGCGCTTGTCAATTATATGTCACAGATTTTGATTGAGCTGGTCAAGCTGGCTAATCTGATCATAACGATCACGAAAGCGCTTGCATGTGCGAACCGGATCGAGAATGTATTTGCGTTAGAGTCCAGCATGGAATGGAAAGCGTCGCATGATGGGAGCAAGAAGCAGGATGCTTATGCCGTGGAATTTGAGCATGTCTGCCTGACATATCAGGGAGCAGGAGCCGAATCGTTAAGCGACATTGATTTCAAAGTAGAAAAGGGGGAGACGGTCGGCATCATAGGCGGCACCGGTTCGGGGAAATCGTCTCTGGTACATTTAATCCCGCGTTTCTACGACGCATCGAAGGGATCTGTCAGGATCGACGGCATAGACGTGAAGGATTATGGCATGGAACAGTTGCGTAATAAGATCGGCATGGTCATGCAAAAGGCAGTTCTTTTCCAGGGAAGCATTGAGGATAATCTCCGGTGGGGCAAGCAGGACGCCTCAGCGCAAGAGCTAGAAGAAGCATTACGGATCGCGCAGGCCAAAGACGTTGTCGATTCCAAGCCTAAAGGCTTGAAGGAACGGATCGCGCAGGGCGGTAAGAATCTCTCCGGCGGGCAAAGGCAGAGGCTAACGATTGCCAGAGCCATTGTGAAGAAACCGGAAATCCTAATCTTGGATGACAGCGCTTCTGCACTTGACTATGCGACGGATGCCAGGCTGCGAAAAGCGATTCGTGAAATGGATGGAAAAACAACTGTTTTCATTGTGTCGCAGAGAACTTCATCTATCCAGTATGCAGATAAGATTATCGTATTAGAGGACGGTAAAGTGGCAGGAATCGGGACACACGAAGAACTGTTAGCAAGCTGCGAAGTCTATCAAGAGATTCATTATTCACAATCATAAATTGTTAAATCAGGATTTTATAGTATATTAGAAATTAAATGCAAGTGAGATATCATAAGTAATTGTGAGATAGATAGGAATAGATAGGATATGGAGGTTTGAAGAAGATGAAACAGAAAGGCACGTTAAAAAAGGTGCTCCGGTATATCAAAAAGTATTGGATCTATCTGGCGTTGTCGATTATTGCGGCTTCGGTGACAGTGGCGCTTACACTGTATCTGCCAATTCTGACAGGAGATGCCATTGATCTGATCCTGGAAAAAGGGCGAGTGGATTTTCCGGGGATTTTTGATATTTTACAAAAAATGGCAGTTGTTATTTTCATTACGGCTTTTGCCCAATGGCTTATGAATGTATGTAACAATAAGATGACTTACCGGATCGTGCAGGATGTCAGGGACGAGGCATTCCGTAAAATAGAGATTTTGCCGTTAAAATATATTGACGGACATTCTTACGGCGAGATTGTGAGCCGTGTCATTGCCGACGTGGATCAGTTTGCGGATGGCCTGCTGATGGGATTTACCCAGTTTTTCACCGGTGTCATTACGATCATCGGCACGCTTGGATTCATGCTTAGCATTCATATCGGGATTACCGGAGTCGTTGTTTTGATCACGCCATTATCGTTTTTGGTAGCGAGTTTTATCGCGAAGAAGACGTTTACAATGTTTAAGTTACAGTCCGAGACAAGAGGAGAGCAAACGGCCTTCATTGATGAAATGGTAGGCAACCAGAAGATTGTGCAGGCTTTTTCCTATGAGGACGAATCATTGGAGAAATTTGATGAGATCAATGACAGGCTACAGAAAGCTTCTTTAAAGGCGATCTTTTTCTCTTCGATCACCAACCCTTCCACGCGGTTTGTGAACAACTTAGTGTATGCCGGTGTGGCGATTTCCGGCGCTATACTTGCAATAAAGGGTGGCATCAGTGTAGGGCAGCTCTCTTGTTTCTTAAGCTATGCGAACCAATATACGAAGCCTTTTAATGAGATTTCAGGTGTCGTAACGGAATTGCAGAATGCGCTTGCCTGTGCGGGAAGGATTTTTGAGCTGATCGAAGAAGAGCCGCAGATCCCGGAACCGGATAATGCGGTTGCCCTACAGCATGCAGACGGCACGGTATCGTTAGAGGACGTTTCTTTTTCCTATGTGCCGGATAAGAAATTGATCACGGACTTTAACCTGGCGGTCAGGCCAGGGCAGAGAGTAGCGATCGTAGGGCCTACCGGATGTGGAAAAACAACTGTTATTAATTTGCTGATGCGCTTTTATGATGTGGATGCGGGAGCGATCCGCGTAAATGGGCATGATATCAGGGAAGTGACCAGGAAGAGCCTGCGTGGCAGCTATGGCATGGTGTTGCAGGAAACCTGGTTAAAGAGCGGGACGATACGCGACAATATTGTTATGGGAAAACCGGATGCTACGGAGGAAGAGATTGTTGCGGCGGCAAAAGCATCTCATGCACATAGCTTTATCAAGCGGCTTCCGAATGGTTATGACACCGTGATCACAGAGGATGGGGGAAACCTGTCCCAGGGACAGAAACAGTTGTTATGTATTGCCAGGGTCATGTTGTGCCTGCCGCCTATGCTCATTCTTGATGAGGCGACATCTTCCATTGATACGCGAACCGAGATCAAGATCCAGAAGGCATTTGCTGCCATGATGCAAGGCAGAACGAGCTTCATTGTCGCGCATAGGCTTTCCACGATACGGGAAGCGGACGTCATCCTGGTCATGAAAGATGGGAACATCATTGAACAGGGGAACCACGAGACGCTGCTGGCATTAAACGGTTTCTATGCAAACCTGTATCAGAGCCAGTTTGCGAGATAAAGGTTACGATAAGTGTAAGTTGTCAAAAGTGTAAGCTGTCATAAGTGTAAGTTTTAATAAGTATAAGTTGTAATAAGCGTAAGTTATAGCAAGTGTAGGATATAGGTTGAAAAATCATGCTGATACAATGATTTTTCAAGCTGCAATTTGAGTCAGAGCCGGGGATATGCCTTGATTGCATGTCATCGCAGTAAA
>CAJTSL010000009.1 GCA_910578845.1 uncultured Lachnospiraceae bacterium
GTTCCGACCTTGGTGCGATCCAGAACAGGCTTGAGCACACGATCAGCAACTTGGATAACATCGTAGAGAACACGACATCTGCAGAGTCCCAGATCCGTGACACGGACATCGCGACAGAGATGGTTAGATACTCTAATAACAGCATCTTGCAGCAGGCAGGTACATCTATGTTGTCACAGGCTAACCAGTCTAATCAGTTGGCATTATCCTTACTGGGTTAATGAGCTGAAAGGGAAAAGCATAATTTCATTGCAAAACTACCAGTCAGGGGTTGGTATATGCCAACCCTTGATTTTCATTTAAGAAGAGGTAGCAGACTGATAGAATGGGGTGAATTGTTGTGGAGAAGATGGTTAGTATTATTATCCCAACTTATAATAGGGAGAAAGAGATTGCCAGGGCTGTCTATAGTATTTTACGGCAGACTTATGTCCATTATGAGGTTATTATTGTGGATGATGCGTCTACGGACAATACAAAGGAAGTCGTAGAGCAGATAGCGGATAAGAGGATCCGCTATATTCGTTTAGAGAAGAACCAAGGTGCATGCCATGCCAGAAACGTCGGCATACAAGAGAGCCAATATGATTACATTGCGTTTCTGGACAGCGACGATGAATGGATGCCGAACAAGCTGGAAGTACAAATGCATAAAATGCTACAATCCGCAGAAGATGTGGGCATGATTTACTGTCGGATGGGTGGCAACCGCAGGAATAAGGAAGAGAGAAATATATATCCGCCATACGAATGGCCCGACGATATTCCGTTAGAAGGAGATATCTTTCATGTACTGTTATGGAAAAATACAATCGGTACACCGACGATGCTGGTCCGGAAAAAATGCTTGGAACAAGTGGGCGGTTTTCTCGAAAGCCTGCATTGTTTACAGGACTGGGAACTGGCGATTAGAATCGCCAAAGAATGGCGTATCGGATTTGTAGATGATGTCTTAGTCGAAGTTCATAAGGTAGCAAATAGTATTTCAACCAATCATGGATGGCATCTAGTCGCAAGGTGTTATATAGTTTCCCAGTATCGCAAAGAACTAAAGATGGCCGGCCTGCTTGGATTAGTTGAGGGTGAGATCATGGAGAAGGCGAGGTTCCATGGAGTAGAAGAAGAAATCTCAGAGCTGCTTGGCAGAGATTTTGAGTTAGGATATAATGATGCCAAAAAGAGGAGCAAAATAGATGAGGGCGTAAATGCGCCTAAGGCAGCCAATGGCGAAAGGGAGAAGAGAATGACGAACGGTAATGAAAATGTTGCAGGAGCAGACAAGCAATTGCAGGAAGTGACACATATAGTTAGACAAATTGAGAAATTAAGAGTGAACATTGACGCGAAGCTACAACAAAAGAGACTGCCCGAACAACAAGTGTTAGAAGTGTTGGCCGATGCTATGGAAGGTGTGGATGAAATTACCAAGATTCATCCGCATAATGGCATATGGGCACATTTTTATCAGGACGCGAGACAGGGCAGGGTATCTCATGGCTTTTGCGATAAAATAGAAGAGTGGCAGAGAGAGACACTGAATTGGGTTGACCATATGGAGAGCAGAAGGCTCATACATGACTTACAAGAAGAAGTACAAAGGCAGACAGAGATGATCCAGAAATTGCTGGGCAATCAAAATGTGCGGTTAGGATGGTATCCCCAGATTGATAAAGAGAAAATCAGTTATGCTATTGAGGCGGATCACACCGTGGGCGTTACATCGCAGAAAAGAAGCCGGCAGATTATTGTCTCCCTGACATCTTATCCTGATAGAATGTACGATATCAAATATAGCCTGTATTCCTTATTGCACCAGTCATTAAAGCCTGACCAGGTCATTCTGTGGCTGGCAAAGGAACAGTTCCCGGGCGGAGAAGATGATATTGCGCCAAGCCTGTTAGCGATGAAGGAAAACGGTTTAACAATCAAGTGGTGTGAAGACCTTAAGTCATATAAGAAACTGATCCCGGCTTTGGAGGCGTACCCGGAAGATATTATCGTTACCGCGGATGACGATATGTATTATGCAGAGAACTGGCTGGAGCTTTTATACCAGTCTTATCTGGAAAGACCAGATTGTGTCCATGCCCATCGCGCGCATAGAGCACAGTTGTCCGGTGATGGATTTATGCCATATAGTCATTGGGAAAAAAGAATAGAGCCGAATGAGGATACCTTTTCTGCCTTTCCGACAGGAGGCGGCGGCATTCTATATCCTCCACATGTTCTTTATAAAGATATTACCGATCAGGAATTGTTCATGAAATTATCGCCTCGTGCCGATGATATCTGGTTCTGGGCAATGTGCATCCTAAATGCGACGAAAATTAAGGTGATTAAGAATGGCATCAAAAACCCAATGGCAGTTAATTGGGCAAGGGAAATCGGGCTTCGCGGAGAGACAACGTTATTTTCAGGCAATAGCTCCGTGGAAGGCAATGACGTTTATCTGCGTAACGTATTGAGCCAGTATCCTGCACTGTTGGACATCTTACGGACAGAACAGGCCGGCAGCGGAGTCAAGAACGTAGGCGGGTTAGACAGAATAAATATCCAAGACGGGTTAGACGGAACAAATAGCGTAAGTAGGATAGATAGAACAAATAATGTCGGATGGAATGGCAGCGCACAATACTGGGAGAAAAGATACGCAGAGGGGGGGGCATCCGGTGCAGGATCCTATAGCAATTTAGCTGATTTTAAAGCAAGAGTCTTAAACCAGTTTGTAAAAGAGCAGAACCTACAAACGGTAATTGAGTGGGGATGTGGCGATGGGAACCAGTTGAAGCTTGCGATGTACCCGCAGTATGTTGGTTATGATGTTTCACAATCAGCAATCGCAAGGTGCAGGGAGATCTTCCGTGGCGATACGACAAAAGAATTTATTTGGAGCGGAGGCGCCGGCTTTGCGGATATGAGAAAGGGAGATTTGGCATTATCTTTGGATGTAATCTATCACTTGGTTGAAGATGAGATCTTTGAGCTATATATGAAGCGCTTGTTTGCTTCGAGTGACCGCTTCGTATGTATCTATTCCTGTAATTTCGATAAAGAGTCTGCGCTTCATGTGAAATGCAGGAGATTTACGGATTATATAGACCGGAATATCTCCGGGTGGGAATTGGTGAAAGTTATCCCGAATGAATATCCATATGATGAGAGGAATCCCCATCATACATCCTGGTCGGATTTCTATATTTATCAAAAGAGCGCAGATAATGGGCAGTAGAGGGGAAAATGATGCAGCAGAATGATCAAGAGAATTTGGGAAAGCAGCAAGTATTGGTAATCGGCTATGGAGACGATATGAGACTGGCCACAAAGTCAATTAAAGACAGGTATCTGGTAACAGAGGCTATTTTACGGAATTGCCCGGAAGATGCCAATGTACTGTCTTGTCCGTGTCTGTCTTCCTATAATTATATTGTGATTGCTATAGAAGATAAACAAGCTGCAAGGAATATGCATGGTCTTCTGAAAGCGATATTAGATCAGGATAGCCGCAAGGTAATTGATTTCTATTTATTGTATCGTGCAGCGCTTCCGTCTATGACAGTAGACCGTGTCATGAAGAATCCGTTAAAGAATCGTTACAACGGCATAATTTTAGGCATTTCTCATGCGCAGGTAGGAATTTTACCACAATTATTAAATGGTGATTTCTGTAATTTGTCAGTGAGTTCCCAGGATATTTATTATAACATGAAGACTTTGGAATATTGTATGAATACATACGCAAATAAAATCCAGGATTTGAAGTATCTTATTTTTGATATGTATGATTATACGTATTTTAATTATGATGTTTCGCTTAGCAGACATTCCAGCGTCAGATACTATAGTTGGGGTGGCTATACGCTTGATCAACATCATTTTGACGAGATTAAATCTTTTGATTTTACCTTTGACGACTATATGAATCTGTTGTCGGAAAAACGCTATGCAGACATTGATGAGGCGCAGATTGATCTGTGGGATACCTTGTTCGAAAATGTTTATGCCGGGAATGGTTTTAAAGACTTTGACAGTACACAGAACCTCCATTTTCGTTTAAAGACGGTCTCGGATAAAGAAATTAAAGAATTCCATGCAAATGCGAGTGTTGTGAAGAATATTTTCCAAGAATCCATTCGTGAGAATATTGAACATTTCTGCCATTTATTGGAACTGGCTTATAGCATTAATCCGAATATAAAAATATGTTGCATCCTCATGCCGAGATACTGTGAGACATGGAGCCGGATTAAAACGGAGTTTGTTGCATGGAAAGAAGTCTTTTATAATATTATGGAAGAACTACAGAATCGTTATACATTTACTTTCTTAGACCTGACTGAACATGAAATAGCAAGAAGAAGAGAGTGTTATGCTGACGCATCCCATTTGAACTACTATGGCGCTATTGAATTCACGAAACTTTTAAACTCATTGATACAATAAAGAAGAGCATATGAATTGGCTGTAGATGAGAATAGCGGGGGGCAAAAGCTGTGGATGATAAAAATGTAGAGATTTTAAAAGAATTAAAGCAATGCTTAGTGACTGGAACGTTACCGATGGAAGCATTCCCGAAGCAGGAGTTATTAGGATTGGCTCAGGCGGCATTTGAGGCATGGCTAAAAGAACAGTCTGCTAATTTAGGAGAGTATATCGCTATTTATGACTTGCTAACGGGAGATGCGCTGATGGAGCGTGACGCTGTTGCCCTGGCGGATTTGGTAGAAGAGCTGATATGTGATTTACAGGGCGCGTCGTCAGCCGCGGCTAATAGGATGGATCAGCTTAGGCGTATGAGCGATCCTGTGATTGTAAAGCGCTATCAGCAGAGGGCGAAGGCAGTTTATGATGCCTATCCGTTTTCATCTTCTTCAGGGGAAAATGTCTTTACGGGAAAGGGCGTTATTTATACGGTCATCACGGGAGATTATGATGTTTTGCGGGAACCGGAATATATTGATGAAACGTATGATTATATCTGCTTTACGGATAATAAAAATTTACGCTCTGAAGTGTGGGACATCCGCTATCTTGAGAATCCAGAGGGATTAGATTCCGCAAGGCTTTCCCGGCAACCCAAAATCCTATGCCATAAATTTTTAACGGAATATGATTATTCTATTTATGTAGACGGTAAAATACAGATTATTGGAAATTTGCAAGAATATATCCAAAAGTATAGCAAAGGAAGCCCAATGCTCTGTTTTCCGCATTTTGCAAGGGAATGTGCGTATGAAGAAAGTAACGCCTGTATCCGCTCGGGAGCAGATAGCGAGGACGTCATTAGAAAGCAGATGGATGGCTATAGGATAGAAGGCTATCCGGTGGGCAATGGACTGATTGACGCTGCGTGTATGGTCAGACGGCACGACGATACGCTTTTGCAAAAGGTTATGGAATGCTGGTGGGAAGAAGTCTTGCTAAAGAGCAGGCGTGACCAGCTCAGTATAGGGTACGCCTGTTGGAGATATCATTTTCACTACGATATTTGCGGTTTATTTATTTATCAGAATGATTATATCCGCAAGAGAAGGGACAGGGAGAGGCCGTTTTGAAACAGGATGCTTTGGAATCGTTAAAGACAACGGTATTACAGTATGTAGCTGCGAATTATGATTATTGTTATCTGGATGCGATGCATGAGAAAAACAGGCTTGTAGGGGCAAAGACGATGATGGCAGGCTGCTCTCATGCAATGTATGGAGTAGATAAAAGCAAGTTTTCTGAAGATGTGATTAATTTTTCCATTGCGTCACAAGATTTATATTATATTGGTAAGCATATCCAAAAGGCAGTCGAAGAAGGAAAACAAAAAATAGAGAGATGCATCATCAATATTGGCTATTATGGCCTTTATCAGGATGTGTCGTTGAGTAAGAGCTGGGATTATGCAAACCTGTATCGCGTCTATTATCCTTTATTTGAAGATACGCATAATTTTCACGGGACAGGAAGTCTTTATGATTGGAGTAAGGTAACATTTGATCAAGCGCAATATAACATGGAGCAGGTAAGGGAACTTTCTAAGGCGTGTGCAAGAAGTATTTTTATGGAGGAAGCCTCTTATTTTGGAAGCATGAAGTCTAGGAAATCTAATATTTTGCCACAAGGCCTGGCATGGAATGAAATGGACGTGAGCGAGAGAGAGCAGGCAGCGCTAAGAAGAATGCAGGATCATAACCGCTTGAAAAAGTATGTGAATTCTTATGAAGAGAATTGTATGTTGGTTCGCAAAATGACAGATTATCTACATGAAAGAGGCGTTAGGACAGTGTTTGTCATTTTTCCTTTTTCCACCTTTTACAACCGCTATATAGATAGAAATTATAAAGAAGAGATATATGCCCTTTTGGAGAGCCTTCCTGTCCCGGTGGAATTTTGGGATATGAATGATTATGAAGACATGTTTGAAGATTCTGACTTTGTAGATACAGACCATGTGAATGATAGGGGCGCGGAAAAAGCATCAGTTTTATTAGATGCGCTATTGGGATGAGAGGAAAGGTTGAAAAATCATGCTGATGCACTGATTTTCAACTCGCAATTTGAGGCAGAGCCGGGGATATGCTTGGATCGCAGTCGGCAATTTGAGATTTCCGACGCGTGTCATCGCAGCAAACTGCTCTGACATGGGGGATTAATATGCAGGAACAAAGAAAAATCAGTGTCGTTGTCCCATGTTTTAACGTAACAGCGTATTTGGACGAATGTATGGAACATTTGTTAGGACAGACGATTGGCATAGAGAATTTGGAGATCATTCTTGTCGATGATGCTTCTACTGATAACGGGGCGACAAGGAAGTTAGTTTTACAATACGAAAAAGAATATCCAGATACTATCATAGTAGTGCTGTTAGAGCAGAATTTGAGGCAGGGGGGGGCGAGAAATACAGGGATTTCTTATGCCAGCGGAGAGTATCTGGTGTTCTGCGATGCGGATGACTGGATGAAACTGGACGCGTTGGAGCATATATATAACATAGCTAAAAGATGTGATGCCGATGTTGTAGAATACCGGATGCAGAAGGTTTTCTATGATACGGATCTTTCCCTGCTTTCGATGGAGGAAGGCAAGGATAGCTATTGGATAGAGCTGGATAATGAAGATATGAAGAAGATGTTTTATAAGACGTCAGCGGAAAATTGTTCCTTAGGCTGTATGAGGAAAGCATATCGCCTGCAAATGATCCAGGAGAATCAGATCCAGTTCACCCCCTATCTTATTTGTGGAGAACCATCCTTTACAATGCCGGTCCGTTTATATGAAAAGAGGCATTGCTTCTTGAACGAACTGCTATATTTTTATCGAATGACGCCTGGCAGCACGGTACATGGCAATTGGGAAGGCCGGAGGCTGGATAACTTACATGTATGGGAGATCCTGATGGATGAGATAAGGGAACGGGGCTTTCTACAGAAGTATTATGAGGAAATGAGCTATATGTTTTTTCAATGGGCATTTGTGCTGAGCATACGGATGCTTATACAGAAAGAATATGCTCTTATGGTGGAGGAAATGCAATTACTTGTAGGCGCAGTCTTAGGCCGTTTTCCGGATATACGGGAAAACGTCTATATAAAAGAGGATAAGAGTGTGTTTATGGCTGTTATGCTTAAGATTTTGGATTTGGAGATTACGGAGGAGAGCCTTTCGGTAATAGAAGAAGTGATTAAGAAGTATATGTAAGAAAAGGATATGGTGGTTTGGATGAATCAGAATAAAACTGCCTTTCATTCATAGTCAAAGGAAATCGAGAAGGATGAAATTATTGTTATATTCTTGGAATGCCAATAATGAGCAGGTCTTGGCAGATAATTTAGTAAAGATGGGGTTTGAAGCCGTATGGTTTTGCAAAGAATGCAAGCATTATACGCGCGACATGGAGCTTGCTATGGAGATGATACAAGTAATCCATGCGGAATCTATAGAAGCGGTTATTTCTTTTAATTATTTCCCGATTATCTCTATGGTCTGCAACACCTGTCAGATCCCCTATTATGCGTGGGTGTATGACTGCCCGCACTTTACATTGTATGCAAAGCAGCTTGCTTTACCATGCAATCATATCGGGATCTTTGACAGAGCGATGGTCGGGCAACTCGAAGGATATGGCGCTACAACGGTTGCCCATGTGCCGTTAGCGGTAGATACGGCATATTTTGAAAAAATAATAACCAGTGCGCCGCAAAAGGAGAGAGCAAAGTACCAATGTGATATCTCTTTTGTAGGTTCCCTATATACGGATGGACACAATTATTATGATTTGTTTTCCGACAATGGGAATGTGGCAACAATGGATGCTGTTATCGGGAAGCAGTGCTTTTCTTATGAGAAAGACTTTATCAGGGAGGCTATTCTGGCCGGAAGGATAGATTTAGAAGTCTTGCGCCTGAAAATGGAAGAGCAGGGATTGGCTCTAGGCGAGGATTATGTTGCAAAACCAGAGGATATTCTGATAGCAGCCGTATTGGAGAAGAAAGTAACGGTGGAAGAACGGCGAGCCTTATTAATTAAGATAGCGAAGCATTTTGGGAACCTTTCCTTTCGGTTGTATACAGGCTCGGATACGGGGCATATGCTGGAGTTGTCTGGCTGTAATAAAGGATATGTGGATTATCATACGCAGATGCCTCTTGTCTTTGCAGGCAGTAAGGTTAACCTCAATATATCGCTGCGTTCCATTCACTCGGGAATACCGCTAAGAGTATTGGATATTATGGCATGTGGCGGATTTGTATTGTCGAACCGACAGCCGGAGATGGCAGAGGGCTTTGTAGAAGGGATGGAGATTGTAACATTTGACAGCCTGGAGGAATGCCTGGAAAAGGCACGTTATTATCTAGGGCATGACGAAGAACGGGAGAAAATAGCGGCAGCAGGACAGAGGAAAGTGCGGGAAGCCTTTTCGTATCCAAGAGGTTTAGAGAGACTGTTTCTGTGAATTACGGAACATATCGTTTGGGGATATGGGGATTACGCCATCAATTCCTCCACTTTTGCTACTGCCATCGGGAAATCCCCGCAATTGCGGTAATGCATTAGCGCTGCGTCTTTATCTCCTAACAGTTCGTTGATCAGGCCTATATTGTAAGTCGGGATGAAAGAATTCGTGCCTTTTTCCCTTGCGAGAGGGCAATGGATTGCCTTGACGAATTCCATCATGGCTTTCATATACTGTCCGTTGGCAAGATAAATCTGTCCCATGACACAGAAGAAGTCCGAAGTTGTGGCAAAAGCATCATAGACCGCTTCTAATTGCAGCGCTTCGTTTTCCCTGCCGGTATGAAGAAGCGCGTTCGCATAAGCGATCATCATCATCTGCACCCATTCTTCATCCGGATTTACATCATACCCAAGTGCTTTCTGATAATACTGGTAAGAATTTTCATAATCATAAATCATATTATAAGATTGGCCTATCTGAAAATAAAGATAAGGATTCTCGCTGTCTTTTTCCAATTCTTTTAATAAAAGAGCGTTATTGCGCTCTACTTTGGCACGTAACTCTTCCGGTGTCCCGGTATAGCCGATATGGTCTACTAAAAGAGGAATGTCATAGCTTTTATATTGCATACCTGAGGAATTATTCACTACCTGTTCGTGGATAGGAGATTCATAGTGATAAAGCTTCCTATTGAAAAGCCGCTCGACATGGTCTTGATAAACGGTATCCGTCTGGTTAGAGATATAATGATTATCTCGGGCAATCAGGCCAACTTCACCAGGATGTTTCGCAATCAACTGCCCAATGGCCTCTAAATCAAGGGAAAGCACGACTTCGTCAGAGTCTAATATGAGGACGTAATCATAGCCTGCCTGAGAAAGAGAGAAATTCCTCGCTGCGCTGAAATCGTTTACCCATACAAAATCGAGTACTTTATCAGCATACTCTGCGGCGATTGCTTTAGTATTGTCGGTAGAGCCAGTGTCTACGACAATAATCTCAAAGCCATAGGAGCTTATGGAAGAGAGGCATCTCGCGATATTCTTTTCTTCGTTTTTGGTTATGATACATACGGATATTGGATACATGATATTCTTCCTATCATAAATTGATAAATAATTTTAAAGAGCGGCATCTAAAATAATTCTATCACATTTCATGTAAAGTTGTCAGTAACAATATGATGTTTCGCAGATTTCACGTCTTTTCGAATCATTTTTGATGGTTTGTAAAAATTATATTTACAATCCCGATAAATTTGTGTTATAATATCAGAAAGCATATTTTCTTATACATATAAGTTATTCTATAAGATCATAGATACAAGCTCAGCTACTTGCAGCTATGATATAATCTATCTATTTAAGTTTCAGAAAATCCATTCTTTGATTCCAATTAACAATCTATATGGCAGGAGATTCTGAAAGGATTCTCCTGCTTGGAGCCTGTTCCGTTCGGTATAGGCTTACAAAATTAGAATATGCCGTTAAGAGATTTGTTTTATGTAGCAAAAGAGCTGCAAGGCAGAGTAAAGGTTGAAAATATATACGGGAAAAGACTGATTAAGCTTCCAACCCCAAAATTTGTTATTTTTTATAATGGAACTGATAAACAGCCGGAACAACAAGTATTGCGCCTGTCCGATGCTTACGAAAAGAAAACGGATGTTCCGGAGCTTGAACTCCAGTAGCTTATGATTAAGGAATCTAGGGAATTGCCTGCTTCTTTGCGGGAAATTTAGATAGAGGCAAGCATTTCCCGAACCCTATGCCTGTAGGTATGTGCTGACGCTACCTTGTCGTGTCCGTTTTTCGCAATGGCGGCACGTTCCTCTTCTTCTTGCAGAAAGTAATCAATCTTTTGTAGCAAATCTTCTCTGCTCTCATAATACACAAAATCTTCACCCGGAACAAAATCATCCAGAAAATCAGCCTGATAATTGCTTAAAAGGAACCCGCCGCTGCCCATGATGTCAAAAGCGCGAAGCGGTATGCCGCTTTTTATGCTACGTAGGGAAATGTTCAAATTAATCCGGCTTTGCTTGAAGATCAGCGGCATCTGCGTATAATAATCGGCGGTGCCATGGTTACGCATATTGGGCATGGAAAAGTTCCTGTCGTGTGTGAAGAGGTCTAGGGGATGGTTTTGGGTAATAGCCGTTAGCAATTGTGCGCGCTCTAAGCCTGTGATTTTGCGGTTGATCACATATTGCGCATAGAGATATTCTTTGCTCTCAACGCCGTCAGCATTAGGTTCCATGGGAAGCGCTTTGTATAAGTCTTCCATAATAGGAGACAATGATTCTTGAATGAAATTATAGCCTTGCACTTTCATCTGTGCCGTCATGAGAGCATCCAGGTAACCTTTGGTATAGTCCGATAAAGTCGTCATGCGTTCGAAGAAATTGTGCTGTTCCGTATAAAGGGAACCGACGAAGGAGATGTCATAGAGATACGGCGGCTGGGCGGCTCTATTGTGTGGGGCAGGCGTGGGCTTTGCCATGTGCATGCCAGGCGCTTCATCATGCCAGGCAGGAGGGCATATAGAATCAAGCCGTGCCGTATTTGCTGCCATCGGCAGGTAATGTACGGTAGGGATGCCTGCGTTATGGAATTCCAGGTATACTTCTTTGTCAAAGACATAGATGATATTACAGGGATTGATGGCGGTATAGGAATATAGCATTACATAGGGACTGTCATATATCCAGGAAATGTATTTGATGTCTTCTTTCTTGCAGACGTTGGAAATAACCGGGAAATAGTTGAAGGAAAAAACAACGTCCGGTGTCTCTCGGTGTAATGCGCAAGTTAATTCTGCCGCAATCTCGGTATCTTGCCTACCGTCTCTGTTAGAGAACGGGAAGCAAATGACGGTGTGCCCTTCGGCGGTAAATGCCTCTTTTATGTCTTCATTTCCAAAACTTGCCCATTCGATGAATAATATTTTCATATTGGTAACCATGCCTTTTTTATAATCTACAAACTTTATTTATACGAACAACGAGCTAGGAAGCCGCGCTGGTGTGGATATTTGGCGACTGCTAAAAGCCAACCTTTGGTTAGCTACAGACAGTAAAGTAGTGTAATCAGTATAACACAATTTTCTGGTAAAGTCTATTTAGGACTGCGGGATGAAAATACGTGGTTTATCAAAAAGGTATGTGTTTTTGGTAAATATATAGATAAATATTTCCTTGCTGAAATGCTTTTGCACTGGAAAATTTAGCTGGTATTTTAAGAAAGCTTGCCTAATGATATCCTTTCCTGTTATACTAGAGTGGTTGATGGTGAGGCGAGAAAAAGAGGGATTAGATGACTTAATCCGAATCAGGATTATGCCGATATAAATAATGGCATTATGCGCCTATTGATTTATGTATTCATAAGCGCACATTATATAAAGAGATTTTAATGCACTGCGGAGGCTGGTATGCGTAGATTTCAAAAGAAACAGTTACTGGAAATTATAATGGATTTACATACCTTACATCAAGATTGTAAAGAACATATGGAACAGAAAGCATACGAGGCAGTTTGCAACATACTTTCAGATTGTCAGGACTTTGCAATTCAGATTGGCGAAGCAATTGATAAGATCGAGGGAGAAGGAACAGCAGCAGTAGCGCATCTGGAGCATTATTGTGAGAGTATATATCGAATTAGCATACATTATAAAACGGTATCGCCATACAAAGCTTATAAGAGCTTAGAGACGGATCTGAAGAAAGCTGAATTAGCAATCGAACATTTGACGGAGAAAATTGAAGCCGTTTTCTTGCCATATAAAGCGAGCATGTGGGACTCTTTGGAAAGCGTATGGCAGGCTGCTGATGCAGACCCTAATTGTGAGGCTTATGTGATACCGATTCCATATTATGATAAGAATGCGGACGGCAGCTTTGGAAAGGAGCATTATGAAGGAGATAAATATCCGGATTATGTCCCGATAACGGATTATAATGATTATAATTATGAAGGGCATCATCCGGATGTCATTTTTATACATAATCCTTATGACCAATATAATAATGTAACGAGCATACATCCTTTTTTTTATTCGAAGAATTTGAAGAAATTTACAGATTTATTAGTATATATTCCTTACTATTCTACATCAGGCGGTATGAGCGTGGCACAGCGCCAATGCATTGCTTATTACTATGTTGATTATATTGTAATGCAGTCAGAGAAGTACCGTAAATTTTTTGAAGCGGATTTGCCGGACGAGAAGTTCTTGCCGTTTGGTTCCCCGAAATTTGACAAAGCGGTCAATATATGTAAGAATCCGCTAGAGCCGCCGGAAGCATGGAAGGGGAAGCTGGCGGGTAAGACGGTATATTTTTATAACACGAGTATTGCTGGAATGCTGGGAAATACGCCGGTTTTTCTAAAGAAGATGGAATATGTCTTCCGTTGTTTTGCTGGCAGGAAGGATGTCTGTCTGCTTTGGAGGCCACATCCTCTTTTGGAACCAACGTTTGATTCTATGCGGTCTGAGTACAGGCCTATTTATGATGCTTTGAAGAGATATTTTTTGGAAAGTGATGTTGGCATTTATGATGATACGACAGATATGATGAATGCGATTGCGATAAGCGATGTGTATATAGGGGATGCGGGGACATCCGTAGTTTCTTTGTTTGGGATTATGGGGAAACCGATAGTTATTTTGAATAATCATATTGATTGTGAGCCGAGAGAGAATGATTGGAAAGGCGAAATTATAAAAAGTTTTTTCCCATATGGAAACCACAAATGGATGATAACGCAGGGAAATAAGCTTTATCATGTAGATCATGATAGTTATAAATATCACTATTGCTATGATTTATGTGATTATGCATATGGAACTTACTATTCATATGTTATAAACATTCAGGGAAAAGATTATGTTTGTCCGGTTAATGCACAGAATATTTTAATTGTGAATGATAGAGAGGTTGAAGAGAAGATAGAATTGGAACATTGCCTTGAACAGAAAGGTATCTTTTTTTCCGCAATAGGGTGTGACAATTACCTATTTTTGATTCCAAAAAAATATCCGGCAATTGTTAAATATGACACAGTCAGTGGCAGGATAGATTATTATAGGGAACATTTGGATATTTTTAGAGGAGCAGAGAGGGGAGAGAACGGTGGATATTGTGTGCAGAACGGGTATTTATTTCTTGGTTCCCCGATAGATAATCGTGTATTGGCAATTCATGCTAAGACAGGGACAGAACAGATCCTGACGATAAATGCTAATACGACATGCGGGTGTTTTAGGCTGATATCGGATGGTACATATTTGTGGTCGCTTCCTTATTCGGGAAATGTAGTTATAAGATGGAATCCTGAGAATGGTGAGACACGTGAATATACAGATGTTCCGCCAGGGTTGCAATGCAGACATCCAATCTTAGGATATGAACAAATGGAAAAACCCTTTAGCAGGGCGGCATTTTGTGGCGATTATGTTTATTTGACACCCGGATGGTCTAATATGTATGTCAGGCTTAACAAGAAAACGGGCGTTATGTCAAAATGGGATCCGCCATTCGAGGTACCGGATACTTGGGAAAATGGATATTTTATATCTGGAGAAAAAGGACACTGCGGCTGTGCAATAGAGAATGCTGACGGAAAGGTCTATCTTTTTTTTGTATCCGCAAACAGAAAAACATATGCTGTTAACCTCGAAACGAATGATGTAAAGGAAATATGTCTGGAGTTTGATTTGGACGAATTGAAGGCTCATGAAGCGGGATTTCAGGAATATTCAGAGTGGCTGCCATATGTTTGCCTGGAAAATGCTTTCAATTCTCTTCCGAATATTCTTGATGGCAATGTTATAGGGAACCAATTTGATAAAGAGAGGGCGCTTCATGCCTATAAAAAAATAGTAGCCAACAATGATGGTACGAGCGGGGAAAAGATATATCAGTTTGTATGTGATAAACTATTTAGAACAATAGGAGACAAGTTATGATACGGGTAATTACCTATGGGACATTTGATTTATTTCATGAGGGGCATTATAGGCTTTTACAAAGAGCGAAACAACTTGGCGATTACTTAATAGTAGGAGTGACTACCGAAGAGTATGATCAGACAAGAGGTAAGCTTAACGTGGTCGATTCTCTCATGACTAGAATCGAAAATATCAGAAAAACAGGATTTGCGGATGAAATTATCATAGAAGAATCACAAGGGCAGAAATTTCGGGATATCAAGAAATATCAGATTGATATTTTTACAGTTGGTTCCGATTGGACGGGGCAATTTGATTATTTAAATGATTATTGTAAAGTAGTTTATCTCGACAGGACAAAGAATATTTCCAGCACCATGTTACGGGCGCAGAATAAGCGGATCCAGAGAATAGGGATTATCGGGAGCGGAAGGATTGCGGAACGATTTATTCCCGAAGCAAAGCTTGTTAGTGGCATTAGTGCACAGGGAGTGTTTAACCCACATATAGAAAGCGCAGCCAGATTTGCCTCAAAATGGGAAATTGACTATTATAAGAGCATAGAAGAGTTTTATTCGGCAGTGGATGCAGTTTATATTGCGACGCCACATGAAACTCATTATGAATATATCAAATCGGCATTGGAGCATGGCAAGCATGTGCTTTGTGAAAAACCTATGGTTTTGCAACGTGCACAAGCTGAAGAGTTATTTTCTTATGCAAAAGAAAGAAAATTAATTCTATTTGAAGGGATTAAAACTGCATATTGCCCTGGATTTACACGGCTTTTGGGGATTGCATGTAGTGGGATGATTGGAAATATACGGAATGTGGAAGCTTGTTTTACGAAATTAGAAAAAAGTGATACTAGAGAACTTACTGATATAAAATATGGTGGAAGCTTTACGGAACTAGGAAGTTATTGTATGTTGCCAATTATCAAAATATTGGGTGACAATTTTACGGAAGTGCGTTTTGATACAATTAACGGTGATAACGGCTTGGATCTTTTTACTAAAGTATCGTTTAGCTATCCGAATGGATTGGGAACCGTAACATGTGGTTTAGGTGTAAAATCGGAAGGAAGACTGCTGATTGCTGGAACAGAAGGATATATTGTTGCGGAAGCGCCATGGTGGAAAACTACATATTTTGAAATACATTACGAGAATCCCAATGCTGTTGAAAAATATTCAGAGCGATTTTTGGGCGATGGGCTACGTTATGAAATCGGAGATTTTTTGTCCATGATTAATGGTAGCAATAAAAGTGAGTTTAAATTGACACGTAGTGAATCTGTTATATTTGCAGATGTTATGGAACGGTTTTTATCAGAGAACCGAAGCTAAGCCGGGTCGCAGATAGTAGGAGAAGAAATTAAGGCTGGATGATAGTAGGAGGGCATATGAAAATTTGGGCGCATAGGGGATGCAGCCAGATGTATCCCGAGAATACGTTACTTGCTTTTCGCCAAGCGGCAAAGATTAAAGGGCTTACGGGGATAGAACTGGATATACAGATGACTAAGGATAAGCATCTTGTCGTCTGCCACGATGAGAAGGTAGACAGGACTACTAATGGCATCGGCGCGGTAAAGGAGTATTCACTGGCTGAATTAAAAAAATTGCGGATTGATGCAGGGAACGGAGAGTATGAGCAGATTCCAACCATTGATGAAGTGTTGGATTTGTTGGAAGAGAAAATGCTAGACGGTTTCAAATTAAATATAGAGTTAAAGAACAGCCGTGTTGCTTATGAAGGCATGGAAGAGAAGATTATTGAGAAAGTCCATGCAAGGAATATACAAGGAAGCGTTATCTATTCTTCTTTTAGTGCGTTATCCTTAGAAAGAATACGGAAACTGGACGCAGAGACAGAAATTGGTGTTCTCGATTCAAAAGTGTCCGATTGTCTTTTCAAATTAAGAGGAGGGTGTGGGGCAAATGCTTTACATCCCTATTGGAAAGGAATTGATTTGCCACCGGAAAGGATCAAAGGCTATCCGGTTAGGGCATATTTTGGCGGCCATTTATATCCGGAAAAACCGACTGGGACGAAGCTCGCTATAACAGCTTTAGAACAAAAGGGCATTACCGATGTGTTTTTAAATGAACCTGAACAATATTTGTAGGACAGGAAAACGGGAGCAAAAAATGCAACAAGAATATAATATGACAATTACCGAGCTGCAAAAGGTACAAGAAATCCAACAGGATCTAATTGCCGAGGTGCAGCGGATATGCAATAAATGCGGGATTCATTTTAATATGGTAGGCGGGACAATGTTGGGCGCGATCCGCCATAAAGGATATATACCATGGGATGATGATGCAGATATCGGATTCCTGCGCACAGAATATGAAAAATTCCGTGAAGCGTGTAGGACACAACTGGATCATGAGAAATATTATATGCAAGACTTGCGGGATACGGAAGGATACCGCTGGGGATATGGGAAACTGCGCAGGAAGAATACGGAGTTTGTCAGGCTTGGGCAGGAGTTTATGCCATACGAGCAGGGAATCTCCATTGATTTGATGCCGTTTGATAATGTGCCTGATAATTATATATTAAGAAGAATACATTTTCTCCGTTGTTTTCTATATCGCAAACTATTCTGGTCGGAAGTAGGGAGCAGAGTAGAGAAAAATGTGGCAATACGAATGCTATATAAAGTAATAAGATTGCTGCCGATAAAAGTGGTGAAAAAAAGATATCAAAGATTCATAGATAAGTGTCAAAGAAAGAAGACAAAACTGGTTCGTATCCTGACTTTTCCAACACCGAAGGGCGTTTATGGATATGATAGAAAGTGGTATCTCCAATTGGCGAAATATCCATTTGGGAGTATGCTGCTTCCCGGCGCAGAGGATTATGACGGTTATCTTCAGATCAAGTATGGAGACTATATGGAACTGCCGCCCCCAGACAAGCGCAAGATACATCCGATTTCCAGATTAAAACTGCTTGAAGAATGATATGGCGGCATAAGTGGAAGAGCAAAAGAAAGACATGGGGTAAACGGATTGGGAATAGAGAAAAAATACAAAGTAGGATATACGGACGGTGTGTATGATTTATTCCATATCGGACACTTGAACATGATTAGGACAGCGAAGCAATTCTGTGAGTATTTGATCGTAGGCGTACATGGGGATGATGTGGTAGAAGGCTATAAGCATCATAGGCCTATTATAAATGAAAATGATCGAAAAGAAATCATTGAGTCTATAAAAGGCGTTGACCGGGCGGAAATCAACAGGTTCCGCGATAAGCTAAAGCTTTGGGAACTATATCATTTTGATGTGATTTTTATCGGCGATGATTGGAAAGGGACTGAAAGATGGAATAATTTCGAAAAGATATTGGCGCAGGTAAATGTAGATGTCATATATGTGCCATATACAAAAGGGATTTCGACGACAGAAATACGTGAAAAAATTATGAATGGGAGCAGTTTATGAAACAGAGAATGAAAATAGCAATTACAATGGGAGACCCCGCAGGAGTAGGAGCTGAAATTATTGTAAAGGCATTAAGCCATATAGAAATTTACAAAAAGTGCATACCAGTGGTAGTAGGGGACCGTGCGGCGCTAGAAGATGCGCTTGACTTTTGCGCTCTTCCGTTGGAACTGGCTGAAATCAATGATACGGAAAGTGCGGAAGGCAAGTTTGGTAAAATCGAATTGATAAACTTGCAATTATTAGAGAAGAAAAGCTGGGAATACAAAAAGAACCAGGCAAATTGTGGAGCGGCATCTTTTTCATACATTGTGAAAGCAATAGATTTGGCGATGAAAAATAAAGTATCGGCTGTTGTAACTGCGCCTATTAATAAGAAATCATTGAGGATGGCGGACATCCCTTACGACGGCCATACGGAGATTTTCGCCAAATATACGGATACGAAGAATTTTGCAATGTTACTTGCAAGCAAATATCTTCATGTTATCCATGTGTCAACGCATTGTTCCTTAAAGGAAGCCTGTGAGAGAGTGAAAAAGGACAGGGTATATGAAGTCATCCAATTAGCAGACCGGGGGATGCGGGAATTAGGATATGAGGCGCCTAGAATCGTGGTGGCAGGATTGAACCCACATTGTTCCGAGGACGGTTTATTTGGAGATGAAGAAGAAAAGGAGATTATCCCGGCTATTGAACAGGCTAGGAACGCAGGGATACAGGTCGATGGGCCGGAGCCTCCTGATACTGTATTCGTAAAGTGCCAGGCTGGGCAATATGATATTGTAGTTGCCATGTATCATGACCAGGGACATATTCCTTTAAAATTAAGCGGGTTTAAATATGACTTACAGAATGATAAATATGAATCGGTGAGCGGGATTAATTGTACGATAGGTTTGCCGATTGTCAGGACATCCGTAGACCATGGGACGGCTTTTGGGAAAGCGGGAGAAGGCAGGGCAAATGAAGAAAGCATGATGGACGCTGTTGCTGCAGGAGTGGAGATGGCAAGGAACAGAGGGAAAAATAATGGGTAATACAATTAGCTTCGATAAAGAGACATACTTTATAGACCGCCCGATTATTGTTTATGGCGCAAGTGTTTATGGTGAACTGGCGTTTGCCACATTAGCGCAAATGGGACTGACGCCGGATTATTACTGTGATAAATCAAAGGACAGGAAAGAATATTTGGGCATTCCGGTAATTAACCCAGAAGCGTTGGAAGAATTCAAAGATGCCAATATTATTATTGCTTCGGCGGATTTCTTCTACGAGATTAAGAAAATGCTGGAAGAAAAAGGGTGTGTTCATTTATTTGACATGGCTAAGCTGTTACAGGCGACACTTAGAAAAGAACAGCTATCGAACCGCGCGCAGGAAATGTATGCCAATAGACAGCATTATATGGATATTGTACGAAACCAGTCGGAGAACCAACTGGTTTTTAACAGAGTGCAGTATGTTGTTTCGGAGCGGTGTTCTTTGAAATGTAGGGACTGTTCCCACCTGATGCAGTATTACAGACACCCGGAGGATATTGATGTGGAGCTATATAAACCGGCGTTTGACCTTTTCCTTGAACAGGCGGATTATATTGCGGAGTTGCGGATTTTAGGCGGTGAGCCGTTTATGAATAGGGATATGCATAAAGTGATAGAATGGTATCACGATAATAGTAAAATCAGGAGTATTTCTGTTTATACAAATGGGACAATAGTGCCGGGCAATCATATTTTGCATGCGTTGCAAAGGGATAAAGTAAAGGTGCATATATCGGATTATAAAGTAAATGAAGAGAAAATTGAAAAGCTTGTTAAGGTGTTTGACGAATATCATATTCATTACTTTGTCAGGTCATATGATTCATGGCAGGATGCCGGCGGAGTAGAGCTTAGGGATTATACGCAAGAGAAGAAGAAAGAGATTTTCTCCGTGTGCTTTGAAAGGAACGGTTATGCATTCCTGAAGGGGAAATTATATAGATGCCCAAGGGAAGCGCATGCAATGAATTTAAAGGCAATGCCGGATGTGAAAGAGGATTATGTGGATTTATTGCACTGGATAGGAACAAGAGAGGAACTGAGACAGCAGTTAAGAAGCTTGCAGGAGAAGCTTTTTTTGGAAGGATGTAATTATTGTGCCGGGCCGGATAACCATAAGCAGAATATTCCGGCAGGAAGACAGATAGCGGAGCCGATACCATATGTGGCAAGGGATTAGGCTGAAAAATCATGCTGATGCATTGATTTTCAACCTGAAATTTGAGTCAGAGCCTCAAATATGCATTGATCGCAGTCGGAAATTTGAAATTTCCGACACGTGCCGGAGCAGTAAACTGCTCTGGCATGGTTATTAGTATCTAGGGAAAGGCATGGAAATTAGTGCGAGAAATCACACTGATGTGCTAATTTCTCGCACACAAATTTGTGCCGGAGCGTCACAAATTTGCCTGGGATGGCGAAACTTTGTAAACAAAGTACGCAAATTTGAAATTTGCGTCGTCCCGTCGCATAAACGCTCCGGAATGGAGATTAGAATGGATTATCAATTCAGAAGAGAAGTTCGGGATGCTAAAAAGGCGGTAATGGGAGAAATGTTCCATTTAGCAAAAGAAAATTTAAAAGACGGAGATAGGTTGATTAATTTCGCGAGTGGGCATCCTTCGCCGGAAGTATTCCAAGATGAGCTTCTTAGGAAATATATAAGTTTTGCTGTAGAAGAAGCTTTAAAAGACGAACATCAATATGATGCATGTGCCGGCTATAATCCATTAAGGGAGTCTCTAAAAAACTTTGTGAATAGCAATGGAAATACGATAAAGCATGACGATGATTTAGTCATTACCTATGGATCTACTGAAGCGGTTTATCTTACCGCGTCAGTTATGCTTAACCCCGGGGACAAAGTAGTTGTGGAAGAGCCGTCCTATGTGAACGCAATTAAAGCGTTCCAGCTTATGGGCGCAGAAGTCATAAGCGTCCGTTTGGAAGAAGACGGTGTTGATTTGGATGCATTAGAAAAAGAAATGCAGGGGGGGGGGTAAAACTGTTTTATACCATGCCTAATTTTGGGAATCCTTCGGGAATTACAATGTCTTTGCAGAAGCGGAAAGCTGTGTATGAGTTAGCAGTAAAATATCAGGTGTTGATTCTGGAAGATAACGTTTATGGAGAGTTGCGCTATCGTAATGCACCATTGCCCAATATTAAGGAGTTTGATACGGAGGGGACAGTTGTATATGTAGGTAGTGTATCAAAATGGATTGCTCCGGCGATGCGGATTGGTTTTCTGGCAGCGAATCGGGAGCTTATAAGCCTTATTTTATCAATTAAGGCTGCGCTTGTGCCAAATGAAGGCACAGATATGATACAATGTTCGCTTTGGAAAATGTTTGAAGAGAACGATATGCATGAGGAGATTCGGAAAATCTGCAAAATATATAGCAGAAAGCTTTTTTTGATGGAGGAATGTATGGATGAGTTTTTTCCGGCATCTGTAAGACGTTCATCACCAGATGGAGGCATGTACATTTGGGTGACGTTGCCGGAAGGGTCAGATGTTCAGGCGTTTTGCCGGGAATCGGCAATACGAATTCATATACCGATTACGCCGGGGCATGATTTTTATGTTGGTGGAGCGAAACAGCAGTGTACAAGTATGCGTTTTAATTTTGTGAAAGAAAATATGGAAGATATTGCATATGGAATAGAGAGAGTCGGAGAATTGATGAAGCATTATTTAAGCTTATAGGTTGAAAAATCAAAGATTTTCCAACCGCGAATTTATGCCGACGCTGATAGCGTCTTGGCGCACGAAGTTCGCAAGCTGAGAGAAAGGCATGGTTGTTAGGAGTGAAAACTGATGAATTATCAATTTAGGAAAGAAGTGCAGGTGGCACAGAAAGCAGCAATGGGGGAAATGTACAATCTGGCAAAAGAGAGCTTAGGAGTGAATGATAAGCTGATTAACTTTGCCAGCGGGCATCCTTCTACAGATGTGTTCCAGGATAAATTCCTAAAAAAATATATGAACTTTGCACTGGAAGATGGAGCGAAAGAGCTTCTACAGTACGGCGCACATGCAGGATACATGCCGCTAAGGCATTCTTTTCGCCGGTTTGTGAATGAAAAAGGCATGACGGTTAAAGAAGACGATGATTTAATGATAACGTATGGTTCCGTGGAAGCTATTTTCCTTGTAACGGCAGCGTTTGTCAGCAGGGGAGATAAAGTCATTGTAGAAGTCCCAAGTTATGTCAATGCGATAAAATCATTCCAGCTCCAGGGCGCGGAGGTAGTCGGTGTTGGCATGGAGGAAGACGGCGTCAATATAGAGGAATTGGAGCGGGCAATGAAAGAGGGGGCAAAGCTGTTCTATACGGTGCCGAATTTCGGGAACCCCTCCGGCATTACTATGTCAGCGGAAAAGCGCAGAGCCGTATATGAACTTGCGCTAAAGTATAATGTCCCGGTTCTGGAAGACAATCCTTATGGCGATTTACGTTACCGGAACGACAGGATACCGCATATAAAGGAATTTGATGAAGAAGGCGCTGTCATATATATCAGTTCCATGTCGAAATTAATTGCGCCGGCAGTGCGGGTTGGCTTTTTGGTTGCGGATAAGGAATTGATTGACCGTATCATACCGATCAAAGCGGTCAGCACAAATGGCGTAAGCAGCATTATCCAGTATGCGCTCTGGAAAATGTTTGAAGAGAATGATATGTATGAACAGATTCAAAAAATATGTGACGTATATGAAAAGAAGCTTTATTTGATGGAAGAGAAGATGGATGAGTGCTTTCCTGCTTCTGTGGCTCATTCAACGCCGGATGGAGGCATGTATATCTGGGTGACAATGCCCGATGGCACAGACATACAGAAGTTTTGCCGGGAATCAGCTATACGGCTGCATATTCCTATCACGCCGGGGAATGGGTTTTGTGTTACAGAGCCTGAGAAATGTACAAGCATGCGTTTTAACTTTGTGAAAGAGAGCATGGAAGATATTGCCTATGGAATCGAAAAAGTCGGAGAGTTCATGAGAGATTATCTGGGCGGATATTAATACGAACTATAAAGGAAAGATATAAAGGAGGAGCGGGCATGCTTCCAGTATTGGATGAATTTCGAAAAAGCCTGGATGATATAATGTTACAGGCAATGCATAGCAGTGTTTTGCTATATGGGTATGAAAGCTATACCGGACGTTTCATTAAATGGTATGCGGAATACTATCATAATATAAAAATGGATTATATTGTCTCTACGGATATGAGCAGAGGCAGAGCCTACGATATGGAGATCTTCCGTCCAAGTGTGATTGACTTTCATTATAAAAATGTTCATCAGGCAATTATTTGGGTTGTAGAACCTATGACGAAAGAGCTGCAAGCTTCCTTGGAAGAAAAAGGCTATATCAAAGGGCAGACTTATTTTGATTTTTATGAAGCAATCTATGGAAACGACATCTATGGGACAGACGAAGAAACAGATATCTTCAGGAAGAAAAAAGAAGGAAAAAGAGATATCCAGTTTTTAGAATGGCTGGAATGGAAATACGGATGTAATTTTGTAACAAGAATTAAGCATGAATTCCTCGAAGTAGCGAAAGAACATGGTGAGGGCTATGGATGTACGACCCAGAAAGAAATCTTTCCGATATTAGACCGCTGCCATTGCATCCCGGATGCAACGGATGCTATTTTTGATTACGGATGTGGGAAAGGCGGCGCCTTGGTTTCTTTCCTCGATTATGGGTTTAAGCAGGTTGGCGGCATAGAGTATGAGCCGAAAATTTATGATGTATTGAAGGAAAATATGAGCAGGCTGGGATTAGAGCAGAAGGCAGAGCTATTGTATGGGGATGCCGGGGAATTAACCGAGCAGCTTGACAAATATAATTGGTTCTATTTTTTCCTTCCTTTTGATAATTATATTTTTGAAAAATGTATGAAAGCAATATGCGATAGCTATCAGAGGAGAAAAAGAAAGATTCATATAATCAGTATTTCTCCATATAGCCATGAATGCATAGAGAAAACCGGATTTTTTCGCCTGACGAATCAGTTTACGGTAGATATGCGCCAGCGGGTAGTAGATGTATTTGAAAGTTTTGGTTCCAGCAAGTAATGAGCAAGTGGCTATTTGCGGCAGGATATGTTGACTGTAAGAAATAAAAATGTATATACCTGCGGCACCAATATTGCAAGTTAGAGAAAGGCATGGCGATTGTTATGGAAGATGTAATCAGCATTATTGTACCAATATACCGTGTGGAAAAGTATTTAGAACAGTGCATTCAGAGCATAAGGAACCAAACATACATAAATCTGGAGATTATATTGGTTGATGACGGTTCGGATGATGAGTGTCCCAGGATCTGTGAGCGGCATGCGGCGATTGATAAGCGGATTAAGGTAATCCATAAAGAGAACGGCGGGATAGATTCTGCGAAGAAAGCCGGGATCATGGCAGCAACCGGGAAGTATGTAGGATATCTGGACGGCGATGATTGGATTGAGCCGCTCATGTATGAAAAACTCCTTGGATATGCCTGTAAATATGACGTGGATGTTGTGGAGTCAGGGATTATTGACTCGTGGATTAATGAAGAGAAGAAAAGGGTTCCCTATCTTGCAGAAGGCTGTTTTAAAGGCGAAGATTTTACTCAAAATGTGGAACCGAAGCTTTTGTATGCAGGAACATTTTACCAGTTTGGAGTATCTCCGTATTTATGTACGAAGTTATTCCTAAGAGAAAAAATTCTACAATTCCAAATGATAGAAGATTTAACCAGTGTCATCCATAATGATACGATGATATCTTTGCCTTGTATAGCCAAAGCTAAGAGCATATATATATCCCATGATTGTTATTACCATTATAGGGTAAGGACAGATTCATTGAAAAGAAAGCGCAGAGCGGATGAGACAACTAATCTGATAAAGTGCTATCCCCAATTTTACATGCGTTTTAGGGAATCTTCATTGTGTCAAGAAACGGATAAGCAGATAAAATATTATGCGATGTACTGGCTGCTTTATAGGGCGATAGAGGCATTTGATGATCATGATACGCAAGACTTCCTGACGCCGTTTGGGAAGGTGAAGAAGCAGGATAGAATTGTGCTCTACGGCGCAGGCTCTGCCGGCATACGTTTGGAAAACTATATCCGTAGCGTGGAAGGCAACAATATGGTTTGCTGGATGGATCGAAACTATGTGGATCTGTGCAGAACGTTAGATGTAAAAAACCCCAAAGACATTACTAATTATGAATATGACTATGTAGTGATATCAATTTTAAGAGAAAGCGCAGTCCAAAGCGCTAAGAGAGATTTAGTGGCATTAGGGGTACCGGAAGAGAAAATCCTATGGATTGCACAGAAATTTATCGACAACCCGGATTTACTATTAGAAAAGGTAATGCATTGAGGGATGAATTGTAGTAAAAGCATATGGAAAAGGGGCATGATGATTAGATGGGTAGTTGCGAATATGTAAAAAAGAAAAATAAATTATTAGCTATGATTATTAGGAAAGACTATGAATGTGAGGGCGTAGATTTTATAACGCCCAATGAATATTCCCAGCAGGTTGCCTATATGCACCATAAAACCGGGAAAGTAATAGATGCGCATGTACATAACATGGTGCATAGGAACGTTGTGCTTACACAAGAGGTGTTGTTCATTAAGAAGGGCAAGCTGAGGGTTGATTTCTATGACGATTATGAGGATTACTTAGAAAGCAGGACTTTACAAGAAGGGGATGTCATTCTGCTGATATCCGGTGGACATGGGTTCACCGTGTTGGAAGAGGTGGAAATGATTGAAGTCAAGCAGGGGCCGTATGCGGGAGAGCAGGATAAACGGAGGTTTTCCGGCATATCGGATAATGAAGTGGTCTGGAAGGAATAAGAAAAGGCAGAGAGATAATTATGGGATTTATACCAGTAAATGAACCGTTATTAAACGGAAATGAGAAAAAATATCTATGCGAATGCATTGATACCGGATGGATATCATCGGAAGGGCCTTTTGTCGCAGAATTTGAAAGACAGATGAGCGGCATTGCGAACCGCCAATATGGAATCGCGGTGTCTAACGGTACGGCGGCATTAGAAATAGCGGCCAGGGCAATTGGCATTCAAGAAGGTGATGAAGTGATCATGCCGGCTTTCACGATCATATCCTGCGCCATGGCAGTCACCAAATTGGGGGGCGTCCCGGTCTTGGTTGACAGTGATTTATATACATGGAATATGAAAGCGGAAGAAATCGAGGAGAAAATCACAGAGCGGACAAAAGCGATTATGATGGTGCATTTGTATGGATTACCGGCTAATGTAGATAAGATTATGGAGCTGGCCAAGAAGCATCATCTGAAGGTGATAGAAGACGCTGCGGAGATGCATGGGCAGACATATAAAGGAAAGCCATGCGGCAGTTTTGGAGACGTGAGTGTTTTCAGTTTCTATCCTAACAAACATATTACGACCGGAGAAGGCGGCATGGTCGTTACGGATGATGAAGAAGTGGCGGCAAGATGCCGTCTTCTAAGGAATCTTTGTTTCCGTACGGATGTCAGGTATGTACATGATGAAATCAGTGATAATTACCGTTTCACGAATTTACAGGCAGCAGTCGGGCTTGCCCAGATTGAGCGGTTAAGCGAATTCGTGGAACGAAAGAGAACGATGGGAAGATACTATACGCAGCAGTTTAGCGCTATGCCAGGGGTTATCCTGCCGATTCCCCAGACAGAGTATGCTAAGAATATATATTGGGTATATGGTATGGTGTTAGCTCAGGATATTCAGATGTCCAATCGGGAGGTAGTGAAACTGTTGGCAGAAGAAGGAGTTGGTTCCAGAACTTTCTTCTGGTGTATGCATGAACAGCCTGTTTATCAAAAAGAAGGGCTTTTCCAAAATGAAAAATATGAAAATGCGGAATATCTGGCGCGGAAAGGCTTTTACATTCCTTCCGGGTTAGCGTTAACTGAGAATATTATGGAAGAAGTCGTAAAAAGAGTAAAAAAAGTGATGGAAAAGGTTAAATAGTGATATGACCGGAGAGATAAGGAAAGGAATGAAGGAAAACATGGAGGGAACGACCAAAGCCACATCAAAAGTACGGATTATGGATTATACGGATGACTTTTATGAAACAGTAGCGTCTACCGGGCGTAAACTGGTTCTTTATGGCATGGGGGCTATGGCGGAGTATGTATATCCTCATTTAACGGATGTTGCGTATGTCTGTGACAGAAGGGGCGACAGGAGAGCGGAATTCCATGGGGTGCCTGTTATCACGCCAGGAGAGCTGGAACGTCTAGAGGATAAATTAATCATTCTGGTTTCTGTCAAGAAACTGGAACATAGAGCGCAAATAAAAGCGTTATTAAGCTCGATGGATATTGACGCGATGGTTTTTGAGTTTTGCCATAATAAATCTTTTCCTACGTTCCAAATGCAGGAAAGAGCAGTCTGTAAAGAAAAAGACATCAAAAAGGTTCATATCGTCTGTTATCCGTCCGGGTGGATACTTGAGAAATTTGCTAAGAAATTACAGGAAGAGTTAGGAAAGAAAGGGATTCAGGCGGATATTGGGAGCAGTGTGGATATGATGGCAGACATCAATCATCATATGGCTTACTATACATGTGAGATTTTAAGCGAGTGTAACGATACTGTGATGATCACGCATGTGGATTCTGTTAATAAGCTCAATTTGGTTAAACATTTATTAAAAAGAGCCAAGATGGGGATATGCATGTCCCGTGATACGATGAATCAATTGACGGCGCAAGGGGTTCCCAGAGAAAAATTATGTTATATCAATCCGGCGCAGGATGGCGTGATAAAGCCGAGAAAATATGTGCTGGGCCTTACCTATCATTTCCATGATGACAACAGGAAACGCTCAACGGCGATTCTGGATATCTGTGATAAGATCAGCCCTGATTTCTTCGAATTTAAAATAATGGGAGACGGATGGGAAAAGCTTGTGGAATCAATGCGCGAGAAAGGATTTACGGTGACGTATTATCCGGAGTTTGACTATGATGTTTATGTGAAGCTGATGCCGACACTGGACTATTATTTATATTGGGGGTTTGATGAAGGCAGCATGGGGTATCTGGATGCTTTGGCAGCAGGAGTAGGGACAATCGTGACTCCGCAGGGATATCATTTGGATACTCGTTGCGGCCTTACATATCCGTGCAGGACAATCCCTGATTTTATAGAAACATTATTACAATTGGAGGCACAAAAGCGAAAGATAACGGATGCTGTTGCTGACTGGACATGGGAAAATTACGCGCAGAAACATATCGAAGTCTGGAAATATATACTAGGCCGGGATGATGTTTTCGGGAATAAGCATAAATATGAGGATGGGATATTTTCGGTTATGTGCATAGATTCTTAGAAAGGAGAATGTAATATGAAAGTAATTTTATTTGGAGTTGGGAAATATTTAGAAGGGATTGAGAGGGTTCTGCGGAATGATGTGGAAGTCTTATTCTACGTGGATAATAATGAGGTAAAGCAAAAAGAACTGAGAAATGGGAAAAGAATTTATTCTTTAAAAGAACTGTCTAATACGACATTTGATTATATTATTATATCTGCCTATAATTATAAATTAATAGAGAAGCAATTACTTGATAATAGCATTGGGAAGGAAAAGATTATTCCGTTTTTTAAAGAAAATTTACCGTTTGAAGATTATAGCGAAGTATTTCAGACGATACGTGGCTTACAATATAGCTTGGAATGCCAGTTGCGATACCATGTCGAGCGGATAGACCAGAGGTATAAACTGTTGTACGACAATATGCTGTATGAGCTGGCGGATATGTCTAAACGGGGAAATGTCGTATTGCCTAAAGTTTGTACAGTTGAGGAAACCTGTGAAAAATTGATAAAGGACAAAGTGTCACTTAGCAGGTATGGAGATGGTGAGTTCCAGATTATTTTGGGCGCCGCCAAGGATGTGTATCAGGATGATGATGAGAAATTAGGACAAAGGCTGAAAGAAATATTAGTATCTAATCTTGACGGGCATATAGTGGCATTAGCGGATGATTATGGCTGCATGGAGGGACGGTGCGAAGCCAATAAGAATGGCACAAGAAAATATATGACAAAAGAGAAACGTATGCAGCATTATCAATATATAGACATGGAGAAGCAATATTATAATAATTATATCAGTAGGCCTTATGTCAGTTATCCGCATGATGAAAGGGAAAAAGCGGCGAAAAGATTTTATGATCTGCAAAAAATCTGGCAGGGGCAAAGACTACTGTTTGTTGAGGGTGACTGTACGCGGATGGGAGTAGGGAACGACTTGTTCAGTAATGCGGAATCAATAGAGCGGATTATTGCGCCCAATAAGAACGCGTTCACAGTCTATGATGAAATCCTTTCCAGTGTTTTGGAATTAGCTGATAAAGAACAGTTAATCCTGATTGCACTTGGGCCTACGGCGACTGTCTTAGCATATGATTTGGCAAAGGAAGGATATTGGGCGATAGACATAGGGCATCTGGACTTGGAATATGAATGGTACCTGAAAGGGGAAGGATTCAGTTATATATCCAATAAATATAATAATGAAGTCCCAGGGGATACAGTTGTGGAAGATATTCATGATGAAAGTTATGAGACGTCCATCATAAAAACGGTTACTTTAAAATCATAAACAGATAATTCGGATGAAGATGAGGGAAAATAGTGAAAAAAGAAATATTGGTTTCTTGCATCGTTCCTGTATATAATGCAGAATCCTATTTAAGAGATTTTCTAGATAGCCTGATAAGCCAGACATTTGAAAATATAGAGATTATATGTGTTGATGATGCGTCTACAGACTCATCGCTTTCCATTATCTTAGAATACCAGAAGCTGAAAGATATGATTATTATTAGGAATGAGCTAAATATGGGAGCCGCCGAAGCAAGAAACCGCGGTCTATGCGTTGCAAATGGGGAATACGTTATTTTTCTTGATTGTGATGATATCCTACATCACGAGATGATAGAAGTTATGTATCAAAAATGCCAGCAAACAGGCGCTGATGTAACCATTTGTTATTTGGAGCATTTTATGGGAGAGAATCTCATTCCATTGGAACGATATGAAAGAGATAGAGCATTGGTTCCGACATATCCGGTTATTGAACATCCTTTGCATTTTCGTTATATATTCCAAGTAATGAATAATGGACCGACTGATAAACTAATCCGAAGGGAAATGCTTGTAAATAACCATATTAAATTCCAAAGCCTGCCTTGCAGCAATGATATTTATTTTTCTTATGTAACGGCATTATGTGCGGACAAGATTGTTTTCACTGATAGAGTGCTGTATTATGTCCGGGCAAAACGCAGTCATAGCATTACAGCAACATGGCTTAGAAAGAAAAATTTTGATTGCGAAGCATTTGATGCAATATATGATTTTTTGGTAAAAAGAGGATTTTATGAACTGGTGCGGGAAAGTTTTACCAGAAAGATATTAAGGGACATTTATATTGGAATAGAAACTTTTTCCAAGCAGTATCAAAAAGAAGCAATAATGAATTTGAGAGAAATATTCTTCCCTAAATGGAAGATTTTGGAGCAGTATGAGCAGGGTAAGCTTACTACGGTGCAGAAGAGAATCGTTGATATGATTATGCAGGATAAGGAAATTTTGCCGTATTATACAGTTTTGTTGTCTTGTTCAGAACAGAAGATACAGCGGTTAATTGTAGATTACCATCAACGTAAAAAGAAAATTGCCTGGTGGGGAGCCGGGAAAAAGGGACTGGAATTTTTATCATATATTCAGACGATTCACCAGAAAATGGATTATGTCGTTGATAGCGATACGGGCAAACAAGGGAGAGAAGTGGCTGGATATACTGTTATGGATTGGGATTCTGTGAAAGATGATGCAGATATTATTCTGGTAGTAAGCGATGCATGGATTAGCGATATAAGGACAAAAACCGGCGATATGAAAGAAATTTTAAATATTGTTTCCTATCTCGAGTATTAAATTTCACTCTGGGATAGTATTATTTTTGAAAGTATATTTGAAGGATGGAGATAATCAGATGATGAGAATAGCAATTTGGGGCGCGGGAAAATTCGGGCATTATATAAAAGAACAATTAGATAGAAGAAAAGACATTACCCTAATAGGATTTATCGACCAAAATGTGCAGTTACATAATGAGACCGGGGATTTGCAAGTGATGACATTATTGCAGGCAAGAGAAGAGAATGTTGATATCATACTAATTGCAGTTGTTAATTTCCCATCCGTCATCCAACAGCTAAAACAGGAAGATACAGACAAAATTGCGTTCATTAAGGAGGAGGTGTATACTTTCAAGAAAAAACTTTCTGAAGATATCTTTCATGATAATAGTATAGTGTGGTTAAAGGATATTGATATTAGTAAGCCTTGGCTTCGGAAATTGGAAACTAATATAATGGATAGCTGTAATTTAAATTGCCGGGGATGCAGCCATTTTTCCAATTTATTTGTAAAAGGCGCACATATTCCGTATGACAGATTTTGTAAAGATTTGAAGCAGATAGCGGAAAATATCAATGTTGTCCATTTCTATTTGTTGGGCGGAGAAGCACTATTGAATGAACGATTAACAGAATATATAGATTTTTCACGACAGACATTGCCTTATGCAGCAATAGAGATTGTTTCTAACGGGATTTTGCTACAAAAGCAGCCTGCTGAATTTTTTGAATGTTGTCGGAAGAACAATATTTTAATCAGTATATCAGGATATAAGCCGACGCTATTCATAAAAGAAAACATAGAAAATGTTTTGAAGAAGAATAATGTAGAATATTTGTTCCGTGAAGACGTATTGGAATTCGGGAAAAATATAGATTTGCAAGGAAGAGCCGATTTGGTGACTGCGGCCGCAAAGTGTAGGGAAAGTGATTGTCATTTTTTCCGCAACGGGCGATTGTACAAATGTCCTTTCGAAGCATTGGGAAATTATTTTTTTAACTATTACGATATAGATATTCAATTCAATGGTGGTGTAGATGTATATGATTCTCATCTGGACTGGAACGAAGTGGTAAAAAGGCTGGAGAATGTGCCAGTAGATGCCTGTAAATATTGTGGGGAGGAAGAGCGTGTAGAATGGAAGATTGAGAACGAGCCCAAGCTTGAAGATTGGACTGTTAGTGGCTGATAAAGCGAAAGGAATAGATGAAAATGATAGATAACGAGATATTGCAGATGTTTCGCAGGTATAGTGAAGAGGGGTTGAGAGAGGAAGACATTTTACGAGAATATTATAACTGTGCGAAATTGAGAAAAGCAGGCAAAAAAGAAATTCATACTATCGGAATTTATTATGCGACAATACAGCAAGGCGGGGGAGTTAGGAGAGTTATTTCCTTATTGGTTCCATTATATTTGAAATTAGGATATAGGGTTGTGCTTATTACGGAGGAAGAGCCTACTGATGTAGACTATATGCTACCAGCAGAAGTAAAAAGATATTCGATTGTGAGTACAAGCGATGTTGTAGGCAAGAAAGCGGATTATGAAGAACGGGGAAATCAATTGGCGTCTATTTTTACAAAAGAGAATATAGATGTTATCTGCAGCCACGATTCATGTTATCCGCTATTATTTTACGATTTATTGTTAGCGCGTTCCTTGGACGTATATTTCATCATTATCAATCATCAAGTATATACACAGGAACTAGTCCGGTTTGAAAATTATTATGTTAGATATAGATATTTATTTATGTTAGCTGATAAGCTGATTGTATTATCGTCTTATGAAGAACAATATTGGAAGGCATTGGGCGTTAATGCGGAATATATAGCCAATCCCATTACTTATGAGAAGAATTGGGTTAAAAAGGACAATGAAGAATATATAGTATGGGTCGGCAGGCTCGATATAGATACGAAAAATTTTCTGGATGTCATCCCGATTATGGAAGAAGTGCATAAAAGATTTCCTAAAGTAAAGCTACGGGTGTATGGGGAAGGCAGCCAGGTAAATATTGATTGTCTGCAAACGAGGATCTTAGAAAGCGGGTTAGCGGAAAATATTGAATATTGCGGTCAGACAAAGGATTTGAATCAGATATACGGACAAGCCCGTATCCATTTAGTCACATCGGCATCCGAAACCTTTCCGATGGGAATTTATGAAGGAAAAATGTATGGAATCCCTCTTATAACATATGAACTGCCATCTGTGGAAATATTAGAAAATAGAAAAGGCGTTATGATAGTTCCACAGAGAAATACTAAGCGGGCAGCGGAAGCAGTGATAGCGGTATTAAGTAATCCGGAACTGGAAAGAAGATTACAAAAAGAAGCAAAAGAAAGCGCAGATTGCATGGATGCGGGTTTGGTCGAAAGAAAATGGCAAGCTATATTCCAGAACTTACCGCACATACCAAAGGAAATCAGTCAGCATGAGGGCATAAGCGAAGAGAGTTTTCGTATCATATTAGAAACAATATTTGCACATTATCATAATTGCATTATCAAGCATCGTGAGCTACAGAAAATGTGCAAGGAATATTGGGAAAAATCATGGTTAAATGAAATAAAATATAGAATGCTTAAGGATAACTTACAGATTGCCATATATCCATACGGAAAAATAGGGAAGATGGTAAAACGAATTCTGAATGAGAATGATATATGGGAGAGCCTGATTGTTGATAATTATAAAGAGGGAGAAGGAATTGTCGGGCTTAAGGAGCTGGAAGAGATGGATACTACAAAGTATCTCTTTTTGGTATGCAGCAGTACGGGAACTGTGTATATAGACATCAGGGAACAACTGGCACGATATGTATGCCCGGAGAACATATATGATTTATGTCCGGCGGAAATGGTGGTTAATCATCCCTTTTCCTATTATGAATAGAAATCCGTGTACGGAAAGGTGAGATATTAGGAATGGTAAATCTTATAGATTGCAGCAAAAGTGAGTTTGTAAATCAGGTGAAAGGGAAAAAATTATATTGTTTTGGCGCCGGGAAATATTTGCAGCACTTTATAGACAGCCAGTATGGGATTTCAGTAGAGGCTATTATCGATAATTACCGTTATGCTAATAAGGAGTCTATACATATAAATGGCAGGGAAGTCAGGGTGATTTCAGCAGATGAATTTGTAAAGGTATGTGATGCAGACTGCGTTGTGGTTATTACCTGTCTTTCTATTGAAGATGTCCTTGAACAGTTGGATTCCATAAAAGAATGTGATGGCATGGGCTGCTATGTTGAATTGTTTATTGGAGAATGTACAGAACATACTAAAATACAGATAGAGAATAAACCAACGCAGGCGGTTATCCCCAAAAAGATTCATTATTGCTGGTTTGGCGGAAAAGAGATTCCTGACGAATATCAACAATATATTGCGACATGGAAAAAATACTGCCCGGATTACGAAATTATTAGATGGGATGAATCTAATTATGATATCCGTAAGAGCAGATACGTCCGGGAAGCTTATGAGCAGGAGAAATGGGCTTTTGTTACGGATTATGCAAGAGTAGATATATTGTATCAGGAGGGGGGCATTTATTTTGACACGGATGTAGAGGTTATCGCATCTTTTGATGAATTCCTGGTATGGGATTTGTTCTGTGGGTTTGAACGTGGTAATTATGTTGCATGGGGGCTTGGGGTCGGTGCGGTTAAAAAACATCCTATTCTAAAAAGCCTGTTAGAAATATATAATGGTATGCCTTTTATAAAAGCTGATGGTTCATTTAATATGGAACCGTGTCCGGTAATACAGTCAGAGGTGATGAAAAGGTATGGATTTGAAATGAACGGGAGATTCCAGGCGCGAAACGGCGTGGCAGTTTTCCCGCAGGAATTTTTTGCTCCTATAAATTCCGGTAAATGCTATGGCAGATTAACGGAATATTCCCATTCCATTCATCATTATGCAGCATCTTGGGTTGGCGTTGGCCAACGTATAGACAGAGAGAAGGATGGAGAGCGGATTAGAAAGATTAAGGCGCATAATCAGACCGTCAGGCAGACAGAACATTATGTCTTGCAAAATTCCAAAAGTGAGGTAAAAAGATTTCAAATATGGAATTGCCTGCCTGAAGGCAATACGGCAGGAAGTAAAGCGCCAAATGATATTAAAAATATATTTGGCCGTAAAGGCTATCAGGCGATTGATATCCATCCACATAATGGAGATACGGATAGTTGGCAATACAAAAGAATGGCAAAAGAATGGCATGATTGCTATGAATTAGTCCCCGAGAATTCCATTCTGCTGTTACAGCATCCGTTTTGGCAGGAACAAAGGGAACGCAATGAGATTTTACTTAAATTGAAGGAACATAAACATGTCAGCATTATTTCCTTTGTACATGATGTAGAGAAACTTAGGGGGATTTTTTTGTCAGATTATATGCAGGCTGAATTTGTATTTATGTTGCGGATTGCAGATGTATTGATTGTACATAACGAGAAGATGAAGAAGTTTTTCCTTGGGATGGGAATTGCGAAAGAGAAGGTTATCTGTTTAGAAATATTTGATTATCTATCAGATAATGCCCGGATTCTGCCTAAGAGGCTGGAGCAGTCAGTCAGCATAGCAGGGAATCTGGATAGCATGAAGAGTCCTTATTTAGAGAAAATGCGGGAGTTGGCGCCTTTGAAAGTCCATTTATATGGGCCAAATTACACTGCGCCAAGTATAGACAGACAGCCGGGGTATTCTGGCAATATGATATATCATGGGGCGTTTTCTTCGGATATGATTCAGAGTCAGCTAACGGGAGGTTTCGGACTGGTCTGGGATGGGAATAGTTTGGATACTTGTACGGGAGCTACCGGAGAATACCTAAGATATAATAATCCACACAAGTTATCCATGTACCTTGCAGCAGGACTGCCTGTCATTATCTGGAAAGAGGCGGCAGCAGCAGAGTATGTGGAAAGGCATGGCGCCGGGATTGCAGTGGGCTCATTATATGATATAGCCGGGGAACTCCAGAATGTTGATGAAGATAGGTATAGCCAGTATCTGGCAGCGGTAGATGAAATTGCAGATGATATCAGGAAAGGAAGAAATACAGAAAATGCGATAAGGAAGGCTGAGATTGTTTTAAGGAAAGAAGACAGGTAGGAGGCAGATGTGCAAACAGAGGATTTAGCAAAAGAATTACCGAAAGGCTTGATTAAGTGGTATCCTTTTCATAAAGGTGAGAAAGCATTATTCGTAACCAGCAGGATAGAAGAATTTAATGTATTACATAACGCCCTGCAGGAATGTGGGCTTTATACAGACTGCTTATCATTGGATGAACTTAGAGATGAGACGAAATCCGGGGATTGTAATGTAGCAGTTTACCAGTACATTGTGGCAGTAGGAGTTTTAGAATATGCCACAGAACCCGTAAAGGTATTGCAGGAACTGCGCAGTATGCTTAAACCGTGCGGAAGCTTGTTCCTTGGCATGGATAATCGCCTTGGCATACGATACTTTTGCGGCGATAGGGATGTTTTTACAGAGAGGAATTTTGATAGCATTGAAAATTATACACGGATCAGTCCTATGGATAGAGAGCAGTTAGAAGGACAAGCTTATGCGAAAGCAGAAATAATAGAGCTTCTAAAGAGCGCTGGACTGGCTAGATTTCGTTTTTATTCCGTATTGCCCGCGCTTAACAGGCCACAGGCTCTTTATGCAGAGGATTATCAGCCAAGAGAGCAGCTTGATATACGTATTGCCCCACAATACCATAGTCCGGATACCATATTTCTGGAAGAAGAAAAATTATATACAACTTTAATTCAGAATAACCTTTTCCATACAATGGCGAACGGATATTTTATTGAGTGTACGGTAGAAGGAGAGTTAGCGTGTGCGCAACAGATTACAGTATCCATGGACCGGGGAGAAAAGGATGCGTTGGCTACTATCATTTATGGGGATAACAAGGTTATTAAAAAAGCTTTATATCCTGAAGGAAAATGGAAATTAGGGCATATGCTGTCTAATATGGAGGATTTGAGAAAACATGGGATAAAGCTTGTAGATGCCAAGTTAAAGGAAGATTCTTTTGTTATGCCATATGTTGAGGGGATAAATGCGACAGACTATTTTAGGGATTTGCTGTTGAAGGATGCAGAACTATTTTTACAGGAATTGGACAGATTCTGGGCGCTGGTTCAGGCTTCGTCAGAACATGTGCCTTATGAAGAAGTTGACTGGGAACATTTTGATCCTGAATGGGAAAAGCGCAAGGAAGATGACCCTAATAAGGACCAATGGAAAAAGGCTGCTTTGAACGCTCAGGAAGATATGGGAATTATTTTAGCGCGGGGTTATATTGACTTGGTGTCTTTAAACTGCTTTTATGTGGCAGGTGAGTTTGTTTTTTTTGACCAGGAATTTTATATAGAAAATCTGCCGGCAAATGTAATCATGGTGCGGACGATTAATTTTATTTATTCTGGCAATGCACAGTTAGAGATAATTTTGCCAAGAGATCAGTTGCTAGAACGGTATCATTTACATAAATATATTGATTTGTGGGATCGTTTTGCAGGAGTTTTTTTGTTGAAACTTCGCAATGAAATAGCGCTCTCTGGCTATCATCAGCTTTGTAGACGGAACATAGGAGTTATGAATGCAAACCGTCAGAGAATGAATTACTCTGTTAGAGAGTATGAGAGGTTGTTCCGGAATATTTTTACAGGAACAGAAAATAGGGAAATATATCTTTTTGGCTCAGGGGCGTTTACGAAACAGTTTCTTTCGCAATTTGGACAAGCGTATAAAATAGCAGGTATCTTTGATAACAATGCTAAGCGATGGGGAGATGCATTATTGGGAATTCAGATTATGTCGCCTGAATGCTTGCATTCTTTAGAGATAGGTACCTATAAAGTTATTATTTGTATCAAAAATTATGTGCCTGTTGTAAGGCAGCTACAGATGATGGGCGTCAAGGATTATGCCATTTATGACAGCAGTTTGGATTATCCGCGAAAAACGCCTGTGAAAGTGGAAAAAAGTGATAATTCCGAAAAAACAAATAAGAAGTATCATGTAGGTTATATTTCCGGAGTATTTGACTTGTTTCATATTGGGCATCTGAACCTGCTTAAGAGAGCAAAAGAACTTTGTGATTATCTGATTGTAGGCGTTGTTAATGACGAGAGCGTAATAAAAAATAAAAGGACTATGCCGTATATTCCTTTTCAAGAGAGGATTGAGATAGTACGCGCTTGCCGTTATGTGGACGAAGCTGTGGAAATCCCTACGGAATATAGCGGGCCAGAGGAAGCATATCGCAGATATCAGTTTGATGTACAGTTTATGGGGAGTGATTATGAAGATTCTCCATGGTGGCAGGCAAAAAAGGAATTTTTGCAGAAGCAAGGTTCTGATATGGTGTTTTTTCCATATACGCAGTCTGTCAGCTCCACTAAATTAAAGGCGCTGATTGAAAAAGGACTGGCATAGACCGGGGATTGGATTGAAAAATCAGCCTAGCGGCGGATTTTTCAATCGCAAATTTGTGCCGACGCTGATAGCGTCTTGGCTCCAAAATTCGCAATTTGAGCAAGAATGGAGATTAATATGTTAAGATTATGGGACATAGAAATGGATTACGATAGCGCTATCGTAAATGAGAAAGCTCTTACCATAAATCATAATATATGGAATGAGTGTAAAGATCTTTTGAAAGAGTGCGATAAATACCGGGATCCCGTCATCAGACTGATCCCGATTAAGAATGAGGCGAATGAACTTATAGCATATGGTTTTCAGGATAGTGAGGCAAACAGGGAGCTTCGTATGCTGAAGGAGTTAGAAGATAATCCGCATGTCTTACAATTTACTGATATTTTCCCGGAATATAAAGAGGTAGTATTATATGGCTGTAATGAACTATCAGTTGCTTTTGCGCATTATTTGGAGGCGCTAGGGATTACAGTTTTGGTAAGAGGTGAGTTTTGGGATTATTTTGGCTATCAGAGTGATTCCGGCGTAAATTGTAGAAGGGGGGGGCTTGTGCTGTTTGCAGAAGGCCTCCCATTACCGGGACATAATTTATATCACATGGCTCAAAGAAGTGTTTCTTCGGAATTTGAGTGTATTGATAAGATATATGAAACAAATGTATTAGAAGGGAAAATTACGGATACTACGGGCAGTTTTGAAGAAATTATTACTAGGCTAAAAGATGGACATGAGATTATCCTTTTAGGAGTAGATAGAGAAGCTCAGGACACATACGATTTGCTTTGTAAATATGATGTAGAGATTGAAGGTTTTGCAGTTAAAGAAAAGGGACAGCAAGAAGCGTTGTTGGGCAAGAAGGTAATGAGCATTGCAGAGGCAATGTGTTATCTCAACAGTCCTGTATTTTTAAATTGTAAAGACACTAAGGGGGCATTGGGAGGAGAGTGGACGGAGTATTTTGCTTATCGAGGATATGAACGAAACAGACACTTCTTTCTCATAAAAGATTATATTGAGATTCCAAATAGCAATTTGATTCATGTATTTCGGAATAAGAATATATTGCTAACAGGTGATGAAAGACTATGTCAGTTATTAACAGAATATCTGGAAATGATTGAGAATGATAAGGTTTCTGTAAGGTATACCGCTGTTGGTGAGAAGATAACGGTAGAAGAAAGAGATATTCTGTGTTTGGTTGTACCGGATTATCATAATGGATTGAACGGTATAGGGGATAGGAAAAAAAGGATATTAAGTCAGCAGCTATCGGATATGGGATTTGTGAATTATACAGAATATTTTATATCCGTCCGCGCATTTGTTTTAATCGACAGATATCTGCGTAGGAGTAGCGAGAAGTATACTATTCCAGGATTAATGCCCAAGGGAATATTTTTAGGTAGAATTCCAGGATCAAGTGGAAACTTTTTTTTCCGTGGCATTATGGATGGCCATCCGGAAATCTTAATGATTCCATACTCTGATTTGAATCATAATCTATTCTATTATTGTATCCGTTTAGCAAATCTTAGATCGGATGAGATATTACCAGCATTTTGGGCAATGTATGAACAGGAGGCGTGTGAACTACAAAAAGATTTTCCGGATCCAGAGAGATTTGAAACATGTGTAAAAAAGATTCTGGCATTAAGGAAAAGATTTACATCCCAGGAACTGTTCCTATTGTTTCATATTGCCTATGCGGAAATGCTAAATGGAACAGCGCTAGAGGATATATCTGCTTTGGTTGTATATTGGGAACCGCATATGCTTTCAAAAAATGAATTCCCATTTCTGGCAATGTGGTTAGAAGATAAAAAAATAAATGGAAAGACACTGGTACTTCGTAGAAATAATATCGCCATTACCGGCTCGAATTGTGCAAGAAAGGAAGACGGATGGCATAGCGTATCGGTCTATAAAAAAATGTTTGTTGATGAATCGGCATGGGATGGGGTCCGCTTGCAGTCTGATCATTGGCATGAGTTTAAAATGCGGTTTGAGGATATAAAACTGTATCCAAGGAATAGCCTGATGAAGATTTGTGAGCATATTGATATAGAGTGGTCAGATAATCTGTTAAAGACTACATGTGCCGGAAAAGAGTTGGAGTATCGAGGAAGTGTGGATTTTGACTTGAAACCGGTGTTTAACAAATATGAAGAGTTTTTTTCCGAATTTGACCGTTTCAGAATTTCCATAGCCAGCAGTCTGTACCATAAGCGGTATGGATTTGCGTATGAAAATTGCCTGAAGTTTTCACGCCGGGAGCTACAAGAACTATTCATAAAACCATTTTTATTTGAGGAAAAGAAATTATTTGAAAGAGATGAGGAAGATATAGAAATTTATGAATGGATGAGATGGCGGCTATGGGAAATTAGAAAGCATATGGTACTGAATGATATACATTCAGAGTTTCCTTTGTTTGGAGTCAAAGCGTATAGAGAAATTGATATGTTGGAGCGGAACCGGAAAAAGATTGAAAAGACTTTGGAGTATATCAGGCAACACGATAAAATGATATTGTATGGAACAGGACATGATTGTCTTGAATTATTAAGGCTCATGAATGAAGCGATGAAAGAGAAAATTCTGTATAGTGATAAAAGGGCTGAGACACAGCCATATTATTTTTGTGGACAGAAGGTAATTGCACCAACGAAATTGTGTGATCTTTACAAAGATTATTATATTTTGGTCACGTCTAGTTTGTATGGCAGTGATATAAAAGAAGAATTTGATCATATGGGCATTGAGCTTTCCAGAGTATATTATAATGAGGCAGAACTGAGATGGAGGTGAACTTTATTATTATACGAGTTACGGAATAAGGGTTAAAGATTACGAAAGGGTATAAAGAACAATCGGAGGGACTGGCAATGATACGCTTTTGCGATAAAGAGATTGAGAAAAGTATACATAAGAATATTGCAATAGCATTGGAACATATCACGCTTGGAGAAAATGTATGGAAAGATGGTAAGGAATATTTCCACAGTATACCCGGGTATGATACTGCGGAAATGTGGCTGCTTCCCGTAGAGAAACAGGAGCATAAAGTATGTTGTTATGCCTATTGTGATAACGAGGCCGATAGGGAGCTTCGCATGTTAAAAGAATTAAGGGCAAATAGAGAGGCTCTACAGTTTCCGGACGTTTTCCCGCAATACGAAGAAGTCGTTCTCTATGGATGCAATGAACTTGCGGTTTCTTTTGCCAGATATTTAGAATGGCTGGGCGTTACTGTGTATATGATCGGAAATTATTGGGATTCATTTGGCTTTATGGGCAGTAATGGATTAAATTTGCTAGAGGGGGGGGCAAATAGGCTGATTATATATGCAGAGAACATGCCATTTTCAGGAATTGATATCAATCACAAGATGAAGAGAAGCGTTTCTCCGCAGTTTGAATGTATTGATCAAATATATGAAGCAAATGTATTGGAAGGCAGAATACAGGATACGATAGGATCTTTTAGCGAGTTGATTCGCCTGTTAAAAGGAAAGCAGGAAATCGTCATTTTAGGAGACGACAGGATAGCGCAGGACACCTATGATTTACTAATGGAACAAGGAATAGATATTGCAGGCTTTGCCATAAATGAGAAAGGCAACGGCAGGTTGCTAGGGAAAAAAGTTATGAGCGTAACGGAAGCAATGCGATGTTTTCAAAACCCTATCTTCCTAAATGATAAAGACACACATGGCGCTTTGGGAGAGAAGTGGACAGAATATTTTGATTATCGTGGATATGAAAGGAATAAACAATACTTTCTTATCAGGGATTACACAGATATACCAACCAGTAATCTGATTCATGTATTACGTGGGAAAAATGTCCTTCTGACTGGAGATAAACGACTGTGCCGATTATTATCGGATTATCTTTATGAAATTGAGAATGGTGAAATTTTTGTAAAATATTCTGCGTTAGCTGAAGAGACTGTAATAGAAAAAGACGATATCGCGGCGTTAGTGATTCCGGATTATTATAATAGGATAGATAGCTTCGGGGCAGCAAGAAAAGCTAAATTAATGCGGCAATTGGAAGATATGGGATTTACCGGTTATACGGAATATTTTATAAACAGCGGTGTGTTTGCTTTGATTGAGAACTATCTTAACCGGGGTATAGAAAAATATGGAGTATCCAAGCTGACTCCTAAAGGCATAATGATAGGAAGGATTCCGAATTGGAGTGGAAACGTTTTCTTCCGTGGCATTATGGATGGCCATCCGGAAGTTTTGTGTATTCCATATTCTGACCTTAATGAGAATTTATTTTGCTATTGCATCCGGTTAGCAGGCTTAGATGCAAATGCGGTAATACCGGAATTTTGGGAAATGTATAATGATGAGGCGGGGAGCAAAGAATGTTATTTCCCATTACCCGATATATTTGAAGCAAGCGCAAAGAGGATGCTTTGTTTGAAAGAACGATTTACTTCGCAGGAATTATTCGTGTTGTTTCATATTGCTTATATGGAAATGTGGAGCGGTAAGAGAGTGGAAGATATCACGAAGCTCATTATTTACTGGGAGCCGCATTATGAACCCAAAAATAACTTCCCGTTCTTTGCATTATGGTTAGAGGATAAGAAAGTAAACGGGCAGACAATGGTGTTGCGTAGAAATAATATTGTAAGAACAGGCTCGTGTTGTGCAAGAGAGTTAGATGGATGGAAGGTTCCGCATGCGTTTCAAGTAATGTTTTTGGATGAGTTTGCCTGGGATGGCGTTAACGTACAATATTGTTATTGGACAGAGAATAAAATGCGTTTTGAAGATATCAAGATAAAACCAAGAGAGAAATTGGAAGAGATTTGTGAATGGCTTGATATCATGTGGTCAGATAATATGTTACGGACTACTTCTCTCGATAAGCCATTAGTTTATCGTGGCAGCGTAGATTTTGATTTGAAGTCAGTGTTTAATCAGTTTGCAGATTATCTTTCAGAATTTGACCGTTTCCGTATCGCTATCGCAAGTAGTCCTTATCAAAAACGTTATGGTTTTTCTTATGAGAACTGTCTGAAATTTTCCCGCAGGGAATTACAGGAGATGTTCATGAAGCCATTTTTATTTGAGGAAAAGAAGATATTTGCTTTAGAGAGAAAAAATCCGGAAAGTTATGAGTGGATACAATGGCAACTATGGAATGTCAGAAAGCATATGGTTTTAGATGATGTGTGTCCGGAGTTTGACAGGTTCGAGGCAGGGCAGACCGGAAAAGTGCGGCTGGCTGAGTACAATCGGAAAGCGGCTGATGAAACAATACAGTATATTAATGAACATGATAAACTAATCCTGTATGGGACCGGAAGAGATTGTCAAGCCATTTTAGCATTTATTGATGAAGAAGTAAAATCACAGTTTTTGTATAGCGATAAGAAAGCGGAGCTTAAACCTTATGAATTTTTGGGGAAAGAAGTCATTGTACCTAGTGATCTTTGCGAAAAGTATAAAGATTATCATATATTGGTTACTTCCAGCTTACATCGTCTGAACATAAAAAAGGAGTTTGTTCGAATGGGTATCAACCAATCCAGAGTATTTTACAATAGAGCAGGGTATGATGATTTAGCATAAAATGAAATGGAGAGAAACGAATGAGCGTAACAAAATTAGATATTAATAAAAGACTGAATGAAATAATTTTTACATATGGTTTGGACAGTGACTATCCCAATTACCATAAAAGAGTGATGGCAGAGGATTATATCAGAAAACTAATGCTTAGATGCAAGATGGAAAATAAGAAAGTGTTATGTTTGGCAACTAAGAAAGAGGATATAACATATTTTTCTTTTCTTGCTAAACATATTGGCGGCAATATTGATTTTATATTTTTGGATAAAAAAGCTTTATATGGAGAGGATTTAGATAACATTAGCCTGAAGGAGTATGATGAGGTATATGCTATATCATTGCAGTATGCCTATATTGTACATAGATGTCAGAGAAAGGGGGGGGCTATGTGCCGCTCTATTTATTTGGATATGAAGCGGCAGGGATTGATCTTTGAAAGAGAGTGTTATCGGATTTGCAATCCATTTTATGAAGACTTTATAGGCGGTGATTCTAGGAATCGATATATTGAAGGTTTACAGATAGAGCATTTTTCACTAAAACAATACTTAGATTTTGAGTGTTCTACAGAAGAAAGGTTTTTTTATCTAAGGAATATATATTTTCTGTCGTTATGCATGAAGGATTTCTTGAATGCTTCTAAATATATTTCTCAGATTATGGAGTTAGATATTGTAGATAAACGCAAAGAGGAGTATGTAAAGTCATGGCAGGAAATCCAGGATTTGCTGAAACAGATCAAAGAAGTTCTTAAACGCCGGAAACAGAAAGACATTATCATGAATTGGATAGATGATGTTGGTTATGAAGAAAATGGTAATATGCCTTTTTTGAATAAGTGCAGACAGAGCGGGATTAATTTTACCAATGCATTTACGGCGATGCCGTTTACGCATGAAACATATAAAACAATATTTAAGGGGACGCTTCCGCTTTCAGATTATTTTGATGAAGAAAAAATTTCAGACAGTAAACTGATTAAAGGTATTGAAAAATATGGATATCAATTTAAGATAAACAGTGGTTATATGGATTGGTTTGAAGCTGCTTACGAGTCAGGAGTATGGTATAATCAGGGTACAAGCTGTAGTGAAATCTTATGGGGGGGACTATTGTGTCTGATGAACATGGAGGAACCGGCATTTATATTAGGGCATTTATTGCCGGAAGGTCATAATCCTCATTTTTATTCGGATATGGTTTCAAATGATTTTGAGGGTGTGAAGAACCGAATATATGCGGCAAGGGAGCAAATGGATAAACAGTTAGAGTATTATGCGGATTTTCTTTCAGACGAATCCATCACAATCTATATGAGCGACCATGGCTTTGATTCCACTCCTTTGGCAAAGGGGCATACAAACCTGATTGTTACAGGGAAAAACATGGCGCATAAAGACATTGAGGGGATGTTTTCCTATACCAAGTTTTCTGACATGATTTTACAATTGGTGCAAAGCGGGGAAATTCATGAAGACGAGTTGACGGATGATTATGTGCGTTTGGAATATATGGATTTGTACAGTGGCCGGCTTATTTATGATGTGATAAGCAAAAAGCAGGAATTACGTTTATTTCCGCATCTTGGATATCAGGGAATTGTAACGAAGGAATACATTTATGTTAAGTATAGCATTGGAAAAGAGGTGCTTTTCAGAAGAGATAATATAGTTATGACGGCTGTTGATTATTTTACGCTAGAAGACGAGATTGAGGAAGAGGATTTGCTGCCTTACTTTAGGAACAAGATCATAGATACGACAAAAATTTATGAAGATAAGCGCTTTCAGTATTCCAAGTATTTACGAAAGGTTTTTCAGAATTATGAAAAAGAGCGGCCTCGAAAAATTGATATGATAAATGAACTCTTTCGTTCGTTTGAGGATCATAGCGTAGCATTAAGAATGGGCGGGTTGCACACAATTGGTATATGGAGAATGCTTACCGAAGAAAATCGTAAGAAAATCAACTGCATTATTGACAGGAACCAGGATTGTATTGCGGGTGCGTTAGGATATCCGGTTGTTACGTCTATGAATGATGTTGATTTCGATAACGTGAAAGTATGCATTCCCTCGAGTTATGTTTTTAGAAAAGAATTGTCAAAGGAAATGAAAGACTGCCCAGTTGATGCGATTGATTTATACGATTATATGAAAGAACACGGGTTAAACTTTACGGCGGAAATCTACAGGTGTGACATAGCGCCGGATGAAGTTTATGATGTAGGGTTTCCTTTTGAGGAGTTTGAGTAGAAGCATATGGCATTTGCTATTCGTGTCTGTTGATTGGCACTAAATCATTAGAATGAATGATACGGGAAGTTAAAGTATGGGAAAGGAGCAGAAAAATCAAAATGGTAGTCAGTTGTTTCCCAACAGGGACTGTTAATTTAACATATCCAGGGCAGGGTGTTGCAGATTTATATAATGCCGGTTTTCAGAATATTATATTTGATATCAATATGTGCTGTTCCGGAAATGATTTGGAGAACTTTGGAAAACAACGGGATGTTGTGTCAAATGGTATAAAAGTTTTGGAAAATCCGAAAAAGGTATGCCAATACTTTGAACATTTTCTTCAAAGAGTAAGAGAAAAGCAGATTTGTCTACCAGTAGCATATGCGCCATATTTTATGCGTAATACAAAACGTACTGACCTAATAGGTTGTTGGATACATATGGTGGAAGAATGTATTCATTTATGTGGAAAAAATGGCTGCCAGTATTTGATAGTGCGTCCGATTTTTACAGGAATAGAATCGGGAAAGGAATGGGAAAGAAACCGTGATTTTTATCTTTATTTAGCGGATATTGCCAAAGTGTATCATATCATGCTCCTACTAGAGAACCAATGCCGTGATATGGGAGGACATCTAGTCCGGGGCATTTGCGCAGAGGGCAGTGAGGCGGCAGAGTGGGTTGACAAGCTCAATGCAGAATGCGGCGAAGAGCGGTTTGGCTTCTGTATGGATTCCGGTATCTGTAATATATGCGGACAGAACATGTATGAAATGGCGCGTATACTGGGGAAAAGATTGAAAATGGTGATCTTGCGTGATTGTGACGGACATCGTGAAAGCGCGATGCTGCCATTTACCTGTGCTTATCAGAGACAATCCCAGACAGATTGGCTTAGCTTAATCCGTGGGTTACGTGAAATTGGGTTCGACGGGCATCTGGCGTTGAATATGATTGATACGGCAGCAGCATTCTCACCGCTTTTAAGGCCACAGCTTTTTACGATGGCGAAATCCGTCGCCGATTACTTTAAGTGGCAGATAGAGATCGAAAGCAATTTGAGAAAGTATCCAAACAGGGTTTTATTCGGCGCCGGCAATATGTGCAGGAATTATATGAAATGTTATGGGGAGAAATATCCGCCTCTTTTTACATGCGATAATAATAAAGCATTATGGGAGACTTCGTTTTGCGGATTGGAAGTAAAGTCCCCGGAAGCATTGAGAGAACTTCCGGCTGACTGTGCAATTTTTCTTTGTAATATTTATTATAGGGAAATTGAACAACAGTTACGTGATATGGGGATAAAGAACCCAATCATGTATTTCAATGACGAATATATGCCGTCATTTCACTTTAGAAAGAACAAATTTTAGAAAGAACAAATAGAATTAAGGACGGAAACAAAATGAGTATTGGCGTACAGACGAAAAACGTCGTATATGATGCGAATCCCGCAGAAGGATTTGCCATGTTAAAACGGGCAGGATTTTCCTGTGCGGATTTTAGCTTGAATGCCTATCTTTTAAACACTTCTCTTTACCAGTTTGAGCGCAATGATTTTTTTAGCAGGTCGGACACGGAGCTAGAGGCATTTTTTAAGCCGCATAAGGATGCAGCGAAAGCTGCCGGGATATGGATTAACCAGATGCATATGCCGTATCCGAATTATGTGCCGGGAGCAGGACGGGAACTCAATGATTATTTATGGCAGGTAGTGGCGCCTAAGAGCATGAGGATATGCGCTTATTTCGGATGCCGGTCTATTGTCATGCATGGTTTCAAACTGGCCTATCATCTTGGGACGGAAGAAGCGGAGTGGGAGCAGACGGCGGCTTTTTTGGATTTTCTTGCGCCAATGGCGAAAGAGATGGGGATTACCATCTGTATTGAAAACCTGTATAACGGCATAGGAGGGCATTTGGTAGAAGGGCCATGTTGTAATGCCAGGAAAGCGGTAAGCAGGATAGACTATTTTAACGATAAATACCGTGCAGAAGTTTTAGGCTTTTGTTTTGATACGGGGCATGCGAACCTGATCGGGCTTGATTTTGAAGCTTTCCTGACAACATTAGATTACCGTTTGAAAACGCTACATATCCATGATAACGATGGCATACAGGATTTACACCAGATACCGTATACTTTTACAAAGACGAGAGAGAACACTGCGTCTACGGATTGGGAAGGGTTTATAAATGGCCTTTCGCGGATTCGCTATGATGGCGTGCTTAGCTTTGAAACTGCACCTGTCTTGACGGCATTCCCGGATGAAATGAAGGAAGAGGCGCTAAGGCTTATTGCAAAGATTGGAAAATATTTTGAAAAGGAGATAAAACAATGATCATATGGTTAATTGGCATTTCCGGAGCAGGTAAGACGACGCTTGGGAGAAAGCTGGAGAAATACTACAAGGATAAAGGGTTAAAGACCTATCTCTTAGACGGGGACGAGGTACGGAACTTGTTCGAGAATGACTTGGGATATACCGATGCAGACAGAGAAGCCAATATCAAGCGCATCATACTTGGAACCTATCTTCTAGATAGGAACGATATCATCGGGATCATCTGCAACATCTCGCCGTTCCAGCATCTGCGCGATCTTGCGCGCCAAAAGATTGCCGGCTATAACGAAATATATTTGGATAAGGACATCCGGGTCAGCATGAAGAACGACGTGAAAGGCGTTTATAAAGAAAACATGGGGAAAACAGATATCGTAGGCTTAGGGCAGCGATTCGATGAACCGGTGAATTGTGATCTTCGCATCAAAGTCGATGAGATGACGGAAGAGGAATCGTTTGAGATGATCAAAGAATATATAGCAGGAAAATATGGGGAGGGTTATCATGATTGATTTTATAGAAATAGACGAGGAAACGTTACAGGATATTATCAACATAGAAACCGGATTATTGTATCCGTTACAAGGGTTCATGAACGAAGCGGATTTCAGGAGCGTTGTGGATACATACCGGCTGGCAAGCGGAGATGTCTTTACAATCCCGATCACGTTGGACGTGCCAGAGGATACGGGTTTGGCGCCTGGACAAACATTGCACCTGTCTTTCCATGGGAACCATGTGGCCGATATGGAAGTAGAGGATACTTATCATATGACGGATGCCGATATCGAGAAAGTATTTTGTACATTGGATGAGAAGCACCCGGGCGTAAAGAAAGAAAAAGAACGTTCCACGCTGCGGGCCGGCGGTAAGACAGTATTGCTTGACAAGTCGCTTTTAGAGGATGCCTTAAAGCCGGAGAAGACGAAGAAGATTTTCGCGGACAAAGGATGGAAGAGCGTTGTCGGCTTTCAGACGAGGAATCCGATCCATAAGGCGCATGAACATTTGCAACGCATCGGGTTGGAAGTATGCGACGGATTATTCATCAATCCGATCATAGGATGGAAGAAAAAAGGAGATTTTACGCAGGAAGCGGTCGTTGCGGCATATGAAAGGATGGTAGAAGAATTCTATCCGCACAATAGCGTATATATGGAGGGACTAAAGACCCAGATGCGTTATGCGGGGCCGAGGGAAGCCGTATTTCATGCCATTATCAGGAGGAACCTTGGGTGTACGCATTTTATCATCGGCAGGGATCATGCCGGCGTGGGCGGGTTCTATGGTGCATATGATGCCCATGCGCTTGCAAGAAAGCTTGCTGAGAAATATGATCTGGGTGTGGAGCTGCTTCTTTTGCATGAGCCGTATTATTGTAAGAAATGCGGCATGGTAGTCAGTGAGAAGAACTGTAGCCATTACAAGACCGACCGCGTGGAGATCAGCGGTACGATTATCAGGAAGTACATCAATGAAGGTGCGATACCCGACGAGATCATGTTGCGCAAAGAGATTTTTGATGCAATCTTAAAGTGTGAACAAATATTTATATAAAAGGGGATCGTTGCAAATTGTCCGAACAGCAGCGATAGTAGATATTGTCGGGAAAATGCTTAATAAGATGCAGTCTGCAAAAGCACCTTTTGACATCGGATTTTGATGGCAGATGGTTAGGGATTGGTTATAAAGGAGCATGATGGGACAGCATGAATTCGAAAGAGGCGCTTAAGAAATTAAAGGATATTATCGGGGAAGAGGCATATAAGCAGGTTCTTCAAGAAATGGCAGGTGCGACCGTATATTTCCCGTCGCAGTCTGCTAATGCGGAATGGACGGATAAAGAGCAGAGGAATATCAGCTTACGGGAAGACTTTTACAGTGGGAAATATGAAGTAAGTGATCTGGCGAGAAAATACGATCTAAGCATCTCGCGTGTATATAAGATTATCCAGGGCAGGGCATGATGCGCTTTTCTTGAAGAAAATACACTAAGCTAATGTCAGCTTCTTCTCCAGATGAAGGCCATGGCTTCATAATGTCCGTTTTCTAAGAAAACGGCTAAAAATTTATTTTATCCTTTTTCTTGGATACTAGCCAAACAGGCATCGAAGCCGTTGATTTTACGAATGGAAGATCCGATACAGTTTCTGACAAATACAGAAAGAGGTGTTGGATATGAAATTAGCTACTTTGGCGGACAATGAAATCATGATGACATTGACTGCATTGGCGTGCCTGCTTGCCGGCGCATTCCTGATGGGAAGGTTGTTTGAGAAAATACAGGCGCCGAAAGTCGTGGGAGAGATTATCGGCGGCATGCTTTTCGGAGGGACGTTTCTGGGGGCGGTGGTGCCAGATTTGATGGCAGGCATTTTTAACAGCTACAGTGAAGAAGGAAAGGTACTGAATATTTTCTATCAGCTAGGCCTTTCTTTTCTGATGTTTTCTTCCGGATATAATACGAAAATAGATCTACAGAAGAAAAACTCCAGAATATTCTTATCTTTATTTATTGGTTCGACGATCATCCCCATGATAGCGGGACTGCCGTTCGTGCGAGGATTTGAGCAGTATTTTATCGGGGAGGCGGACAGTCCTGCGGCTTTTTTGCTTGTGTTTATTATAGGCATTGCGATTACTTCCATACCGGTCATATCGAAGATATTCTTTGATATGGGCATCATCAATACGCGGTTTGCCAATGTGGTATTAACGGCATCCACGTTACAGGATTTATGTCTTTGGATTTTGTTAAATACGGCGATTGATATTGCACTTTCAGAAGAGTTAAATATTGGGAATATGTGTATTGTGATCTTCTTAACGCTTGCGTTGTTCCTAGTCGTTCATTTTATTGGCAGGAAGTTAGAGAATATCAATATACGGATTGAGAATTCTTCTTTCATGCAGGTGTGCTTCATCAGCCTTTTCGTGATTGTAGCGGCGCTTAGCTATTTGAAGATCAATATCATGTATTCCGCGTTCCTGACAGGCTATATTATCAGAAGCGTGACCAATAAAGATAAAAACGCGGAAGAAAAGGTAAAATGTATTACAGATTTTTCATTTTCATTTTTTGTTCCCGTATACTTCGCATTGGTTGGCATACAGTTAAATCTGTTACATAATTTTTCATTGTTGCGTTTCCTGCTCTTCTTTGCGCTTGCTTTTGCACTGGAATGGATCGGGACTGTTGTCTTGCTCTTAGCAGCGACGAAACTGAAACGGAAAGTAGTCTGGAATTTTGGCATTACAATGAACGCAAGAGGAGGCCCGGGCATTGTGCTCGCGACAGTGGCTTATAATTATGGCATTATCAATGTGGAATTTTTCACAGTGCTTATTTTAACAACTATGCTCTCGTCCCTGATCGCCGGATATTGGCTCAGAGGACAGCAGAAGAAAGATGAAACGATATTTGAAGACTTAATAGAAGGAGAAAGCAGACAATGAAAAAGTTTATTTTGACAGTAGGACCTGCACTTTTACACGAAGTACCTGTGACAGAGATTCATAGCGATAACAATATCTATCGTATCAATGGCGCACATGGTTCCATTCCAGATATTGAAGCATATATTGAAGAAATCCGCTTACAGGCACCGGGAGCGGCAATCCTGATGGATTTGCCGGGGAATAAAGTAAGAACCAAGGATCTTCCCGGGAACGGGATTGAATTAGTAAAGGGCGAAAAGTTCACCATTCCCAATGAGTGCTTTAATTACCCTGAATTTTACAGTCATCTGAAAGCTGGCATGACTGCATGGGCAAACGATAGTGTATTTGAATTTGAGGTGCTGGAAGTAGACAGTGAGAAAATTACGTTCTTGTCTAAGTCGGATGGGATACTGATTAATGGCAAAGGCGTACACGTAAGAGGAATGCATAAAGATATCCCATTTCTTTTCGAAAAAGATAAGCAGTTAATACAGCTAGCCAATAAGTACCATCTGGAATATGTCGGCCTCTCTTTCGTTCGGTCTGCGGAAAATATTAAGGAGGCGAAAGCGCTTCTTGCAGAGAACATTAAAGTGATCTCTAAGATTGAGACGTTAGATGCGGTCAATGATATTAACAACATCTTGCCTTTGGTCGAATATATCCTGGTAGACCGGGGGGATTTATCTACCGATATTGGGATTATCAATATCCCAAGGTATCAGAAATATATCATTGAAAAGGCACAGTATTATGATGTACGGGTATTCTTGGCGACACAGGTGCTGAAGAATATGGAGTCGAAGCCGATACCGACAATAGGAGAGATAGAGGCTTTGTATGAAATTTATAAATCCGGTGTCTATGGCGTGCAGATGTCGGAAGAGACTGCCGTAGGGAAGTATGTGAAGGAAACGGTTAAAGTCTTGAATGATATGTTCCAGGCGGTGAAAGAGGAGACGATATTATAAAGCGCTTCGCGAAAATGTGCTATAAGAAGAATCTCCATTTTGTAAAATAGAAAAATGCAAAATTAGCGTTTTTTCCGGCAAAAATAACATTGCCCTTCAATTGTTCCTAGTACTGTTTTTTGCTATAATATATTAAAATAGCTAGGAAATGCACGAAATACAAAAGAGACGAAGGGTGTGTATTGATATGGGATATTCTATTTTGACCAATTCATTGAATGGGTTAACTTTAAGAGGGGGATTGTTTGACGCACAAATGTTGTCTTATCTAAAGATTATGCCTGTGAAATGGCGTGATATACTATTGCCTGTAGGAGAGGATATTACGGTTTATGATCCGGATAATACTTTTTATAGTGCTTTAAAGGAAAAGTTTGATGATTGGTCATCAGAAGATGTTGCGAAAGAGCTGCAATCTGGCAGTGATTTAGCAAAGGCTGTAAATAGTGTTGTTAAAATAAAAAGAAAAAGCATGAAACATGCTAAGAAGCAGTCTGCACGCGTCATGAGGGAAGTCAATAAGATGTGGAAGCAGGGGCATTACGGAGAGAAGAATAAGGACTTGCGAAAGGCTTTAGATATTATTCATAGAGCATTCCGTGAATCTTTCATTACAATACGCTTTGCTTTAAAAACTGATGCCTATCGTTGCATTCCGCAAGGTTTGGAGATAATGATGCAAAATGGAGAGAAAAAGGAAATCTCTTCTTTGTATGTTTTTGATCAGGCTGCTGATAAATACAGGATACGAGATGACGTACGCTTATCTGCTACGGATTTAAGATATTTGCAGTTGGCTATTTCGCCGTATATATTTGAGAAAATCCATGCTAGATTACTTACAAGATAGTATGCAGTGGAGGGTAGGCAATGGAGTCCAGGATAAATGAAACATTATGTGAGAAGCTTTTTAGAAACCCAACACCGCTTGATAGAAAAAAGCAGATATTTTGGTATCTGTATGAGCGTATGTTCCCATGTAGGGAAATCATGAAAGATTTCTTACTGAATGTGGATGCCAGTGAGCGGACGGAATGTGCGAAATACATTGTTCAAAGGCTTTGCTTTGAAGCAAATTTCCCACCTCCGTATTTCTTACTGGTATCCCTTCTGGATTTTGAAAAAAATGATGAAAACCAGTCTTCCCATAGTGCCTATATTCCACAGGATCATTTTTCCCATATTGTTTATATGTATCTTCTGGGAATTTATTTATTCTTTTATTCTCCTTCTTTAAATAAAGCCCTTACAAAAGAGTTTATGCGCAAACGTACGGAGGCAGGTTATAATCCGGTTCTGGATGCGACGAAGGACTTTATTAGTTTCTGGAAGTATTTCTGTTTGTTCCATGATATTGCCTATCCAATTGAAAACGCCTATGAAATGAATAAAGATAATAGAGTGGTTTTAAAAATGAAACAGGAATGCGAGGGGAAAGAATCCGTTTATGATAAATACCTGACAAATTTTAATGAAATAGAATGTATCCTTTCTCGTGAAATCTTGTTGGAAGGAGCTACAAAATACTTGATTGTATGGCAGATGCTTGATGATTGTGATAATAATCACCTTTTTGAAAATGTCATTGTATCGTCAACAGGATGCTTTCTGCAAAAAGAGGATCGCGCTGAAAAAGTGGGACTGGATAACATCAAGGCACAATTCGGGGGATATCAGTCAATTGATAAGCTTCATTGCTTTGAACATGTGAAGATGTTTACTGGTTTTGTTGATGCGGATGACTATATTATTGTATTGTTCGATGCTTTCTCAGAACAGCCTATTGCTTTTAAATATACGCCATCAGCATCTTTGCCTCAGTACTATATACTGAAAAATAAGTATAATTTTTCAACTGATATATCTATTCATAAGCTTTTGGATCACGAAGATTATATGTTACATGAAGATTTTTACATACGGTATTATTTTAAGGACTTAGAGGCCATTATGGAAAAGCTTCGTCTAAAGACAGGGAGTGGAGAAGATTTTTCTAAAAAGGACATACGTACAATTTTGAATAGGATAGGTAAGCTCTCGTTGGAAAAAGACCGGAAGCCTGAGCGGATGCAACACTTTGAGAGGATTACGACCAGCCATGATTTAAATACTTATATTTTTCAATGTTATAGGACTCTTTCACTGTATACCGGACAGATCTGCTCACCGAAAGATAAGCTGCCTTCGAAGTCCGCTACATCGCTCCTTGTAGAGCGTAATAAAAAAGTAGTGCAAGAATATCTCCATAATAATTTCAAGAACAATTTCAAACATGCGGTCATAGAAGAGATGCCTTTTGTAGATTATGAAAAGGCGGAAAAGCGCATGGGGAGACTAGGGGATGAGAAACAGCTTATGCCGGAGACCATCAATAGGATTGTGGATGAAGCGGTTGATTATTTATTTAATATTAGTTATTTGGAAAAATATGTACGGGAAATCAAGACAAAATTTGCGAAAGAGCTTATTGCCGCAATAGAGGAGGAAAAGAATGTCAATGGCTTGATGAACCTCTTTATTTGTCAATGTAATAAAGAGCTATTTCGTAAATTGCCTATCTGTTCGCAGCTATTTTTGAGAGAGAATGGAGTAGATATTGAAAAAATAATGGAGGTATTTCAGGAAAACCCCAGTGTAGATAAGTATTTGCAAGGTATAGAACAATATTTGAATGAAAAATTTGAAAATAGAAACGATGAAAGAATCAATCTCGTTGATTTCATCAGGGAATATAAAACGAAATATTATGTTTATGACCATGGCATTTATGGCGCGGGTATGTTTTTGTTATGTTTCCAATATTACGGAAAAGTGATTACGAAATTATTTGGCAGAGAAAACGGATGTGACACTTTTAGGGACATGATGAGTACTTTATGTTGGAATGTAGAAAGGACAAAATATGATAATAAACTCCAACAAGATTATGAGCATGTTGCCATGGCAGTGCAAAAGAGCATATTCTGTCACAATTTATACCCGGATGTCATTCGCCAGATATATCAGAAGCCGGGTATTGAATGGAAATATGATTTGCTTAAAGAGCCGAGCATGTATTTTGGAATGATGGTTGATGCGCTCCAAGTATGGAATCGGGAGAAATATTATCGACATGCGAAGGTTGACTGGTATCCGATGTTTTCCTCTGATTATTATGATATTGCCATTGAACAGAACCGCATTGTCCTAAAGATTAAAAGCTATCATAACAACATCAGCCAAGTGATTGATAAGTTCCTTGCGGAAAAAGATACTTATCTAAAAGATTTTTCATTGTTGGTCAGAGTTGAAGTAAAAGACGTGTGAACAATATGTAAACAAAATATTGCGAGTTTTATTTACTATGATATAATTAGAGGTAGAAAGAGTTGAGAATATATAATTTTATGGCATATATTATACAAAATCTGCTGAAAAAGAACTTTAAATCTGAGGAAGCGAGTGCGATTGCTTCTAAGAGCAGAGAAGATATGACAGAGCAGATCGAAGGACTGTTAATGGAATGTGACTTTTCCGTAGCTAGTACAGATAGTTTTTTAGATACCTTTGGAGAAAATCCAATGTTTTTGGCGCTTGCGTTGCAAAGATTGGATGAACTGGCAGCAGAACAATTAGAATATGAATTATGGAAGAAAAAACCGGATTTTGAACCTTTCCGATGTATAGATAGCCTGAATAGCCAAGATAATAGAAAAGAAACAGGCATTTTAATATTGCCCAGGTATGCCTGCATATGGGAGGGGAAAAGCCGTGAGCGGAACCATCTAAATGATATCAATACTCTTCTAAAACATTCCCACTATATAAAAACAGAATCTGGAAAGATAGATGGGATATATACGGTAAAGAATTATATCCTGAACCCCACCTATTTTGCATTGTGCATGAATGCACAAAATGAGCTATTTCTTCCGATAGCGGTATCGCCGTTGGCGGATTGGGTGGTTATGAAAGACATTAAATACTGTCATAGGAAAAAGGGCGTGGATGTGAACTATTTTATGGTGGAGGAACTTGATGAAGAGGTTCAAAAGGAGCTAAGCGTCTATATAGAAAAGGTAATGCGTAAATCCGATAAAAATGGAGATAAAATACTTGTATTTCCGGAAATGCTAGGAACTAAGAAAACAAAACAGATGATTATAGAACAAATAAGAAAAGAGAATTTTGAAAATTTACATTTTATTGTGTTTCCAAGTATATGGGAAAAGAATGGCAAACATAAGAACCATAATATATCATATATTTTAGACTATGAAGGGAATGAATGGTTTGGACAGGAAAAGCTGAAGAGGTTTCCGTGGGAGGAAGGGGAAGAAACTTTTTTAGAGGACATTGTAGAAGGAAAAGAACTTCATATTGTACATTGTGAAGGATATGGGAGTATTGCTGTAGCGATATGCAGAAGCGAACTGGATCAGGATACACGAAACTTGTTGATGCAGAAGTTAAATGTGAAATTGATTTTGTGTCCGTCGTGGACGCAAGGGAGCCATGAATTTGAAAGTTCTATTATGACAGGAACGGAACGGTCTTGTAATGTAGCGTGGTGTAATACCTGTTCAGCGCTTAAGGAGTGTAATAAGCAGGGAAGAACGGTAGGAATCATTACTTCGTTTGGGAAAAACAGGGATTATAGCAAGCTAAGTTTGGATGGATGCAAATTTCCGGAGGCTGATTGTCAATCGGCATGCAAAGACGGCTGTTTGTTTTCCAAGAAGATTTATGGAACTTCATACAATGAACTCCGAAGGAAGGATGGGGAAAGCAATGGATGGGAAGGAGAATGTATCGATGTTATATGGGGAGAAACCATTAACATTTGAGGCTTTGCTTAAAGATATGGAGCAAGTAGGGATTGTCCCGATAGAAATAAATGAAAAAGAAGATTGGGACAGACGCTATGAAGATTGGATGTATAGGCTTCAGAAATCCTATGAGGAAGCGATGCAGAAAGAAGAACTAGATGATGCTTTTGCTTTTACGCGAAAATATGGGAAAGTAGCTAAGACGATAAAAAAATTTGCTTCCACACAGGAAAATGCATATTTATATTCTATGGGAACATTCGTCGGAGTTTTCCATGCGATGTCAGGTATGCTTCCAAAGAGAAATGAAGCACAGATTTTTCATATTAAGATGGCGGAGTTAAAAGGACGCGTATATGTTAAACAGGCTTTGGAATTTTTATATGGGCAAGATTTTATACAGCATAAGGAATTGTGTGATAAGCTGGGAATTAGTCCTAGCCAGCTAAACCGGGTTATGGGAGAATTGACAGACGTAGGGTGTGTAAGAAAATATGAAAGTGGAAAGTACGTATTTTATTCGTTGACACTTTTAGGCAGAAATTATGTCCATGAGTTTCTGGGATGTAGGACAGAGGCCTATATGGAGTATGATTCTGTTGCGTTAGCAGGACAGAAGCCACAAATTGGAGAAAGAGGGTCTAAGCTTAGCACATCAAGGCTTGCGGCTGAATATCGTATTGATAATGCTAATGAGGATATGGTGAAATATGCAAAACTTGCAAATGTAGAATTGTCGTATGGGAAGGTTAGATTTGGAAATGATGTTTTTCTGGATTGTAATAAGATGTAGATGAAAAGCGCAAAGAGAGGTTAGGCTATGCATAAAATAATAGAAATCATACATGAATTAAATGAACAGAATGAATCTTGGGGAAATTATTTTGAAGATGAAAATATATATATTATCCGGTTAAGCAATGAATCCTATCAGGACGATACGAAGAAATTAATCTTACAGCTATTATCGGATATTTTAAATAAACAAAAGCAATTGGTGGATGAACATAAAGAGGAAGAGGAAGAAAATCTGTGGAAGGAAATAGCAAAGGCTGTCGGGTCAGAAGCTATTGCGAAAGCGATGCGGGAAACTAATGACAGCGCAAAAGAAATGTATCGTAATGTCAGGCCGCTTCGCGAAGCCAAGGATAACATCATTCCTTTGATCATAGCCGTATTCGAGCATCTTTCGGCTCGTTATACACCAGATTTTTTTCAGATGTGTGATAAATATGGAATAGCATCGGAAAGGGATTTTAAAGCCATTGTACTACAGCTTGACCGTATTGTTTCTGTCCATGTAAGACGGCACTATGACAAACAGACTGTTTACAAGGAATTCATGAAAGCGACAGGCTTTGAAAGCCAATATGCGCTTGTATATGCGGAACTGTATGAACAATATTTAGAGAAAATACAGCATAATTGGTGTATCGATAAATTAGAAGAATTGACAATGCGCTTAGAACAGCTAACAGAGGAAGTTTATAAATTATCAGAGAAAATACACAACTAAATGCTATTATACTTTAAAATATATATTCCGATTTGCTTTTTTATGAAAAATGTACTATGATTATCAAGGCAGACGAATATATATTTTTTATTTCTATCTGATTTCCCCGGAAGGAGGAAGCCCCATCATGAACATAGCCCTGATCTTAGCAGGTGGCATAGACCCTGATTTCCAGATGAGCGTCCCAAAACAGTTTGTTAATGTATACAACCGTCCGATTATCATATATACATTAGAAAGATTCCAACAACATAATGAGATAGACGCGATCGTGGTGGCATGTCTTGACGGCTGGCAAGAGATGGTGACGGCGTATGCGAAGCAGTTTAATATCTCTAAGCTGCGGTGGGTCGTGCAAGGAGGCAAGGACGGGCAGGCATCGGCAGGGAACGGCATCGTAAAATTGCAAGAGGAGTGCCGGGACAGTGACATCATTATCGTCCACGATGCGATCAGGCCGCTTGTGTCGGATGATACGATTACGGACAGCATCAGAGTTTGCAGAGAACACGGAATGGGCGTGGCGGCAATGAGGACAATGGATACGATTATGAGGACACAGGATGGGAAAGTAGGGACAAAGAGCATTTCCCGTTATTCGATTATCCGTATCCAGACGCCCCAGGCATATCGGATGGACAGACTGGCGGATATCCATAAGAAAGCATTGGAAGCGGGCATCATGGGACAGGTAGATATGAACAGCGTTGTGTCAAAGTTAGGGGAGCCTGTCTGGTTTTCGAAAGGCTCCGAATTGAATATGAAGATTAATACGGTAGAAGACGTGGCAATGTTCAAGGCATTGTACAAGATGCGGCAGGAGTTGGAAAAAGAAGAATGAATATTGCAATATTATTGGCAGGCGGCAGTGGCACCAGGACAGAGCAAGATGTCCCGAAGCAGTTTATTAATGTGTATGATAAGCCAATCATTATCTATACACTGGAAGCGTTCCAAAATCATCCGGACATTGACGGCATTGTTGTCGCCTGCTTAGACGGCTGGCAGACGATTTTGCAAGCATATGCCAGGGAGGCAGGCATTACGAAGCTGCATCATATTGTAAAGGGCGGGGAATGTGGACAAGAATCCGCCAGGAATGCCTTGCGCAAGTTACAAGGGAGCTGTCAGGAAGATGACATCGTCATTATCCATGATGCGGTGCGGCCCATGGTTTCGGCAGAGATCATCTCGGACTGTATCGTAACATGTAGACGACGTGGCTCCGGCCTTGCGGCAATCAGATGTCAGGAAACGATCATCAGGACATTAGATGGCATAGGAGGAGACGCATACGTAAAGCGTGACGGGATTATGCGCGTACAGACGCCGCAGGCATATTTATTCGGAAATGTGCTAGAGGCACACGAAAGTGCGTTCAAACAGGGGATAACCAATACCGTTTATACGAACATATTAATGTTGGAAATGGGAAAGACGTTGTACTTCTCTAAAGGCTCTGAGAAAAACCTGAAGATAACGACAATGGAAGATGTGGAAATTTTCAAGGCGTTATACCGGATGAAGAAAGAAGATTGGGTAAAATAGCGTCTAATAATTATGTGTTTTTTGACCGATATATTTTATGTTGATTACAAATTTTGGCTAAAAGAGGTAGTGTTGTCTGATGCGTAAATTCCAGAAGAAGCAGATGTTAAATATCATTGCCAATATGCATTATATTCATCAGCAGTGCAGAGACGGATTGCTACAAAAGGAATATGCCTATATCCGGACTGCGTTATGTGGATGCCAGCAGGCCGCGCTTCACTTAGGGGAATCAATTGAGCAGACAGAGGGCATGGCAGCGACGTCTGTCAAGCGTATAGAGAATTACTGTGAAAAGCTTTATCAGGCCAGCATGCAGCTAGAGGATCTGACAGCCAAAAAAGTCTATAAACTTTTAGAAGAATCTTTGATTAAAGTAGAAAATGAAATTAACCGTATAGCTATCAGAAAGGAAATTGTTTTCTTGCCATACAAGGCAAGTATGTGGGACTGCCTCGAAAGCGTTTATCTGGCTGCAAGGAAAGATAAAAATTGTGATGCCTATGTCGTTCCGATCCCATATTATGACAGGAATGCGGACGGGAGCTTGGGCGAATTGCATTACGAAGGGGAGGAGTATCCTGCCGATATAGAGATCACTTATTATGAGGATTACGATCTAGAGGAAAGGCATCCCGATGCCATATATATCCATAACCCGTATGACGACAGGAATTATGTGACCTGTGTGCCGGAACAGTATTTTTGCAGTCATTTAAGGACATGTACGGAGCAGTTAGTCTATATCCCTTATTTCATATTAGATGAGATAGAACCGGATGACGAGGCAAGAATTGCAAGCATGAAACATTTCTGCTTCCTTCCGGGGACGATCTTCGCCCATAAAGTCATCGTCCAGTCGGAGAAGATGCGCCAGATCTATATCAACGAATACTGTAAGGCAGCCGAAGAAAATGGCTTGCCGAGAGAATTTATTGAAAGAAAGCATTTGGAAGAGAAAATATTAGGCATTGGCTCTCCGAAAATTGACAAGGTGCGAAATACCGGGAAAGAAAAGCTGGAAATACCGGAAGGATGGCGTAAGCTCATAGAAAAGCCAGACGGCACATGGAAGAAAATTATCCTTTATAATACAAGTGTGAATGCTTTATTGGATAATGATGAGAAAATGTTGGCTAAAATGCGAGATGTCTTTGAGAAGTTTAAGGCAGCGCAGGATGAGGCAGTGCTATTATGGAGGCCGCATCCACTCATGGACAGTACGATACGGTCACTGCGGCAGCAGCTTTCCGAAGAATATGAGAAGATTGTAAAAGAATACCGGGAAGAAGGCTGGGGGATTTATGATGACAGCGCAGATGTTGACCGGGCCATTATCTTAAGTGATGCCTATTATGGCGACAGGAGCAGTGTGATCAGGTTATATCAGGAGACAGGGAAGCCAGTGATGATACAGGACGTTGATACGCTGGGAACAGATGGCTTATGTCTGGCTAGGGATGATCAGTGAGCGTTTGGATTGTGCTTTAGAAAGGACGTTCGGTGGGCGTCTAGCTTACGTTATAGAAGGAATGATCAGTGAGCGCTTGGTTCATGCCTTGGTAGGGAGCCTCTGGAAACAGATATGTCAGTATAGGACATTGTCATGGGATGAGGCTGGTAAGAAAAGGCGTAGTGGAGTCATGCATATATGGACAATGAATATATAAAAGAATTGTTTGCAACATTGGAAAATACCGAAATCTGGTCTGGAATAAGCAGAAAATGTGAAAGCTATGATGCCGGGATCCGGTTATTGATAGATTTTTTTACGAGACATAAGGAGAAACAGTCGTGGCTGTTCTTCATAGGAAATGGTGGGAGCAGCGCCATTGCAAGCCATATGACGGCAGATTATATGAAAAACGGCGGTATGAACACTTACAGCCTGTATGATAATGCGGTCACGACCTGTATGGGAAATGACTATGGATATGAATCGATTTTCTCCCGTCCAATGGAGTTTTTGATACGGAGAGGGGATCTATTAGTAGCAATCAGCAGTTCTGGCAATTCCGCGAATATCATCAAGGCAATAGAGACTGCCAAGGCAAAAGCGGCGGAAGTGATTACGCTCACGGGATTTTCACCAGATAACAGAGCCAAGCAAATGGGTGATATCAACATATATGTGCCTTGTGGGAAATACGGGATTGTCGAATCAATCCATAACCTGATTCTACAACAGATTGTGGATGGGATCATGGAAAGGGACGGAGTGCAGCTATAATATGGAGACGAGAAACCGGAAGCCGGCGGTTTTTTTAGACCGGGACGGCGTATTAACAGAGGAGAAAGGCTATATTAGCTCAGTAGGGGATTTGAATCTTTTCCCGTATGTGCCGGAATGCATCCGACAGATACAGGCAAAAGGTTATTATGCAATAGTGGTTACCAATCAAAGTGGCGTGGCAAGAGGCTTGTTTACAGAGGATACGTTACAGGAAATGAACGAAACCTTAAGAAAGAAGACGAATGTGGATGCCATTTTCTATTGTCCGCACCACCCGGAGGGGAAGATAGAAGAATACAGAAAGGAATGTGCTTGCCGCAAACCGCGTACGGGAATGTTCGAGACAGCATGCAGGAAATTCGCGATTGATCTGCAAAACTCTCTCATGGTAGGAGACAGGGCGGGAGATATTCTTGCCGGACAGGCGGCGGGTGTTAAGACAATATTGGTGGAATCCGGCTATGGGACGGCGGCATTGGAGAGCGATGTGACGCCAGACTATATTATGAGAGATTTGCGCGACGTGTTGAAAGTGTTATGAATTGGAGCGTGTGCAGGCGGTTGTGAAACTAGGTTTTGAATGCCGTTCGTTACGCAATATAGACAAATCGTCGTAGGGCCGCTTTCGCTACATTGGCACCCGTAGCGGCACATAAGACGCTACAATACAGCGTTTAAGTGCCGACGATGCCAAAGTACCCTACTCGTGATCTTGTCTATATTGCACAACTAGGTTTTAGGAAATTGGAGTTTCGCAATCACCTAAATATATACAAATACAGAAGGGAGATCTAATATGGTTTCATTAGTGACAGGCGGATGTGGCTTCATCGGTTCGCATATGGTGGACAGGCTGCTGGCTGAAGGACATACAGTTAAGGTGATTGACAATTGGACGACCGGCAGGCCGGAGAACCTTGCGCATCAGAAAGGCAATCCGCATCTGGACATTTATCATATGGATATTAGGAATAGAGAAGAAATTGAGCCGGTCTTTCAAGGCGTGGATTATGTGTTCCATTTTGCCGCATTAGCAGATATCGTACCGTCGATCCAAAGGCCGTGGGATTATTATTCTTCTAACGTATTAGGGACTTATAACGTCGTAGAATGTGCCAAAGAGGCAGGCATTAAGAAGCTTGTGTATGCAGCTTCTTCTTCCTGCTATGGGATCCCGGACGAATACCCGACAAAGGAAACTGCGGAGATCAGGCCGCAGTACCCGTATGCTCTGACCAAGAGGCTGGGGGAGGAAACTGTCCTGCACTGGGGGCAGGTATATGGGCTGCCGGTCGTGACGCTGCGGCTTTTTAACGTCTATGGGACGCGTTCCCGTACATCCGGGACTTATGGCGCCGTATTCGGTGTATTCCTGGCGCAGAAGCTTGCCGGGAAGCCATTCACGGTCGTGGGGGACGGCAATCAGACGAGGGACTTTACGTACGTGACGGATATTGCGGATGCGTTTTATACGGCGGCGATGTCGGATGTGGTGCAGGATACTTTTAATGTAGGAAGCGGCGGCACGTATTCGGTGAACCGCCTTTGCGAATTGCTTGGCGGGGAGATTACGCATATCCCGAAAAGACCGGGCGAGCCGGACTGTACGTTTGCGGATACTACGAAGATAGAAAAGGCGCTTGGATGGAAAGCAAAAGTAAGTTTTGAAGAGGGCGTGCAAAGAGTATTGGATAATATAGAGTATTGGCGGGAAGCGCCTGTCTGGACGCCGGATAGCATCGGGGAGGCGACGGAGGATTGGTTTAAGTATTTGGGGAAGTAGATAGATAAGTGGCAGTTTTTCATAAAATGAAATCCGGAAGGGGATAAAGGATATGGCTTTGCGGCAGATAGAAGAAAAGCAATATGCTTCTGTGTTGGAAGCAAGGGGGATTCCAGCGGAAAAAATACGGAAATATGGGTTTGCGTTTGAGGGGAAGAAGGTTTTGATTGGATGAGGGGGAATTTGAAAAAGTAAAGTTTTTTAATATTTTGCCGATATAGTTACTATATAGTAGTTCAGGAAGAATGAAGAAAATGTGCATGGATGCGGGAAATGGGATAAGGGTAACAGCCTGTTATTGTGTCTTGGTGCGGTAACGGGCTTTTTGATATCATATTTGAAGTATATATATTATTGAATAAAATGAGGAATGTATATGCTATATATAGATTTTGTATCAGAACTGCATAAAGCAACCAAAAGAGATTACATTGGCCGTGTCGTTAGTGCCGATAAGGCGGAATGCGCCAAAGTCGCAAAAGAGTATGGCTATGATTATTGGGACGGTGACAGGAAATACGGATACGGCGGTTATCGTTATGACGGCAGATGGAGAAGCGTTGCGAAAAAGCTTGCCGACCATTACAAACTAAAACCTGGGCAGAAGGTCTTGGATGTAGGCTGTGGCATGGCGCACCTATTATATGAATTGACGAAAGAAGTGCCAGGATTGATTGTAAATGGCGTTGATATATCTCGGTATGCCTTAGAGCATGCCAAAGAAGAAATACGTGACAGATTGCAGTACGGACAAGCGCAGAACCTTCCGTTCGCCGATCATGAGTTTGATCTGGTGATTTCCCTGACAACGTTACATAACCTAAAAGTCTATGATCTGAAGAAAGCTGTACAGGAAATAGAGCGGGTCAGCAAGGGGAACTCTTACATAATGGTAGAGTCTTTCCGGGATGACAGGGAAGAAGTGAACATGCTATATTGGCAGCTTACTTGCGCAAGCTACTATTCGGTAGAAGAATGGGAATGGCTGTATCGTGAGTGGGGATATACGGGAGATTATAGCTTTATTTTTTTTGAAGATTAGTTTACATAAATGAACTGATAGGGAATATGACATGGATACGTTAAGCAGAAACAAAATCATTTCGAAAGCGGAATATAGAAAATCTATCAAACCATATTTAAGGAATGCGGGGAAAACTGTTGCCTTATGCCATGGCGTCTTTGACTTGGTGCATCCCGGTCATATTATCCATTTGGAGCAGGCAAAAGCCATGGCAGATGTATTGGTTGTCTCTATTACAGCAGCGGAATACGTCCGGAAAGGCCCCGACAGGCCGTATTTTGATGATGAAATGCGCATGAAAGTATTGGCAGCATTAGAATGCGTCGATTATGTTATGCTATCGGAAGGGTATACCGTGGATGATATCGTGGAATGCGTGGAGCCGGACTTTTATGTGAAAGGAGAAGAATATGCACGGGCGGAAGATGATATTACGGGGAAAATAACGGAAGAAAAGACTCTTGTAGAAAGACACGGAGGCAAGATTCGATATACGACAGGACAGACGTTTAGCTCTACTAACTTGATCAATACGGCATTAGCCGGCCTGACAGATGAAGTCAGATGTCATATGGAAGATTTTGCAACAAGGCATTCTATGCAAGAGATCCGTGAGTTTGCAAAGAAGGCAGAAGCGCTTAAAGCTTTGGTAGTCGGAGACATTATCATTGATAAATATACTTATTGCGACGTACAGGGATTGATGAGCAAAGACATGGGATATTCTGCGAGGATTCAAAGTTCGGAGGAATATCTGGGTGGTTCTGTTGCAATTGCCAGGCATTTGTCCAGTTTTACAAAGCAAGTGACATTATTATCGGTTATGGGAGAAGAAAAAGAATTAAGCGAGAGGATATCCAAGGAACTATCAGGAGCCATGCAGTTAAAACTTTTACATAGTTCCCGGTTTCCTACAATTATCAAACACCGGTATTTGACGCGTAATGCCAAGAGGGAGGAGTACCGTAAGGTGCTGGCAGTGAATAATATCCCGGAGAGAATGGAATATGAAAAAGAAATCCGGGAGAAATTCTTAGAGGATTTGACAGAAGAGCTAGAGGCTTGCGATGTCGTTTTCCTATGTGATTTCGGACATGGATTGATTGATGAAGAGACGATAAAGCTGATCCAGGAAAAGGCGAAATATCTCGTGTTAAACTGCCAGACCAATTCGTCGAACCATGGGCTGAATATTATTACGAAATATACGAGAGCGGATGTTTTTGTGGTAGACCAACAAGAGCTGAAGCTTGCTTTTCCAGTGCATGCGGGTGAGGAAGAAACGGGATTAAGGAAACTGTCTGCGCATTTGCATGGAAATGGATGGCTAACGCGAGGGTCATTAGGTGCCTACGGGATCCATGATGGGGAGATAAAAGATTGTCCGGCGTTTACGCTTACCGTGAAAGACACGGTAGGGGCAGGGGATGCCTTCTTCTCGGCAGCGGGATTGTATGCGGCAGCAGGCGCGCCGATAGAAGTAGGGACTTTTACCGGGAACATAGCGGGCGCGCTTGCGGCGAATATCGTCGGGAATAAAGAGGCAATCGAGAAAGTGAATGTTTTGAAGTATGCGAATACGTTGATGAATGTATAATGAGGTTTTGATATGCATGGGCATATTAATGATAACAGTATTAGTTGTAAGATGAAATGGGTGTGAAAATAAATATGGCAGAAAATATCAGGATGGATTCCCATAAATTAATCTATCATCCGGATGTAGTGGCAAGATGGATGAAAGGGGAGAATATTTATCCGATAGAACTGGAAGTGGGGCTGACGAATGCTTGTAATCACCGCTGCATCTTCTGCGCCGTAGATTATACAGGTTACCGGCCGGATAGAATAGACAGTCATATATTTATAAAGAATCTGGAAGAATTAGCGCCGAGAGGCGTTAAGAGTATTATTTATGCAGGTGAAGGGGAACCTCTTCTGCACACAGAAGCGCCGAATATTATAAATCAGACGAAAAATTTGGGAATTGATGCGGCAATTTCTACAAACGGCGTATTATTGACACCGGAAGTGTCAAGGGAGTGCTTAAAGTCGTTGACTTGGATAAGATTTAGTGTGGCGGGCATTACCAATGACACATATCATAATATCCAGCGCGGCAGGCAGGAAGATTTGGAAAAAGTCTTATTTCATATGGAAGAGGCAGTAAAAGTGAAGCGGGAGCAGAATCTAAGTACTACATTAGGGGTGCAGCTATTACTTCTTCCAGATAATAAGGATGAAATCGTACAGATGGGAAAGGAACTTCGGAAAATAGGCGTGGATTATTTTACGGTTAAGCCTTTTTCACAGCATCCCCAGAGCCGTCAGATTTTACAGGTCGATTATCAGGAAATGCTTTCACTGGAAGAAAAGGTGAAAGATTTGCAGACAGATGATTTTAAAGTATACTTTAGAGCGCATTCCATGCAGAAACTGGCATGTGAGAGAGGCTATAAGCAGTGTCTTGCGCTTCCGTTTATGGTCTATATAGATGCCAAGGGCAACCTTTGGCCTTGCATTGTCTTCATGGGGAAAGATGAGTTGAAATACGGTAACTTGTATGAAGATAGCTTTGTGGATATTTGGGAAGGAGAAGATAGGCAGGAAATTATCAAGTATTTCATGCAGATGGATCTGGAAAAGAATTGCAGAGAGTTATGCCGCCTAGATGAGATGAACCGGTATCTGGATGAATTGAAGCATCCGGGGGAACATGTGAATTTTATATGAAATGATATGGAGTGAAGAGTATGGCAATGGAAAGAAACAGTACACCATATAGTCAGCTAAAGATATTTTATCATCAGGAAATTTTACAGCATCTTTTGAATCGGGAAAGATGTTGCCCTGTTTATATCAGAATAAAGCCGACTAATCGTTGCAATCATAATTGCAGTTACTGTCATTACAGGAATGCGTATCTGGATTTGGATCAGTACGATCCAAGTGATGAAATCCCAAGAGAGAAAATGCTACAGATAGTTCGGGATATGGCGGAAATGGGTGTAAAGGCTGTTACGTTTAGCGGTGGCGGTGAGCCTTTGCTATATCCATATATTGAAGAGGCTATGCAGGAAATAATAGATCAGGGAATTGATTTATCCATTATAACGAATGGCAGCCTTTTAAACGGAAAGAAGGCAGAGATACTGGCTCATGCAAAATGGGTCAGGATCTCTATTGAATCATGTCGTGATGAAGCATATTGCAGAATCCGTGGACTTAAGGAAGGCGCTTTTAGGGCATTGTGCGAGAATATAGAGTCTTTTGCCCAAAAAAAGGAAAAGGACTGTGAATTAGGAATCAATGTAGTCGTCACTAACGAGAATTATAAAGAAATACGTCCAATTGCGGAGTTAATGAAGAAATTGGGTGTCAATCATGTGAAGTATGCACCGCTGTGTACAAATGACACATGGGAATATCATAATGAATTTAAGGATGAGGTAAGTGCAGAGTTAAAGAAGGTACAGGAAGAATTAACGGATGAAAGATTTAGGATAATTGATTTGTATACCGGAGATTTTGCAGATAGTGTTATTTTTGAACGGCAGTACAGCAGGTGCCCTATTAAAGAGTTTGTATGTGTCATTGCTGCGAATGCTAAGGTTTATTATTGTCATGATAAAGCGTATTTGAGTGATGGAATGGTATGTGATCTGTCAAAGAATTCATTTAAAGAGGCATGGAATTCAGAAGGTGTAACAAAGAAGTTTTTAGAATTTGATGCAAAAAAATGTTGCAAACAGCATTGTGTATATGACAGTAGAAATCAGTTGATTAATTCTTTTCTTGATATGGATAAGAATCATGTAAATTTTGTATAGCGGAGAATGATGGAAATGGATAATGAAAAGGTTAGTCGTGCAGCAAAAGATATTAGGAAATGGATATATATCATTGCCCATCATGCAGGTGGCGGGCATATGGGGGCGGCATTTTCAGTGACAGATATTATAGCCACGCTGTATTTCGGGGATGTTCTAAAGTATGATGCGCATAGCCCGAAATGGGAAGAAAGGGATCAATTTATTCTCAGTAAAGGACATGCGTGTTATTCACTATATGCAGCGCTTGCAATGGCAGGATATTTCCCAGAAGAAGAATTAAAACATGTTGGAATGCCGGGGTCTAGATTAGGGGGACATCCTAAGATTTATGAAGTACCTGGTGTAGAAGCTTCTACAGGGGCATTGGGGCATGGGTTGTCCTTTGCGATAGGAATTGCATATGCACATAAAATGGATAAGAAAGATAATCATATTTATGTGATTCTTGGGGATGGAGAGTGCCAGGAAGGTTCAGTTTGGGAAGGCGCTTTATCCGCCCCAACATTGGAATTGGACAATCTGACGGTTATTGTGGATCATAATAAACTTCAGGCAATGGATGATTTGGAAAGTATTGTGCGTATGCGTCCATTTGCTGATAAATGGAAAGCTTTTGGATGGAATGTAGTAGAAATCAATGGACATAATTGTGCAGAGATCAGAGAGGCTTTGTTGACACGGGAAGAGAAAAAGCCAACATTAATTGTTGCTAATACAATCAAAGGAAAAGGCGTTTCTTTTATGGAAAATGTTCCAATCTGGCATTATCGGATGCCAAATGAGCAGGAATTGCCGGTTTTGATGAGGGAACTTGGATTGTCGGAAGAAGATTTACGATAAGAAAGGGCGTAGAAGTTGAGATGCGGACAGCTTATTTAGATTCATTATATAATTTGGCTCAAAAGGATAAAAGGGTGTACGCCTTGATATCGGATAATGGCGCGATTGTATATGACAAGTACCGGAAGGATTTAGCAGGACAGTATTTGAATTTGGGGATATCTGAGGCAAATATGCTAGGCATGGCAGCAGGCATGGCAAGCTGTGGGAAGATACCGTTTGCTTATACGATAGGGGCATTTCTTGCATATAGGTCACTTGAATTTATCAGGAACGATATTTGCCTGCAAAATATGAATGTCAAAATAGTCGGAACTGGCGCTGGCATGAAATATAGTGCGCTCGGGCCGACACATCATTCGACAGAAGACTTAGGGTGTCTGCGGTCATTGCCTAATCTGACAATTTTATCGCCGGCTAGTCCAATGGAAGTGGCGAAAGCAACCAGAGCAGCGTATGAGCATATGGGGCCTATATATTTACGTCTCGGGACGAATGGCGAACAAGAGATATATGAGCAGGATTATCAGTTTGAGATAGGAAAGGGAGTAACTCTCGCAGAGGGAGATGATATCACGATAATAGGAACAGGAAATATTTTGGCAGAAGTATTGCGGGTACGGGATATGTTAAACCGAAAAGGGATTTCAGCGCGGATAATTAACATGCATACGATTAAGCCTTTAGACAAAGAGATTATTCTGAAGGCAATAGGTGAAACGAAAGCATTGGTTACAGTTGAAGATCACGATATCATAGGTGGATTAGGAAGTGCGGTTGCAGAAGTAGTTGCGGAAAGCGGTAAGGGAACCCGTTTTGTCAGGGTGGGATTAAAGGAAAATTTTGCAGTTGGATATGGAACTTATTCTGATATGATCGGACAAAATAAATTATGTGCGGAAGAAATAACATTACGATGTTTGGAATGTCTATCAGACATGTCTTAATCCGATCATTGTAAGAGGAGTAGATAAGGTAAGGTTACTAAAATGGAAAATGAAGTGAAGTTTAACGCTGAAAGTATCATAAAAATAGATAGTAATGTTATTGAGAATATAAAATGTGAGGCAGCCAAAAATAGTAGCGGGAAATTTAGATTGTGTTTACAGCATAATGCGCAGGATAAATTACATGAGATGTTCATTGTCCGTAAAAAGGGAGATTACTTTAGGCCGGATAAACATTTATATACGACAGAATCACATACCATTATAGATGGAGCTATGTTAGTAATTTTATTTGAGGAAAACGGGAAAATCAGAGAAGTCTTTGAATTGTCGGAAAAGTGTTATCGAACATATCGTATAGATACGGATATCTATCATATGCAAATACCTCTAACAGAGCAGGTAGTATATTATGAAGTAAAATTAGGGCCTTTTAATGAGAAAAGCAATATCTTTCCCGAATGGGCCCCAATGCCTGAAGATAAAGAAAGTGTTGCCGAATATTTGGTAAAAATAGAGAAGGATATAAAGGAATATTTCGCTAATCATAAAGCAGTAAATTGATGTAATGCGCAAAATATAAAGGACGGAAAGATGCGGAAAAAATTACTATTTATCATACCGCCTTGTGTGGCATTGTCTGAATTGATACCAGATGAAAAAAAGGCTTTTTCCAGCAAAATTAGAAAAGAAATACCATTAGGGGCGCTATCACTGGCAACATATTTGAAAAGTTATGCCCAGGCAGATGTGACTATTTTAGATTTAAATTTGAAGTTTTATGAACTAGTAAATGCAGGAAAAATAAATAAAGTTAACACTCCGGTAAAATATATTTGGGAGTTTATAAATGGTTTAAAAGATAGCGCATTTGATTTTTGTGGGATTTCGGCCATTTTCAGTCCTACATTTAGTTATTTGGATATCATAAGCCAAATTGTAAAAGAAGTGTTTCCTATGGCGGTCATTTTGGCAGGTGGCGGCGTACCGAGTAATTTGATGGAAGAAGTATTTCTGCATGCTCCTTGCATAGATATTATTTCATATGGAGAAGGCGAGATTGCATTATCCGGGCTTGTCCTTGCAGAGGATGAAAAACAGTATTTGGATAATTCATGTAGCTTAATGACACGGGAAAAATTTCAGAAGGGATTTCAATGCGCTTTCGAATTTATAGAAAATTTGGATGAGATTCCGCCTCTGGATTTTTCATTAATTGAGTTTGAAAAGTATAATAGTCATTTTCATTCTCAGACGGCGAAAAAAGTAATATCAATTCCGCTTATGTTTTCGAGGGGATGTCCATTTCATTGTTGCTTCTGCGCTTCTCATAGTATCCATGGAAAGAGAGTAAGGTATAATAGTATAGAACGGATTAAGTCGGATATTCAATTGTTTACAGATCAGTATCATATTAATACAATCACCGTTTGGGATGATAATTTTTTTGTCGATAAGGAGCAAGCAATTGCTTTATTGGATTATTTTATGGAACAGAACTTAACCGTTGAATTTGTGAATGGGTTTCCGGTGTATCGTATGGATGATGATATGGCTAAGAAATTAAAACTGTCAGGTGTTGATGTTGTTACTCTTGCAATTGAATCAGGTAACCAAAGGGTGCTAAAAGATATTATACATAAACCGTTGCAGGTGGAGATGGTTCCTAAAGCGATTGCCTGTTTGAAGAAGTATGATATCTATGTGAAAGGTTTATTTGTCATTGGCTTTCCGGGGGAAACTTTGCAAGATATTCAGATTACCATGGATTTTATTCACAATAGTAAATTGAATTGGGTAGATATTTTTATTGCTTCACCGTTGCCAGGAAGCCAGTTATATGAGATCTGTAAAAATGGAAATTATTTAAAGAATGATGGTTTAGATAAATGTGATTTTTGGAAAGGAAATATTGAAACAGAGTCTTTTAAGGCAAAAGAAATCGAAGAGATACAAGTTTACCATACTATTAAAAAGGATTTTGTAAATAATTTGGATATGCAGAATGGGAACTGGAAAAGGGCGCTGATGAATTTCGAGTATGTAATTAACGCAAAGCATAAAAATCCTTTCGCATATTATTATGCGGCTGTAGCTGCCAAACAATTAGGCATGGATGAGAAAGCAAGCAAATATTTCGAATTGTATAATGAGATCCGTGCCAATAGTGTAGAATGGGAAAAGCTGTTTCAAAGATTCATTGCAGAATCAACAAAATTTGAGAATATTGGAGAAATAAGAAATTAAAATGTATCTTATTATAGGCGCTTCAGGGTTTATTGGGAAACATATATACGATTACTGTATAAAAGAGGGCATAGATGTTCTTGGAACATATTATAGTCATCCGGATAAGCCAGAATGGATTAAATTTGATATTTGTACGGATGATTTAAGGAATGTATGTCAGCAAAATTTTCATGGCAAAATCCCGGATGCCGTAATACTATGTGGTGCGAATGCAAGTATTGATAGTTGTAAAATGAATGAGGAAGCTAGCAAACAAGTTAATATTGATGGCATGCAGAGAGTGATACAGCAGATGAAGGCTTTGGGAGTTAAATGTGTATTTTTGTCTTCGGAAGCAGTTTTTGACGGAAATAAGGGAATGTATCAAGAAGAGGATGCTCCTAATCCCATCACTGTTTATGGCAAACAAAAATTAAAAATCGAGGAATATATAGCTGAAAACTTAAAGGAGTACCTTATTCTTAGAGTGAGCAGAGCAACCGGGAGCCGTTATGGCGAAAAGGATATTTTACAAGAGTTTTATAGTAAAATTAGAAATCATGAAGAGATTGGATGCTTAAAGAATCAGAGTTTTTGCGTTACTGAAGTAAATGACATTGCAGCAGGCATTGTGAAAGCATTAGATTATGGCTTAAACGGATTGTATCATCTATCAAGCGCAAATTATACGACACGTTATGAATTAGCAAAACTCTATGCAGAAAAAGTATTCGGAGGGTATCAAAAAATCGTAGAGAAGGAATATAAAGAATTGCCTTTTTTGGATAAAAGACATATTTATGGGGGATTGCTTGGCAGTAAATTAGAAACATTGATAGGAATCCATTTCCTGAGCATTGACGAGATAATCAGGCAATATATTGATACGTTGCCAGCAATTAGGAATGATTCCAATTATTAAAATGGAATAAGAGTGGATGAAGGTGATAAAGAAATGGAATATCCCAAAAAGATCGCAATAGGATTTCAGGAAGGGACATGTCCTTTGCAGTGTGCGAAATGTTTTGCTTTCAGCAAAAAAGCTGTTCGGAAAAAAGCGGTTGTTAAAATGCCATTAGATAAAGCCAAAATGTTAATAGATGAAATTGCGCTTATGGAAAAAAAGCCTAAAATCCAACCGCACATATTTACTGAACCTTTTGCCAATGCTGATTTGCCCCAAATAATAGAATATTGTTTGGATAGAGATATTCATATGAGTGTTATTACGAATGGCATTTTACTAGATGACGATTGGATTGCATTCTTAATTCATGAATTAAACCGTGAATATACGATATCATTTAGTTTGGATGCAATTACACAAGAAACATATGAGAAAGTACGTGGAAAGTATGATTTAAAAAATTTGGAAGAAAAAATATGCTATATCATACATAATCGAAAAGACAAGGGGCCTCGTGTCGGCGTTAATTTTGCCATTGAAGAAGCGAACTACGCAGAAGCAGATGCTTTCATTGAAAAATGGAAATATAAAGTAGATGCGGTGCGTATTGATACAGCATTTAATTTTGAAAAGAAAATACCATTTAAATTGTATATGGAAAATCAAAATGCCAATGTAAAATGTGGACATCTAGAAGACGTAATGACAATTGATGCAGATGGCCAGGTGCGATGTTGTCAATTGGATGCATTTGGGGATACTTCACTTGGGAATGTATTTGAAGAGGGCATCCTGAATGTATGGAGAGGCCCGAACATGAAAATGTTTAGAGCGAAACAAGAAAGAGGCTTGTTAGCGAAAGAAGACTTTTGCTATGGGTGTGAAGTTCCTAGCATGACAAATCATACAAGGTATGAAACGGATGAGTTTATTATTAATAAAGCAGGACATTCGATATATTATAATTATAAAGGGGAGATTATGTGATTCAAGTATGGAGTAATTTTTTGCTGGAAAGAGAAATACAGAATCTTCAGCATGCTATTTCAAATAAATATATTATGGAAGGACCGATATTAAAAGAATTCCAAGAGCGATTAAAAGATATATTAAATGTCAGGCATGTAATTGGAACGGCAAGCGGCACTGCAGCGCTTGCGCTGGCATTGATGGGGATAGGCATCCAACCGGGAGATGAGGTGATTGTACCGGATTTGACGTTTATAGCAACAGCTAATGCGGCATGTTTGTTGGGTGCAAAAGTGCTAGTTGCTCAGACACAGCCTGACAGGCCTTTATTAGATTTGGCTAAGATAGATGCTTTGGTCACCCAAAAGACAAAAGCCATTATCACGGTAGATTTAAATGGAAGAATATCTGGTAGCAGAGAACTGAAAGACAAGTATTCCTCTAAAGGAATTTATATTATTGATGATGCCTGTCAAGCGCTGATGTCCGGGCCACAATCGGGCATGGCAGGGACACAGGCAGATATCGGCTGCTATTCTTTTGGAATAACGAAAACAGTATCGACAGTAAACGGTGGGCTTGTCGTCACAGACCATGATGATTTGTATGAGCGCATGAGAGTCATGAAGACACAAGGAATGGAGTCTGTTTTTGAGTCGGATACGTACATTTATCCTGGATTTAATTTTAAATTACCGGATGTGCTAGCTGCTATCGGTAATGCCCAACTGGACTGCTTGGACGAGAAATTGAGACATATGAGAGAAATTGATGATATGTATAGAGAAGGATTGGCAGGAGTGGAAGGGATATCTTTTTTGGATAAAAAAGAGGATGAATTTATATGGATGACTGATATTTTATGCAGTAATAGGGATAGAGTACGTGAAGTGCTAATGGAAAAAGAGATTTTAAGCAGGCCATTAGGAGCGCCGCTCCATACGGCGGGATTTTTGGTAAAAAGAGGGAACTATGAAAATAGCACGGATCTACAAAATAAAATCTTATACTTACCCGGTGGGCCAAATCAAGACTTAAAAAATATTGAGAAGGTTATTAAGACGTTAAAAAATAGTGATTTGATCGGAGAAAACTAAGATGGGCGAGTCTCTTTTGGAATATTATAGGAGAAAAAAAATAAGCACGGAGCATGGTGTAGACGACGAGTGGGATAAGCATCTGGCTAGAAGGAAGAAGCTTTATAGGCAGTTGGGGATTCCAGTTCTGGCATTCAAAAATAGCAGTATTCTTGAGATTGGCCCTGGAAGTGGGCATAACACACTCCCATTGTTAACCGAATGGAAGGTGAAACACATCGATTTACTTGAGCCAAGTGAAATTGCAAGACAAGAGCTTGAAGAGAAATTTAGCCGTAATCATCTTTCAAAAGACCAATATACGATATATGGGGATGCATTGGAGGAATATCAAACTACCAAAACATATGATATGATTATTGCGGAAGGCTTTCTCCATTGTGCAGAGAATTGGAAAGAATGCTTAGTAAAAATAGAAAAATGGCTGCATAAGGATTCGATTATTATATTAACATGTACGGATGAAATCTCATGTTATGTCGAGAAAATGAAACGGGCAGTTATGCAGTATTTGACAAAAGACATAGAAGGGCATGATAGCAAAGTCTCTTTTATAAAGAGTATTATAGAACCGCAGTTGAGTCTGTTAAAGGGAATGAGCAGAACGGCTGAAGATTGGATAGAAGACCAAATTTTCTATCCGGTAGGAAGCGAGTTGATGACGATTGGTAAAGTGCTTGCATTTTATGGGGATTCTTTTGATGTGCTTGGTGCATCACAAAACATTTTTGTAGACTACTCATGGTATAAAGATTTTGAATACGATTATATTTCTTCATATAGAAGGCAATATGAAGAAAAAAAACATATGTTCCTGCTTGCCGGAGATGATAATGAAGTGCTGAGGACGGCGGAGGAAAATGGGAAGCTAGAAGAAGCTGTTGTATATGCAAATGATATTGCAAGAGAATTAGAAAATGGCGGGGATATTGGTGATTTTATATATGCAGTGAGGAAGGTATCAGAGAATACTGTTAACCCGCTTATAATAGAATTTAATAAAGAACTAATAGAAATAATGGAAAAAATCAGAGATGATGAAGTGATAGAATGGAACCAATATAAAAACTATATGGAGTGTTTTGGCAAGAGCATGCAATATATAAGTTTTGTTAAGAAGTAGGTGGTGGCAAGAATGATAGATACCTTATATACATTAAAAACTGAGTACCGAAATAAGAAAATTTATATATGGAATGTTAATAGAAACTCAATTATGGTATTTGCTGAAGCAATTTTGAGAGGAATTGACATACAGGGATTTGTTGTTTTGCATAAACAATTGATAGGGGAAGAATATATAAACCGCCCAGTGGTTACATGGGATGAAATAGCGTGTGAAGAGGACAGGCTTCTTCTATTGTCCGATGAAGTAGCGAAAGACAAAATAGGCATACCAGTAAATGATAAAATGATATATTGGACAGACTCATTAGCATTCAATGAAAAGCTGCGGCATAGAAAAATTATTATTTATGGAATTGGGTGGGGAGCCAATCAATTGGATAAGATTTTAAGTAAGGAATGTGTAAAAGCGCAATTATATTGTGTGACAAAAAAAGAGTATGGACAGCAACAGCACAAAGGGAAAAAAATTATAGAGGTCAATGAATTATCAGAATATGAAGATTATGCCATAATTGTTTCTGTTGTAGAAGGAAAATATAGACAGGAAATTTTTGAATCATTATTAAAGTTCAGGGGACAGATTTATGTGGAGCATATCATTGGTGAACTGGAGAACGCGCATATTAACCTGATCCAAAGTATTGACAAGGCAATCAAGAAACAAAAAAAGATTTATATGTATAGCACGAGAAATATTTTTTCAGAGTCAATAGAACAAGTATTGGCCATTTATGGCGTTAAGATTAGTGGATACGTACATAATATAGAGGATAAAGATCAGAATATAAAAAGCATATATGAGTTAGCTTTAGATGGAATAGAAGATAAGATGATTATCTTGAATGAAGAATGTCCTGAAAAAATGATTCAGGCAAGGGAGGTTATAGAGTTTGCGGGTTTTTCTCTGGAAAAAGGTGATTATACCGGGTTACAGTGGTATACACGGGCAAAGGAATCATTACTGAATGAATTATCGAATTGTTATGACCCCTTAGTAGGCTATAGCAATTCTTTCTTCATGGAAAAATCGGGTTCAAAACTGTATGGTAAGCCTGGATGGAAGATCTATGGACAAGAAAACAGAAAAAAGATTCGTATACTAGTTTTGGGGGGCTCAACATCTGCTGAAGTATGGCATCCGGAGAATTGGGTAAGTAAATTATATTATAAGTTACGAAAAGAAATGATGGAAGTAGTTATTTATAATGGAGCATACGAAGGCAATGATATTGTAGATGAAATATTACGGCTCTTAAGAGATGCCCATGCTTTATGCCCTCAGATTGTGATTAGTATGAGTGGTGTCAACAATACGTACTACAAAAGAAGCGATAGTCAATTTAATGAAGAGAATTTGGTAGACTGGGTTCATCGTTTTGCGGCTGGTGAAAAGTATTGTAGTGGGTTGTATGATGACGAGCCATTATATGAATTTTGGAATAGAAATATAAATTTATTGAAAATAATTTCTGAGTTTTATGGAGCTGTTTTTTTCGGATTCCTACAACCGATGAATATTACAATGAGTGATATGAGCGTATGGGAAAAGAGCGTATATGAGCTGGAAGAGCATATGGAAGGTGTTAAGAGCTTTGCAGGCTTTTCTGGTGAAAGCAATACATATGTTAATCTTATGAGATTATTTGAACATCAAGATGAAATGTATTTTGATATGTGCCATTATACAGATAAGGGACATAAAATAATTGCGGAAAGAGTATTGGAAGTAATAAAGCCTGCTTTGTTAAGGCTTAAGGCGAAGGAGCAGTTGTAAATATGCTATTTAGAACAGCGGTTTTATGCCATGATTTGAACCAGTATAATAATATTATTATATATGGAACCGGAGATTTTTCACAGGAAATTTACCCTTATTTAATAGAACATGGTTTAAAAGAACGGATAATTTGTTTTGCACAGACGAAAGTGGATAGTAACGAATTGTTGGATGGAATACCGGTAATGAGCCTGAATGAAATACGGGCAGACAAGGAAAAATGCGTTGTTTTAATTGCGGTAAGTAAAGTATACGAAAACGAAATAATGCAGACTTTGTCAGAGTATGAATATCCGCATATGGTTTTACTGACAGACTATTTACTCCATTATAAGTGGTTAGAAAAAGATTATACTCATTTATCATCATTTGAAGAATATCAGTGTTATATGATAGACTGGTGCATAAGGACAAATAATGCAAAGCCAGAAAAATGCCCAACAAAAGATGAGCGTCTGATTGTCATGGTTAATGGCCATTTATCTGCGAGGACAACCAAGATTGCAGGCGCATTAAAAAAGAAAAAGTATAAAATTTTCTTCTTGAATTGTAATGGCGGAGCAAATCCATGGTGCTTAGACGAATTAAGAAAACTGAATATTCAGATTTATCAGTGCCGGTGTATCGCGGAAATGTTATTTTATGCCATGCAATTTTCTCCTTTGGTTTATTTTATTGAGCCACGTTGGGGGGATTGCCTATGGACTGAGATTATACTTAGGAATAAGGCTCATTTGGGAAAGATAATCCTTTCATTATATGATGTCCTTAATGATGGATTTGCAGAAGCATTGGAAGTTAATTTAGCGACAGAGAAGTACGCATTAGAAAATGCAGATGGGATTGTATGGAGATGGTTTTCAAAAGAATATTTGGAAAAGAAGGGATTTTGCTTTCAAGGGAAATCAGTTCAGTTCTTAGATTATTGTGACTACGAAGCTGCAAATGATATGATGATTACTTCTGATCCGTCAGTGGTAAAGTTATGTGCTTTAGCAGGGTATGCAGATGAATATATTATGGATAGGACATATACGACGCAATATTGTGATTGGGCAAGAGTTGGAGAAATTTTAGAAGTAGTTGGGAATAGGAAAGATTGCATTTTTCATTTTTATGCGGGGTTTTTAAATGATGACAGTATAGTACAATGTAGAAAGTATGAACAACAGTACGAAAATTTTAAATTTTTTCTTGCAACAGAGCATAATGAATTATTACAGAGATTAAAAACGTATGATTTTGGGTGCGAATTGTATACGGATAAAAAAGAAGTAGTGGATAATGCTATAATAGATGGTTATTATGGAAGTAATTTTATCAACAGTGTTTGCAATAAGTTCTTTGATTTTTTAAGCGTTGGTCTTCCGATTGTTACAACTTACCCATTGAAACTGTGTGAGTATTTCGCACAGTTTGGGCTTGTAGTGAAGATGAATCTTTCTAATTTGGATGTAAGCTATTTAAAGCAACATAGGGAATATTATAAGGAAAAAGTTAAGAAAGCAAAGAAAGAATTGGATATAGATAATCAAATTGAAAGATTGGTTCATTTTTTTAAAGAGGTGTGAAAATGCAGAGTATAATATTTCCATGGAGTGATAGCTGGTGGCTAGAAAAAGATAAGGCATGGTTTTGTGCAGGAAATATAGGAGCTTTATTTTGCGTAGATATGGTGAGTGAACGGTGCCAATTAGTGGCATGGATACCAGAGCGTAATGCTCAAAATTTCCGTTTATATTCTTACTGCGCGAAATTCGGAGATATTGTTTTTTGCATTGCAAATCTAGCGCATTGCATATGGTGTTATGATATCAAAAAAGAAGCATGGAAGAAAATAGAAGTGGGTAATATGAATGAATTAATAATGTGTATGCATGCTCATAAGGGAAAGAATGATCAAATATGGTTATTAGAAGACGGAACTGGAAACATATTTCAATTGGATCTGAAAAGGCAAGCTATAAAAGTAGAACAGGAATATCAATATGGCTGTCATAAAAATATGGAATTTTATGAATACACGATAGTGGAAGATAGCATATACCGTGTTGGTGAATGTAAAATATTTGGTATGAGCAAAAGCTGCATAAGTGTTTATGAAATAGAGGAAGCGAAGGCAGGCTTATGCACAATATGTTACGATGGACAGAATTTTTGGATGAGTGGATTTTGCAAGGAGATTTATATATGGAATCCAAAACAGGGAATGATCAAAGTGATTACTGAGTTCCCAGAGCAGTTTGGGTATTATCATTTTGCTAAAGACGAAATGCCTGTTGTAGACTGCGACTCTTTTCATTCCATAGATTTTCCTTTTTTTATGAATTCCATCCCCATGAACCGGTACATATGGTTTATTCCGTTTTGTTCAGATGAGATTGTATATATTGATAAAGAAAATTATGAAGTTCATTTATTAGAAATAGAAGAAGAGAGGGAAACAAAAGAAAGTATCCATAACCATATAATGCCACACAAATATTTGGTACAGTATATTCGTGAAAACAGATATATCGGATTGTACTCTTTGAGAAACGCGCTGATATTTGAAATTGACACCATAGAATTACGTGTGATTAAAAGAAACTATAAGCTTACGGGAGCAACTATGCTTTCTATATTGAATGTTGCTGAAGGTTATCATAACGAGAAAATTTTAAAAGAAGGAAGAAAAATGGATGATCTGTATTTTTCAGAGATGTTAAAAGCAAAAAATAGCAAGATAGGAAATCAAATAGATAGCGTCGGAGAGAAGATTTATCATTTATTAGAATTAAGCTAACATAAGGGGAGATATGTAATGACTGAGGCACAGGCTTGGAAGAAATATCAGATGAAAGAGTATATGCGTGTTAGGTTAAATAATGGATGGAATTGGGTAATGGAGAAGGCTTATATGAAAAAGTATAAGCATGTTAAGTCAGAAATGGATGATTTGGCGGGAAAGCCTATTATGGGAGTTGAGGCAACAAGTGAATATATTGCAAAGAAGATTATGAAACAGAAACCTTTTTTTGCCGGACGTTATGGAGCAACAGAATTTAATATGATAGTACAGGCGCTGAACGTGCGATATGGAAGAAAGGAAGATAATAGGAAACCGGCATTGTGCGATATGTGTTTGGGACCGGGGTTTTTTCCAAAAAATATGCGTTTAGCTGAGAAATTTGTAGATTTGATGTTAGAAGAGATTCCTAATATCGACTTACATGGGATATGGCCTATGTATATGGAGGAATATATTATAGATAGATATGAAAAAAATGTACGGCTTACAACTTTGGAGAACTTAGAGCCTTTTCGTGTTCCGGTAGATTCTCAAACGAAGCCATGGAGTTATGCGTTAGCTGGTAAGAAGGTTCTAGTTGTTCATCCATTCGTGGAAACGATTAGAAAGCAGTACGATAATTACAGAGAAAATATTTTTAGCAGAGTATATAATGCGGATGATATTTTGCCGGAGTTTGAGTTAAAGACCTTGAAAGCGGTACAGACTATTGCTGGGAATAGAGATATACGATTTAGGACATGGTTTGATGCGTTAGATTGGATGAAAGAAGAGTGTGCAAGAACTGATTTTGATGTGGCAATTATTGGATGTGGTGGTTATGGATTCCCTTTAGCATCAGAAATTAAGCGAATGGGTAAGATCGCAATTCATCTAGGTGGTGCCACACAATTACTTTTTGGAATTAAAGGTAGAAGATGGGAAGATCCTGTTTATGAATGGTATCCGCGTACGGTTAATGAAAGCTGGGTCAGGCCAAACGGAGATGAACGAGTAAATAAACTGGAGAGCATTGAAAATGGATGCTATTGGTAGAACAAACAGGAATCGGAGATAATCATGTGATTTATGGAGAGTAACGATGGATAGTTTTCAAGAGAGAAGTTTGTTTTTAAATGCGAAATGTTTTATTAATGCGGTTTGTGATAAAAAAATAAAGTCGTTGGAAGAGGTTGAATTTCAAGTTTATTCGCAATTTGGTGAAGATGGTATCATTCAGTGGTTGATTCATAACGTTGAAATTGAAGAGAAGACTTTTATCGAATTTGGAGTAGAAGATTATACGGAGGCCAATACAAGATTCTTATTGATGAATAACAATTGGTCAGGATTTGTTATGGATGGCAGTGAGGATAATATTATGCAACTTCAGAAATGGCCAAATCTATGGAAATATGATTTGTTATCAAAAGCGGAATTTATTACGAAAGATAATATTAATCAATTGCTCAGGGATTCAGGTTTTCAAGGCGATATAGGAATCCTTAGCATAGACTTGGACGGGAATGATTATTGGATTCTAAATACGATTGACTGTGTCCGTTCGCGTATACTGATTTGCGAATATAATAGTATATTTGGAAATGAAAAAGCGGTATCAGTGCCATACGATGAAAGTTTTGACAGAACAAAAAAACATTATAGTAATTTGTACTGGGGAGCGTCCATTAAAGCATACTGTGATTGGGCGGATAAGAATGGATATTATTATATGGGAAGTAATAGTGCAGGAAATAATGCTTTTTTTGTCAGGAAGGATTGCATTAGTAGTGACAAAGTACCGATTAATGCTAATGTATTTGTTCCAAGCAAGTATAGGGAGAGCAGAGATCAAGAAGGAAATCTGACATATCTACGTGGGAGTGAACGGCTGAAATGCATTCGGGAAATGGAATTATTAGATTTGAAAACCAATCAAAAAAATTCTATAGGAAATATTTATAAGTTATAGGGAATGGCGATAAGAAACAGATGGAGAAGGTAATGGCAGGGATAAAAGAGATAATGGTCAAATAAGCGTTATGGAGGAATGATTTGGGTGAATGCAATTAAATTATATAATAGTGTCAATAATTCTTTTAAGAAAAAATTGATTTTTCATGTTGGGACAGGGGCAGGATTTTACTCAGAAATTAATGGTATGTTATGTGCGATGTTATACTGTTATGTACATAAAATAAAGTTTATCTTATATGCGGATGATGCAACTTTTGCAGGGGGGGTGGAGCGAGCTTTTTATGCCGTTTTGCTCACAGAATCATGATAAGTTAAATCACAAATGTAATGTGAAAAGCAGGTATGGAGAAAAAAAGGAACCATTTTATTGTTTGAAACGAAAATTATTGAAAGTTAGAAATGGCGTGGATTATCTGACAGACGATATTTTCGGGAAGGCTTGTCTGGGGAGCTATAGCCAAGAAATTACTTATGCGTTATGGAATGATTTTGGTATCGACGGGGATATTAACAAGGAATTTGTAAAGCTAAGAGATGTTGCCCTGCGGTATAATAGTAAGACTTTTGCACAAATAAAAGAAAAAATAAAGGGTATTCATCTTCCGGCGCATTATTGTTCTATCCAGCTTCGAGGGGGCGATAAGTCATTTGAAGTTTCCAACCGAATGGATGTAAATTGTGTCATAGACAAAATAAAAAGGATGGAGATAAAAATAGATAATATTTTTATTTTTACCGATGAATTTTCTTATATTGAGAAAATAAGGGAAAAATGTCCTGAGTGGAATATTTATACGCTCACAAAGGAAAGTGAACATGGGTATTATAATGTAGATTTCCAAAAGTTAAGTTGGGTTAAAAAGAGAAGAGAAATGATTAAGCTTTTTGCGATGGTAGAGATTTGTATTCATTCGGATTTGCATTTTGGCTGTGAAGTAGCTTGTGTTAATGATTATATAAAAAATATAAAGATTCCTGAAAAATATATAGCAATATGGACAGAAGATGATGCAGGACTGAAAGCGGAATTTGTTAGCCAGCTCAACAGTCAATTTAATTGATTTTGGAATATATTTTAAGATGAAAAAAGATGAAATTATTAATTTTCGGAACAGGAAGAACTTCCAGACAGGTATTGCGTGGGATAGGGATTGTAATATGTCCTATATAATCTATAAAGGTAAGCGGCTGTACTATCAATCCGCGATCATATCATGAGACTACGTTGAAAGAAATCATATCGGATGGAAAAGTTGATTTCATCAAAATGGATATCGAAGGAGCGGAAGTAAGCGCGCTGTTGGCTTCGGAAGACTTATTACAGAATAATAACGTTAGATGTGCGATATGCACATATCATAAAAAAGATGAGATTTTTCATATAGATAAGGATATTTTTTCTGCCTTAGATTTCCGCAAAGGAGTCATATATGCAAAAAAGGAGATGTGAAAGAAGACAAACATCGGATAAAAATCCAGAAGCATGGGTTTGCTTTTGGGGAGAAGAGAGTCCGCATTGGCTGAAAAACAGGAGAAAAGAGGATAGGGCAAAGATGGAAGTATTTAATGATTACGCATATTATTATAATGCATTTTATCAGGACAAAGATTATAGTATGGAGGCTGTACAGGTAGACACACTTTTAAAACGGTATGGGAAAGATATTTCTACGATTATCAATTTTGGATGTGGTACAGGAAGGCACGATATAGAACTGTCTGAAATGGGGTATCAGTGTACTGGAATTGACCAAAGTTCTCTCATGATAGATATTGCTAAAGCAAATGCCAGACAGGCTGATAAAGGAATCAGTTTCTTGGAAGCTGATATACGCGATTTTAAAACGCAAGCACAATATGATGCGGTCATATCTCTATTTCACGTCATGAGCTATCAGACGAAGAACGAGGATATCCGTAAAGCGTTCCGAGCGGCGAGAGAGGCGCTTAGAGAAAAAGACGGTTTGTTTTTATTTGATGTATGGTATGGACCGGGGGTGTTAAGTGATAAACCTTGTGTAAGGGTCAAAGAAATAGAGGATGATAAGAATAAGCTGGTACGTATTGCAAGGCCTGTCATGCATGATAAAGAGAATGTGGTGGATGTCTGTTATGAGGTTTTGGTTATTGATAAAGAGAGCGGACAGACGAAGATGATTAATGAAGTACATAATATGAGATACTTCTTCAGGCCAGAGTTAGAGTTTTTGTTGGAAGAAGCCGGATTTGAGCTGATTGATAATTTAGATTGCCGTACGCTTAGAGAAACTGATTTCGATTCTTGGACAAGCTACTTTGTGGCTAAGACAGTGTAAGGGGAATGGATTATGAAGAAAAAAAAGATAGCGGTTGTGCTGTCGGCGGAACCGCAAAACGGAGGCGAGTTTCAGTATGCATCATTAGTCATGAAATGTATACACAAGTTGTCGGGAAAACAGTTTAAGGCTATTGCGATATGTACAAATAAATTCTGGTATCGTTGGTGTAGACAACATCGGATTTCGTTTGTGAAATGTGACTGGCCGAAAGTAACGATAAAACAGTTGAAACAGAACTTTAGGTTTCCTTTATATTCCAGGGTGTATAACACCTATAATACTGTATTGGGGAAATTGATTCGGAGTAAGAAGATTGACGTATTGTTTCTTACGGATCAATTTAAATATGTTCCCAATTTGAATGTGAAAATTATTGCACCATTACAAGATTTGATGCATCGGTACGAACCGGATTTCCCGGAAGTAAAAGAAAGCTATGAGTGGCGCGAAGCATGTTTAAAGTGTCAGATAAAATATGCGGATTATATTTTGACGGATTCTGAATTAGGTAAAAAGCAGCTTCAAGAGTCTTATCTAAAAAAAAGAAGGAGAACCCCCAGTGTTGTTAGCTTGCCATATGTTGTACCAGAACATATTGGAGAGAAACGTGAAGAACCGATAGATGTACCGGACAAATATATATTTTATCCTGCTCAGTTTTGGAAACATAAAAATCATATTAATCTGATCAGGGCAATCCAACTCTTGCAAAAAAGCATAGACGATATTCATTTGGTCCTTGTTGGCTCTGAAAAAAACTGTTTTGAAGAAATAGAGACATATATTGTCGAAAACGGATTAGAAAACTATGTCACAATATTAGGATTTGTAAATAATGAGAATATAACATATCTTTATAAACATGCTGTTGGATTAGTTATGCCATCTTATTTTGGCCCTACTAATATACCTCCATTGGAGGCGATGGCATTAGGATGTCCGGTGGCGGTATCAAATAAGTATGCCATGCCAGAACAGGTTGGAAAAGCAGGTTTGTTTTTTAACCCGGATTCACCGGAAGAAATTGCTGATTGCATCAGAATGCTTTGGACAGATGAGAAGCTAAGAGAAAAAATGATTGAAAGAGGATATAAAAGAGCTTTAAGATGGAAGGAAGAGGATTTTATGAAAAGGGTTTTGAAAATAGTAGAAGGATGTCTATAGGATTATGGAAAATGATATTCAATTTACGATAGTAACGGTATGCAAAAACGAAAAAAGCAAGATAGTAAAAACAATAGAAAGCGTTATACAACAAGATTACGCTAATATGGAATACCTAATCATTGATGGAGCATCCGAAGATGGTACAAAGGAAATAGTATGGAGTTATGCGCAGAAGGATAAGCGAATTAAGGTTATCAGTGAACCAGATGATGGTATTTATAATGCGATGAATAAGGCAATTTCCTTGGCAAAAGGTGATTATATAAATTTTATGAATGCTGGGGATAGTTTCACAAGGGCTAATGTATTAGGGAAAGTTGATGTAATACTTAGAAAGCGGTATCCCGACATATTATGCGGAGAGGCAATCTTTTATGCGACAGAGGATTTATGCAAGCAAGGAGTTAACTTTCATAAAAAAGTTACAATTTTAAGGATGGAAAACAAAGGGAAGTTATCCTGCACTAAAGTACTGCGGGGAATATGGGGGTGCCATCAAGCTGTTTTTGCAAAGAAAGATACATTGCGTCAATATTATTTTAATGAGAAATATAAGATAGTTGCGGATTACGATTGGTTTGTTAGAAATATAAAGGACAAAAGAGAGATTGAGTATAATAGTATAAAAGTTTGCAATTTTATTGGAGATGGCATTTCATGGAAAAGTGAGAATGCAAGTATTTTAGCAAAAGAGAATGATGCTGTTGTAAGACAACATTATGGGATTGTTTTTGCTTATATAAGACGATTCATAAAATGGTATAGAAAAAGTAATATGAAAAAATGGAAAACTGTATTCATTAGATATCTGAAAAGGAAATTATAAAAGAGGAATGAGCGAATATTCAGAAAAACCATATCTAAGCATCATTATTCCTATATATAACACAGAAAAGCATCTGAAAAAGTGTATAGACAGTATTTTGAACCAGGATTATAAAGATTATGAGTTAATATTGGTTGATGATGGTTCAACGGATAATTGTTTGATGATTTGCAGGAATTATGAAAAAATAAGCAAGCGTATCTTAGTAATCCATCAGGAAAACGGAGGCGTTACAAGTGCCAGGAAGGCTGGCCTTGCTGTTGCACGAGGTGAATACATATCATTTATAGACAGTGATGATTGGATAGAGCCAGGTTTTTATTCATGCTTTTTAGATAAAGATTCAGATGTTTTGCCGGATATTATTTTGGCATCTGGTTACCAGAACGATGAGTTCTTAGAGGGGGAAATACAGAGCGAGAAAATACATACACGATTAAAAAACGGCATTTACAATTATAAGTCGATTAGAAAAATTTTGAAGAGGGAGTTTTTGTTCCCGGTTTTATGGTTGAAATTATTTAAAAGAGAATTGATTCAGAAAAATATGCTGCTAATAGACGACAGAGTTTGTATGGGAGAAGATAATTTATGCTTTTATGCGTGTGCATTGGATGCCCATGCTGTAATGCTCCAGAAAAATGATAAATACCACTATGTGCAGCATAGATTTTCCGCAACGCATCAACATAATAAAGAACATATAAAAAATGTACGCTATTTTACGGATAACTTGAAAAAAATAAGGAATATAAAGAAGGCGGATTTCCTGGATTTGCAGTGGAATAAAATGATTTTGGCAGTTCTGTTAAAAGTGATTATAAAAGAGTTTAAAACGAAAAAAACTTTTTTAAGCCTATATGATATGAGGGAATTAGAAAGAGAATTTAGGGATCTAAACTTATCCAAATTACTATTAGAGGGAGAATATAAGGCTGCAATAAGAAATGCCGAAAAAAAAGAGAAAATGATTTTGCTCTTATATTCCATTAAATGTTATCGCTTACTCAATTATTATATAAAGGCAGTTTGCTAATTATGAGGAAACATATTACAGAGAAACAGTATGCAGACATGCTTTATGTAAAAGGAGCGCCGGAAGAAAAATTTTGGAAGTATGGGTTGCTATTGGTGGAGTGCTTCAAAAAACATGTCTGGAAGTAATACAATGGCTGGTGGGACGTAGAGAATGGAAAATGAAATTAGTAAGACAAAATTTATACCGGATTTAATTAGTATTATAGTACCCGTTTATAATACAAAAGATTATCTACGAAGATGCTTGGAGTCTATCATGAACCAGACCTATTCTAAGCTAGAGATTATCTTAATTGATGACGGCTCAACAGACGGCAGCGGGCAGTTATGTGATTCCTATCAGGCATTGGATAGCCGCATAAAGGTTTTTCATCAACAAAACAAAGGAGCGGCTTCAGCAAGAAATCTGGGATTAGCAAAGGCAAAAGGGGAATATATCGGGTTTGTAGACAGTGATGATTATATCAAAGAAGACATGTATGATTCTTTGCATGATGGCATGGAAACAGGAGCGGATATTGTTTGTTGCGGGACAGTGCTGCTATTCCCGGCGAAAATGCATAAGAAACCGGAACTAAGCGCTAAATTCCCTAACCCGATATCTTATACGAAAGCGGAAGCTTTGAAAGAATTACTGTTAGTCAGAAATCTTGATTTTTCTCCTTGCAATAAATTGTATAGAAGGATGCTGTTTCAAGGCATCCGGTTTCCTGACGGAAAAACGTGTGAAGATTATCCGGTTATTTATGAATTGGTGAAAAAAAGCAGAAAAGTTGATAATATTGGTAAAATAAAATACATGTATTGTTACAGGGCGGATAGTATATCCAAACAGCAATTTAGGATGAGCCGCATGAGTTACGTGCTGTTTACAAGAGATATTATGAAAGATGTTGTAAAAGAAGCGCCTAAGCTGCGAAAATGCGCGGAGGCATTATATATCAGAAGCGTTGTAGATACGATAAGCGATATGGAAAAGTGTGGACAAAAAGACAGATATAATAGTATTTACAGAAGGCTTAAAAAGTTACTGCTAATAATGTATGGTAATATTTGCTTTAATTCCTATATCCCGTGGAAAACGAAAAAGAAGGCATATCAAATTATATATCAGAGAGGAATACAATAATATGGTAATATTATTTGTGACACCGTGTTTGCGAAAGAAGGGAGAGAATCCGAAAGGCGGAGGCTTGGAAACATATTTGTTTAGAGTTTCAGGCGCATTGAAAAAGATGGGACATGAGCCTGTTATTCTCTCACTTGGCGATGAGGATATGCATTATGTAGAAGATGGTATTGAGATTTTTTTCGTAGCTTATTCCGGTAGTCCAATAAAAAATAAACTTTTACGGATGGTTTGTAGAAGAGTGGGACGGAGCATAACCATAAATAGGAAAGTAAAAGAGCTAGTACAGGAACGAAATGTAGATATCGTTCAGTTTTCCTCACTTATGGGACTGGCTGCCTGTTATTATGGGAAAACACCCGCGGTTATGCGATTATCCAGTTATGCTAAGATTTACTATAGAGAATGCGGAGACATTGGGAGAGCGGAGCTATATATTATGTCTTTGTTTGAACGGCTTGCAGCACGGCGGTGTAATGCGGTTTTTGCACCAAGTTACATTAATGCAGATACATTTGCAAAGGATATTCATAGGAAGGTATCGGTAATTGAATCTCCATTCTGGAATGATAGCATAGAGTATGATAAGAGTATATATCATGAAAAGTTATTTGGGAAAAAATACTTTCTTTTTATCGGAAGGCTTCATTTTGAAAAAGGAATATTGATAATTGCCGATATTTTAGAGCAATTCTTTATTCAGAATCCTGGTTACTATTTTGTATGTTGTGGAGCTGACGGAATGATTGGCGGAAAGAATTCAGTGCGCATTCTACAAAAGGCAGCAGGAAAACATAAAGATCGGTTTCTCTATATGAATTCGCTTCCACATGTATTCCTATATCCAATTATAAAACATGCGGATTTTGTCATCAGTCCTTCCATTATGGAGAATTTTTCCAATTCCTGCATGGAAGCCATGTATTTTGAGAGAGTCGTGATAGGAACGATGGGGACAAGTTTCGAACAATTAATTGACAACGGAAGAAGCGGATTATTATGTGTACCGGGTGACGCAGGAAGCTTGTTGGACAAGATGAATATAGCAGCAGCAATGAATAGGGAACAAAAAGAAGAAATGGGACAGAATGCCAAGAGACGGATTGAGAAATTAGCGCCGGAATATACGGTAACGAAATTACTTCAATATTATCAATATGTGATTGACAATATATAAGATTAGTACAGGTTAAAGATATAAATGATGTGATGAGCTAATGAAACAAGAATGTAGGATATGACGTGGGTGATGATATGTGCGGAATTTTAGGGGGCAACAATCCTCATTGGAATTATCAAAAAGGCATAGAATGTATGGAACATAGAGGGCCGGATGGAATGCGGATCAGTCAGGTGCAAGATTTTACGCTTGCATTTACAAGGCTTTCCATTATGGATCTGTCAGAAAACGGTATGCAGCCTATGTTCTCTTATGATAATCAAGTCGGTATCGTGTTTAATGGCGAGATCTACGGATACCGGAAGCTAAGAGACACGTTGGTCAAGAAAGGCTATCGGTTCCGTTCTACATCAGATACCGAAGTAATTTTGAATGCGTATCTGGAATGGGGAGAAAAATTTATTACTAAAATAGATGGCATGTTTGGAATGGCTATTTATGATAAAAGGGATATGACAGTCAAACTATTCCGTGATAGAGTTGGGATTAAGCCGTTATATTATTATTACAATGGTTTCGATTTTGGCTTTGCCTCAGAGCTGAAAGGGATTGTAAATATGTGTAATACGGCATCCTTAGAAGTTGATAATACGGCGCTATATGATTACATTTATTATTTATATGTACCTGATCCTAAGACGATTTATAAGAACGTATATAAACTGTTGCCGGGGCATCGCATGACGTTCGATATACGAAAAAGACGTATTATGAAAGACTCTGCTTACTGGAAATTAAAAGTAAACGACTGTCAGGGCGCACAAAGAAAGCAAAGCGATTTGATAGAAGAGCTAAGGCATTTGGTGAAGGAATCTGTCGAAGAGCAAATGATTGCAGATGTGCCGGTAGGGACTTTCTTAAGCGGAGGCGTGGATTCGAGTATTGTAACTTATGAAGGGCATCAGATCAACCCTGGCCTGGAAACCTTTTCGATGGATTTTGCCGATTCCAGATACAGTGAATTGCGATATGCCAATGAGCTGGCTGCACGTTATCAAATGCATATGAACTCTAGGATATTTAACCGCAGTATCTTCCGGCAACATTATCATAAGCTGAAAGACTGGTATGATGAACCGTTTGCAGACACATCGGCATTTCCGACCTACCTGGTCTCCGAGATGGCCAAAGAGAAGGTGTCGGTAGTTCTTACTGGCGATGGCGGAGACGAAGTATTCGGGGGATATTGGAGATATCAATCAATGTGGCAGAAGGAGCAAGAACATGGCCCGGATTCTCCGATCATCACCTTATTATATGATAAGATGCAGGACAGAAAGAAAAATAATTATTTTTGGCTGGATGATCTGACTTTTTTATCCAGAGTTTATGGATGGCGTCCTAGCTTGGATGATAAAAAGATAAGAAAACAATTGCGGATTGATAAGGATTATGATATATGCGATACGCTGAGAAGATACTATCATAAAGATTTGCCGCCGATAACACGCGTCCAGCTTTTAGAATTGAAAACATACCTTCCTAATGATATCCTGACGAAGGTAGACAGAGCAAGCATGGCAGTATCATTGGAAACTAGAGTGCCTTTGCTTGCCAGGAAGGTAATTGAGTTTTCATTTTCGCTGTCGGAAGAAGACAGGTGCCCGAAAGGGGAATTAAAAGGATTGCTGAAAAAGGCCTATGAGAAGGAGATCGGGAAGGACATTCTATACCGGCAAAAGATGGGATTTGGTATGCCGGTAACATATTTTAAGAAGAAAGTAACTTCGCAGGAATCTATTTTAAAGGATATATGGAAGTTTTCGCTATAGATCAGTAGGCAATGTTGCATAAAAGGGAAAGTATGGTTTTAAAATGGTAATTTTATACGTATCTCACAACTACAAGAAGAAAGGAAAGACGTTTACAGGCGGCGCTAGCGTATATATTAATAGAGTGGCGGGAGCGCTGAGAAAATTTGGGCATACCCCGATAATTCTCTCGTCCGGTACGCAGGATATGCATTACATCGAAGATGGCGTAGAAGTTTTTTTTGTCCGTGAGCCGAGGCTGCGCTTGAAAACAGATTATTTAAAGGAACCGGTTAATAGTTTATGTAGCAGTTTTGCTGTGAATAGAAAGATTTCGGAGCTTGTAAGAACAAGAAAGATAGATTTGATTCAGTTTTCCTCGATACAGAGCGTAGCGCTTCTTTATCATGGGAAAATTCCTGCCGTTATGAGATTATCTAGTTATGATAAATTATATGACAGGGATTTCCCGAATAAAGTAATAGCCAATATCTGTGCGTCTATGCAGCGTTTGGCAGCCCAAAGGTGTACGATGGTTTTTGCGCCCAGCTATGTCATTGCCAATGCTTTTGCAAAGGATATCCATAGAAGAGTAGCGGTGCTGGAATCGCCGTTTTGGAACGAATGCAGTGAATATGACGATAGTGTATATTTGAGCAAGCTGAAAGGTAAAAAATATGTGCTTTTTTTCGGGCGCTTAACAATCATAAAGGGCGTTTTAGTGATCGCAGATCTATTAGAGCAATTCCTACAATTACATGAGGAATATTATTTTGTATGTTGCGGCATTGAGCAAAGCGGGAAAAAAGAGAACTTAGTCCGTTCACTACAAAGAGGGGCAGGGAAACACCGGGAGCGGTTTCTATATATAGAAGCGCTTCCTCATTCTTTGTTATATCCAATTGTGAAGCAGGCGGATTTTGTCATTTGTCCATCTTACATAGAAAATTTATCGAATACATGTATGGAAGCAATGTATTTCGAAAGGGTCGTAATTGGCACCGACGGTGCAAGTTATGAACAATTAATAAATGACGGGGAAAACGGATTATTGTGTATGCCGGAGGATTCGGGCAGCTTATTGGGCAAAATGAATCAGGCGGCAGCCATGGACGAAGCGCAAAAAGAAGAAATGGGGAAAAAAGCGAGGCAGCGGATTGACCGGTTAGCGCCAGAGATTATGATTAGAAAATTAGAGCAGCTTTACCAATATGTCATAGAGCATACAAAACGATAGAAGAAAAGCGCTATCTGAGAAATCAGAAAAGCAATCGATTTACAGATAGCGGCAGTGAATTATGAGTTTTCTTGCAGGAGCTGTTCATATAATGCATCGGTCATGCCCCATACGTCACAGGCAGTGATTGAGGACAAGCCATGGTAAATGGGGAGCTGCACATTCTCAAAAGTAGCGATGATGATGACAGTATCAGCGCTTAGATTGCCTTTTTCCACAGAACGTACGGGAACCCCCATGAGATTGTCAGGGTTATTTTCTTGATCTGATACTATGATGCAGGCTATTTTGTCCTGCATATCATTTCGTTTGTTTAAATATTGTATCAGGGCATGGCATACCTTTCCGGCGCCATAAAGAGCGATCTTATCAAAGCTTGCATACAAGCCGGTGAGCGCAGCCAAGTCTTTTATTTGGCGCGCAGATGGAAATTCTATGCCTAAAAGCTCATAGAGTGGCTGTGACATGGACGCGGTGAGTATGGAGCCATCCAATTCGCTCCAGTTGAAGTCCTTCAGGAAAGGCAGTAATATGCTATCAACTTCTTTCCGCTGCGAGGTGCCTAGTTTTGCGTAGCGGCCTGCTAAGCTGTTGAATTCGTAACCTAAGACCTTCTTTCTGAGATTGTCTGGCATATCGGCAACCAAATCTTTTATGATCTGATAGGATTGCATCAGGCATATGAAATTATCGCTTCTAATTCCCATTAACGATTCTTTGTTATTTATTTGATAACATGTCATATAGCAGTTGCAGATGACAATCCTGTTTGTATGCATAATGACATCCATATAAAAGGAGCGGTCGTTTACGCATCTAAGAGAATTGAATTTTATGTTATGTTCGATCAGATAGCTTCTTTTGATGAAGCTTGTCCAGGGCGCCCTTGCTGTTTTGAGAAGGACATCCTGGCAATCAGACAAGGAGCATACTTTACCGTAAATGCTTTCCGGGAAGCCGGACAAGGAGAAATAATTGCGTTCCGTAAGGAGGCCTGACTGCATATCAAAAGTCTTGCTTCTTGTTTTTACATAGTCCGCAGCATGCTTCTTAGCGGTTTCGTAGACTTTTGCATACGAACCGGGCAGGACATAGTCATCCGCATCCATGAAATGGACATATTCGCCTTTTGCAAGTTTAAGGCCGTGATTGCGCGCTATCCCAGCATAGCAGTTTTTCTGTGTTATTACATGGATATTATCATGTGTCTTCTCATAGCTTCTCAAAATGTCCAAGGAATGATCTGTAGAACCATCGTCTACACAGATAATTTCCTGTGGCTCAATATCTTGCCCTAAGATGCTGTCAAGGCAGCGGCGTATATATTTTTCAGCATTGTATACTGGAATAATAGTACTGATTTTCATTTTAATAACCATGCCTCTCTCTCAACCTGAGAATTTGGGACCAAGACGCTATCAGCGTCGGCACAAATTCGCGGTTGAAAAATCTTCCATATATAGATTTTTCACACTAATCATCCATTCCGCCGCTGACGCTGGCGGCACAAATAGTCATGAAAAATGGTGTGCGTCTTCCACCACTTCTTTTATAATTGTTACAGGGAGCTACACTACAAAGCACGGCGAGGAGAGTCGAAGGCTTTCTCTCAGGAATTGAATCAGTACACTAATCAGTGTAAGCCATATCTTTCAAGCACAAATAAGTGGTACCACGAGTCCGCAATCTAAGAATTGTTTTAGCTCTTGTTAAATGTGTGATATGGCAGTCAATGGCTCCCAACTATTTCGAAAGGAGTTGACCCTCATGAAAGTTGTTTATCCAACCTGTTGTGGCGTTGATGTCCATAAAACCTTTCTCGTCGCCACAATCATCAAAACCACTAATGGTGTCCAGCCTTCTTACCAGAAAAAGCGTTTCTCTACTTTCAACAGCGATATCCGGCATTTTAAACAGTGGCTTCTTG